>NZ_JAABRP010000005.1 GCF_011390875.1 Thiocapsa sp.
CCCCGCCCACCGGTGCGATTCTCGACAGGTGCCGCCGGCGAGAACGCGGCCGAGAAGACGACGTTGATCTGACAAGGCGATCCGACAAGGCGATGGATGAAGAGAGTCGGTCGTTGGTGAGTCGACGAAGGCGCCGAGAAGGCCGGGGTATCGGAGAGCGCGTCCTACCAGCGAACCTCGAAGACACAGGATTCGGCGCCGTTGGCCTGGCATGCAATCTCGGTGACGCGCGCGTTCGGATGGACGAGCCGAGAGAATAGCCGCTCGAAGCTCCCTGCATAGAAATCACAGAGAGGCTCGTTGGCCGAAGCGCCTCGGCAGATCGGACCATCGGTCACCGTCAGCCTGGTCGGGCGACCGGGCTTCCCGTCGAAGACGCCGCTGCCGACAAAGGTCCAGGCGTTGCGACGAATCGCCGAGATCAGGACGCGGCTCGCGAGACGGGCGGGAAGTAGGGTGAGGAGTCGCTGGACCGGACGCGGGATGCGGTTTGCGAGCAGATAATCGCCCGTACGCAACCCGGCATCGTGCGACACCGGTCGGGCAACAACGAGTCCCAATTGCTCGCGCAGCGCAGCTTGAAGCCGGGTCACCTCGCGCTCGTCGACCATCTCGCTCGGCGGCGTCGTCAGATAGTGTTCGAGCCCAGCGGCCCTGAAGACCTGCGACACGGCATCGGCACCGCGCGCTTCACCGAGCGCCTCGGCGACACGGATGACGGCGTTGGGTCCGACTCTCGCTATCGCACCGAAATCGGTCGGCGCGTTCACGGCCCGGCCGTCGCGCGCCACTGCGTGCTTCCCCAGTCAACGGACGCGTCCTGCTCGACGCAGAGCCCGTGCAGCAGATATCGACCCTCCTCGGTGACCCGGATGCCGTCGTCCGTCACCTCGAGCAGGCCGCGTCCGCCGTCGCGGCAAAGGCTCTCGTACTCGCGCTCCAATCCATGCGCGGATGACGCGGGGAGCTCGAGGTTGCACATGAGATAGAGGATGGCCTCTCGACGGCGACGATCCTGATCGCTCAGCCGACGTCCCCAAGAGACAGGAAGCAGCCCGGAAGACACACAACGTTGCCAGGTCTTGAGGTCCGGCGCGTTCTGAACAAGCGCGCCGCCGACCTCGCCGATTCCGCTTGGACCAAAGGCAAGCACCTGCTTGGCCGGCATCGGCGTGTAGCCGATCGCGTTGCGATAGAGGCGGCGCTCGTCTTGGGCACTGGTCAGCTCGTCGGCCTCGCGCGCGAAGACATCCAGACCAACCCACCGATAACCGGCTGCAGAGAATGCCTCCACAGCCTGATGGAACAGCGCCAGCTTCTCGGCTACCGACGGAAGGTGATCCACACTGATGGCGTGTTGATGGGGTCTGCTCACGGGATCGTGAGCGTAGCTGAAACAGGCGACCCGATCCGGCCCGAGCGCCACGATCTGGTCGAGCGTCGCCTGAAACCCCTCCGGCGTCTGGAAAGGCAAGCCGTAGATCAGATCGAGATTGATGCTCTCGAACCCAGTGTCACGCGCGGTCAGAAAGACGTCGCGCACCATATCGAGCGACTGGACGCGGCCGATCGCGCGCTGTACGTCGGAGTTGAGGTCCTGCACACCGAAACTGATGCGCTTGAATCCGAGCCCGTAGAGGAGGTCGAGCTGTCCGGCCGAGGTGCGTCGCGGATTACATTCGATCGAGGTACAGGCTCGATCCGAGATCCGGAAGTGTCGCTCGACGATCTCGATCAGTCGAGCCAACTGCGGCTCGTTGAGATGGTTCGGCGTACCGCCTCCGACGTGAAGCTGATCGGTGACACGACCACGGCCGATGATGTCGGTGACCAGCCCCATCTCGCGGTCGAGGGCATCGAGGTATTGGTCGACCTTCTCCTCGCTGTGCGTGATGGTCGTGTTGCAAGCACAGTAGAGACAGCGCACGTGACAGAAGGGGACGTGCACGTACACGGAGACATGCTCGTCGGGGCTGTCGCGCAGCCCCATGAGCGCTTCTTTGTAGTTCGAATCCGAGAAGGTCGCGTCGCCGCCCATTTGCGATGCCGCCAAGGCACACCCGGGCGGCAAATGTCCGAACCGCTCGAGAAGCTCGAGCGGCAGGCTTGAAGGGAGTGGAGGCGCCATGTCTTGAACCCGGTTAGTCAGGTTGGACTGCCGTCATCTTAGGCTTGGAGACAGCGGCCTTGACCGGCAGATCCGATTCCGAAACCTGCAGATCGTCCGGAGCGCCGCATGCCACGATTTTGACGGGCGTCCCTTTGAAATTCATGTCCGCGGACAACTCGGGACGATCCCGCTTCAACTGCGCGATCTCGTCGGCCGTGAGAACCTTGGATGCATCGAAGCCCAAGTCCACCTCCGTCGACATTCCCTTCATCTTGAGCCGCTCGAGGTCGTAGAACTTTTTCGACGCCGTGGTCTTGGCGAAGGCCTTGAGGCAGCCGAGCATGTAACGTCTGCGGAACTTGTCCTTGATCCAAGGATACTCCAAGAAGCTCTTGCGCATATAGAAGCGCGCATAATTCTTTAGGACGCCCTTGAGTACCTGCTCGCGCGTCATCGCCTCGGGCTTCATGATCGGCGTCACGAAATTGTACTTGGAGTAGTCGCGAACCTCCACCCTGTCGCCCAACTCCTCGAAGAGCTCCGCGAAGGGCCATGGCGTGTACATGTTCCAGTTCGCCATGTCGGGCTTCCAGTCCTGAGCGAGCTTGTAGGTCTCCTCGATGGTCTCGGGCGTCTCGTTCTCGAGACCCATGATGAACTGGACCTCGGCGACGATTCCGGCCTGCTGCAGGAGCTTGACCGCCAGCTTGTTCTGCTCGACCGTGGTCTGCTTGCGGAAGGTGTCGAGGTTCAACTGCGAGACCGCCTCGGTGCCGAGCGAGACATGGACCAGACCGGCCTTGCGGTACAAGGGCAGCAGGTCGCGGTCGCGCATGATATCGGTCACGCGGGTGTTGATGCCCCAGTGGAGCGGGAGATCGCGCTTGATCAACTCCTCGCAGAGTGCGACGAACTTCTTCTGGAAGATCGTCGGCTCCTCGTCGGCGAGGATCATGAATCCGACGTTGTAGTCGCGCACCAGGGTTTCGATCTCGTCGACGAACTTCTTGGGATCGCGATGACGATACTTGCGCCAGAACTTCCACTGCGAGCAAAAACGGCAGGTGAAGGGGCAGCCGCGCGCGAAGTTCGGCACGGCGACCCGGCAATTGAGCGGGGTGTAGATGTACTTGTCCCAGTCGAGCAGCGACCAGTCCGGCGTCAGGGTGTCCAGGTCCTCGATGACGGGACGCGCCGGCGTCGCGACGACCTGGCCATCGTCGTCGATATAGGCAATACCCCAGATACGCTTGCGATCTTGCCGATGGGTACCCGCCTCGATGGACTGCAGGAGTGCGACAGCGATCTCCTCGCCCTCGCCGCGCACGATGTAGTCGATCCAGGGCGCCTCGCTGAAGACCTGGGTGTACATAAACGTCGGATGGATGCCGCCGAGCACGGTGACACAGTCCGGGAGCACCTCTTTGGCGATCTGCAGCGTGGTCTGCGCCTTGTAGATCTGCGGGGTGATGGCGGTGGCCAGCACAACGTCGGGCTGGTTGACCCGGATGATCTCGCGCAGCTTGTCGTCCGGAATATCATAGGTCATGGCATCGATGAACCGGATGTTCGTCATGCCCGCGTGCTTGAGCGCACCTCCGATATAGGCGACCCAACCGGGTGGCCAGTTTCCCGCGATTTCCGCACCACCACAGTGATAGTTCGGCTGGATCATCAATATACGCATGAGAATTCCTCAGGAACGGGTCGAACGGCAAACGGCCATTCGAGCCTGACCGCATCAGTCCGATCTCGGGCGTAGCAGAACTCTTCGAGCCAGCGACACCGGCGATGACGCCGGGACGCGAGGGCACCGGGACGTGATGCCTCCGCGATGCGTTGGCCCAGAGTTCGAACAGTTCCGAATCGGGTCGTTTCGTATCGCGCCGTCCGGGCGCGCATTGCTTCATACCTTAGCTTATTCCCGAGCAGCTCGATATGATTCGCGTCAACCGCGCCGGGCGCCACGACATCGTCTTTCCGACACCGCCTCGACCGATATGCGGATAAGCCTAGCCCAGTCTCCGCCTCGGATCAAAGCCCGCAGGCGGTCTCGTGCGCGCTTCACCGAGGTTTATGGAAGCTCCGTGATCGGAGCCCCGCTGCGACCGGGCCCGGCGCGGCGGCGGGACGACGGCGAGGTCGATTGCGGTCGCGACAGGTCTCGGGAAGCGACCATTCTCAGCTTCGTTCCATCGGTACGCGTTCCGCCCTGCCCGCGATGGCTGTTTGGATCCCCGCCCGGCTCACCGTCGGCATCCCGCGAAGGCAGCGCCCAGGCCCAGAGAGCCTCGTCCGGCAAGGGAAGCACGAGGAACCAGTGTTCGAGGATGCCCAGCGCCAAAAGAGTCGCCACGAGTATCAGGCTCACGACCTCAAACTCGGTCGCACCCGGAGTCAGTGCCCGGGACACCATCAGAACCACAATCAGGGTGGCCAGAGTCACCGAGATCGGAAACAAGAGGTTCATGCTCCGCTTGGGCATGTAGGACTTCAGATAGGCCAGATGCTCGGGCAACCAGTCGTTCAAATTGGGAACGCCCAAGAAGAGATTGAGCTTTGCGCTCCAACGCATCAGCCAAAGGACAACGAAGGTCCAGGTTCCGACCTGATTGGGCTCGCCCCAGGAGATCAAGACCAGGAAGGCCACTGCCGAGAGGACCGCAAACTCATGATAGAGGCTGGTCAGAATGGCGAGACCGAAGCGCTTCCAAGCCGCACAACCGGGTGGGCACGGCGTCTTGCGCGGCCCGGTCAAGAGGCCGGTGAAATAGCTCATTTCCAAGACACCCCAGACCACCACGCCGGAGGTAAAGGCGATGTAGGCCGCGCTCAGAGAAGTAGAGGTACTGCTGACAACGAGCGCAAAGACGGCAAACGCCAACACCGCGGAGCCGCCGAGCATCGTCCAACCAAAGGTGCGACCCGGCAGATTATCCAGATAGAGAACGACACCCGTGCTGAACCACCAGAGCCCGAGCGCGAAAAGAACGGGGTAACCATATTCGAGCATGCAATGCGCCCTATTCTCTGGCCGATGGCGATCGGAACACCTCTCCTTCCGAGATCACCCCGGCCTTG
>NZ_JAABRP010000006.1 GCF_011390875.1 Thiocapsa sp.
CCTTGCAGCGAAGAACCTCGCCGACGCCGGGTCAGGATCGACCGACGTGTCGCTCGGTCGGTGCCGATCCCGCGGACGCGGAATATCGAGGTCGGGGAGTCGGATAATAACAGGCGAGACGCCGCGCGAGCAGTGTTCGCGTCGTCGCGACGGCGACCGGGCGGAGGGCTTCGCTCGCCCCACACCCGGCCGCAATCTTACTGAGCCGCCGGCTGTGCCGATAGGAATCGGCCGACGGCGGCTTCGTTCGTCGGGCCGAATGCCCTGAGATCGATGAAGAAGTCGGTCGTTTGATCCTCCAAGGTAAAACGACCGTTCTCGCGAAGGCTCAACCGGTAGGGTCCATCCAGAGCAACACTGTGCATCCGACGTTCGCGCTCCAGCGTCCGCAGCACCCCGCGGATAAACCCGTCCTCGCCCGGCGGGAGTGTCTCCAACAGCACCCCGGACTCGGCATCGTAGACCGCCAGGTCGCCTTGGCCGACCTCGACGAAACTCAGATCGCGAACCGCAACCTCGGGCGAGACGGGAGCTTGGCTCGGATCAAAGCCTGTGAGCCTTGCGACCGCGACGGCCAGGATCGTAAACCCGATCAGCGAGGCAACCGCGATCAGCATGCTCCGCGGAAACGGACGATCATGCAATTCAGTCAAGATTCAACCTCTTCTTCAGGATGTCGGAGCAGCATCGGAACCGGCGCGATCGTCCGTGCCTTCTTCGGCGTGCACCGCACCCTTCTCGGTTTGCGCCAGATAGCGGTTGAGGGCATCCGAAAGGATCTCGGCGACCCGAGCCACGTCGGGAATTGCCCGGAGCATCGGCTGCGGTTTGGTGAAATGCCAGGGGCGAACATGCGGCCACAAGACCATATAGGACGTGCGCGTGGACGCGACCAGGATGATGGGGATATCCCCGGTCTCGTCGCGATAGCGCTTCATTTGCGCAGAATGAATCTGAGCAAACGGAAAGTTCACGATCATCGGCAGAGCCACACCGAAACGCATCACCAAGCGACGCGTTGTAATGGTGTAGACCGTGGACCTCGCCATCGCCCAAGCAAGCAGCAAAAGGCCGCCGATCGAGACGACGCCGAGGGCCAGGATCCAGAGCGCACCGACCACGACCTCGGCCGTGGTCTCCCCCGCGGAGAGATCCGCGAAGATCCGCCAGATCAGAATGACGGCGAAATAGACGGCGACCTTCCGAACATGAAAGGCGCGCCGCGCCAGAGCGGTCCAGCGCGGCGCGCCCTGCCAAAGCATCTCCTCGCCGGGAGGAAGATGCTCGGGCAAGCCCCTAACGGGCTCGGACTCATACTCTCTCACAGCAGAGGCTCAGACCGATCCGCAGCTGCGTAGAGTTGGCCACCGGCATAGTAGGCGCAGACCTTGTCCTCTTCGTAGAGTGTGACCTGGTCGGGCTTGGCCAGACCCGGCACGTTCGCGAAGTGCTTGCCGGCGATCGACTTGACGTTGACCTTACGGTTTTTCTTGTCGAAGCGCGTGAAGTTGATCGGCAGCAGGACCTGCTTACCGCCCTTCGCGACCTTCACCTCGAGATAACGGATCTGAGGCTCGGAGCGGTCGACCCAGACGTCGGTCACGGTTCCACCAACTTCACCGTCGAACCCGACAACCGTCATACCGCGCGGATCCGGATCCTTCTCGGCGATCGAGAAATCGGTGGCGACGCGCAGCGGGACGATCTTGGGCGCGCCCTCGAAGGTCAGATCCGGATGCTTCGCGCGGTCCGGGGATGCAGACGGACCGAATCCGGACAGCATCGGATCGCCGTTCGGGATCAGCGGCGAGCCCGCGTACGGCTGAGCCGGCGTGGCATTGATCTTCTCTGCGGCCTCGACACGCGGCACGGAGAAGGTCCCGCCGTTGTGCGGGAGCAGATAGGTTTTCGGCTCCGGCATGGACGGGAAGCCTTCGATCTTGACCTTACCGCCACGCGTGGACTCGAGCGGATAGCCTTCACGCTTGTTCTCGCGGTGCAAATAGAAGACGAGCCCGGCGAAGAAGAACCAGAAGACATAGAGGACGAGCTGAGCGACGTCGATATAGCTGGTGATGGCTGCTGACATGATGTGACCTCCGTAGGACAAAAGACTAACCGCTAAGACCGGTTAGGCCGAAGCGCGATAACTGCCGATGACCGGGTTCGTTCGGGGGAGCGACGAGCGGATCAATGGCGGCCAACGCGGGGAAAGATGCTCTGGATTTCGATGTGATAGACGCCCCCCTAGCCAGTGAAAGGACCGGCACTCGCCGGCCCGAGACGACACCCGAGCGCCGCGCCGCAACAGGCAGCGGAGCCACACGCATGGGCGCACGAACGGCAGTCTCGAAACACCGCACTCGACTGCTCACGCGGGCACCAACTCCAGTGCCTGCGACGTATAAAATCCGACGGCGATCCGCTTGGTCCGCTGCGCACGCCAGCCCGCCAGGGCCGGCTCGGCGGCCAGAAGCGCACGCAGCCGATCCGGTCCGACCGGCACGATCGCGGGCGATCGGTTGCCGCGCGGAAAAAGCTGTCCGACGGCGTGCATGACCGCCAGCGCGGGCGTCTTGGGCGCAAAGGTGAAGAGGATCGAGCCGCCGGTCCGTCCGGCCAACCCGGCCAGCACCTTCACCACATCCGCCGGAACGTAATGGATCAAGGAATCCATGGCGACCACATGATCGAATCGGCCATGCGCCGGGTCCAGCATGTCCCCGGCCTCGAAATGAACCGACCCGGGGCCGAGATCCTTCGGGGTGCGCTCCTGCGCGATCTGGATCAGGGTCGGCGCGACGTCGATGGCGACGACCTCCGCACCCCGGCGCGCCGCCTCGAAGGCCAGTGCACCCGTCCCGCAACCGGCGTCCAGCAGACGCTTGCCCGTCAAATCGGCGGGCAGCCAATTCAACAAGGTCGCCCGCATGTCGTCGCGACCCGCGCGTACGGTGGCCCGGATGCGGCTGACCTTCACGTCTGATGTCAGCTTGCGCCAGGCGTCGGCGGCGGTGCGATCGAAGTAGGTTTCGATCTCTTCGCGGCGCTCTTGATACGAGCCGTTGGCCATCAATCGAACCCCAGAAAATCAAAGATATCGCGGTCGCGCATGGGCTGCGCGTCCAATGGCTCGACCCCGTCCCACAGCATCTGGGCAAGGCGAAGATACTCGGACTTGGCATGCTCGAGTCCGTCTGCATCGTCCATCTCGAACAGGGTCGACTTCTTCAGGCGACTGCGCCGGATGACGTCGAGATCCGGCAGATGGGCAAGCCGCTTCAGACCCACCGCGTCGTTGAAACGGTCGATCTCGTCGGTATTCACACTGCGGTTGGCGATGACGCCGCCGATGCGCACGCCGTAGTGCTTGGCCTTGGCCTGGATTGCAGCGGCGATGCGGTTCATCGCGAAGATCGAGTCGAAGTCGTTGGCCGTGACGATCAGCGCGCGCTCGGCATGCTGCAACGGCGCGGCAAACCCGCCGCAGACCACGTCGCCGAGCACGTCGAAGACCACGACGTCGGTGTCTTCGAGCAGGTGATGCTGCTTCAGCAGCTTCACGGTCTGACCGACCACATAGCCGCCGCAACCGGTGCCGGCCGGCGGACCGCCCGCCTCCACACACATCACACCGTTGTAGCCTTCGTAGACGTAATCGCTCGGGCGCAGCTCCTCGGCATGGAAGTCCACGGATTCGAGGATGTCGATGACCGTCGGCACCAAACACTTCGTCAGCGTAAAGGTCGAGTCGTGCTTGGGGTCGCAGCCGATCTGCAGCACCCGCTTGCCGAGCTTGGAGAACGCAACCGACAGGTTCGACGAGGTCGTGCTCTTGCCGATGCCGCCCTTGCCGTAGACGGCAAACACCTTGGCCGTATCGATCCGGATATCCGGATCGAGCTGGACCTGCACACTGCCCTCGCCGTCGGGGTGCCCGGGAAAGTCGCCGAGCATGCCGGCCGGGATCTCTTGAATCGTCACGCGGCGGCCTCCTCGACAATACCTTCGAGCCGATCTTCAAGCTCCTCGCCGGCCTGACGCAGTGCCTCGAGCGTAGCGGCATCGGGCGACCAGTAGTTGCGCTCGTGGGCCTCGATCAAGCGGTTTGCGACCTTGGCGGATGCCGTCGGGTTGAGCTGCGCGAGACGATTGCGCATCTCCTCGTCGAGTACATAGGTCTCGGTGAGTTGCTGATAGACCCAAGGCGCAACCTGCCCGGTGGTCGCCGACCAACCCATGGTGTTGGTCACATGGACTTCGATCTGGCGCACACCTTCGTAGCCGTGCTTGAGCATGCCCTCGTACCACTTGGGATTGAGCATGCGGGTGCGCGTTTCGAGCGCGACCTGCTCGGCCAGGGTGCGGACCACGCCGTCGCCGCGGGTCTGATCGCCGATGTAGACCGGGACGTCGTCGCCTTTGAACCGACCCACCGCGCGGGTGATCCCGCCGAGGGTGTCGAAATAATGGTCGACGGTGGTCACGCCCAGCTCGACCGAGTCGAGGTTCTGGTAGGCCAGCTGTACGGTGGAGAGCACGCTCTTGAGCAGCTCGGCCTGACGGACCGGCTGACCGGAACGCCCGTAGGCGAAGCACTTGCGACGCGTATAGGTTTCGGCCAACTCGTCTTCGGCGTCCCAGCTGCTGCTGTCGACCAGGTAGTTGACGTTGGCGCCGTAGGCCCCGTCGGCGTTGCTGAAAACCCGCAGCGAAGCGGTCTCCAGATCGCACCCCTGCGCCTCTTGATAGGCTAGTGCATGCTTGCGCACGAAGTTCTGCTCGAGCGGCTCGTCGGCTTGGGCGGCAAGGAAGGCTGCCTCGGCCAACAGGCGGGTCTGCAGCGGAAGCAGATCGCGGAAGATGCCCGAGAGCGTCATGACCACGTCGACACGCGGACGGCCCAGCTCTTCGAGCGGGATCAGGGTCGCGCCGGCGAGACGGCCGTAGTTGTCGAAACGCGGGAGCGCGCCGAGCAGCGACAGGGCCTGCCCGATGGGTCCGCCCTCGGTCTTGAGGTTGTCGGTCCCCCAGAGCACGAGCGCGATCGTCTCGGGGAAGCCGTTGCCCTCCTCCGACATATGACGATCGATCAGACGCTGAGCCTGGCGCGCACCGTCCTTGACCGCGTAGGCGCTCGGCAGACGGAAGGGATCGAAGCCGTGCAGGTTGCGCCCGGTCGGCAGGATTGCCGGGGTGCGCAACAGATCGCCGCCCGGCGCGGGGGGAATGAAGCCGCCGTCGAGCGCGTGCAGGATCGCCGGGGTCTCGGTGTCCTGGACCAGAAGGCGGTCGGTCTCGGCCAGCTCGCGGAACAGCTCGACGTTCTCGTGAGAGGTGGCCATCCCGCCGGCCTTGAGTGCCTTTTCCGGCGTCTTGCCCGCAACCAGCGCCTCGATGGCGGCGCGCGTCGGGTGCATGTCCTTGGACGCCTCGGCGACCGCGAGCAGCAGATCGAGCCGCTCCTCTTCGCTCGGCGCCTCGCCGACAACGTGCAGTCCGTGCGGGATCAGGGTGTATTCGAGCTCAAGCACCTTGTCGTGGAGCTTGGCGATGCGGCTCTCCGCATCGTCGGTCCAGGCCGGCTCAAGCTCCGCCAGATCGAGCTCCGCGGCCTGTGCTTGAATCAGCACGGCCAGCTCGGCGCGCTCGTCTTTTTCCTCGGGGGGCAAACCACGCATGCGCTCCATCGAGCCCTTCAGATCGATGAGACCCTTGTAGAGTCCGGCATGGGCGATCGGGGGCGTGATGTAGCTGATCAGGGTCGCCGCGGCTCGCCGCTTGGCAATGGTGCCCTCGGACGGGTTGTTCGAGGCGTAGAGATAGACGTTGGGCAGATCCGTGATCAGACGATCCGGCCAGCAGGCACCGGACAGGCCGGCCTGCTTGCCGGGCATGAACTCAAGTGCGCCGTGCGTTCCGAAGTGCAGCACCGCATGGGCACCGAAGTCGTCGCGAATCCAGCGATAGAAGGCCGAGAAGGCGTGGGTCGGGGTGAAGCCCTTCTCGAAGAGCAACCGCATGGGGTCGCCCTCGTAGCCGAAGGCCGGCTGGATCCCGACGAAGACGTTGCCGAACTGGGCGCCGAGCACGAACAACGAGCCGCCGTCGGTCTGCTGCTTGCCGGGTGCCGAGCCCCACTGGGCCTCGATCTCGGCCAGCCAGGGCTCGCGCCGGACATGATCATCCACGGGGATGCGCACATGGACATTGGCGTGGGAGCCGAAGCGCCCGGAGTTGCCGTTGACGATCTGCTCGCGCAGCGCGTCGACATCCTTGGGCACATCGACCTTGTAGCCTTCCGCGTGCATCGTCTTGAGCGTGTGATAGAGCGAGGCGAAGACGGACAGATAGGCGGCCGTGCCGGTGTTGCCGGCGTTCGGCGGGAAGTTGAAGAGGACGATGGCGACCTTGCGCTCGGCGCGCTTGGCCCGACGCAGACGCACCAGACGCTCGACGCGCGAGGCCAGACGTTGCGCACGCTCTGCATGCGACTGCATGTCCCGCGCTCCTTCGCCCGAGCCGCCGCCGCTGCGACCGCCGTAGACCATGGAGCCGGTCGCGCCGTCGAGCTCGGGGATGGCGACCATCATGGTCGCTTCGACCGCGAGCAGACCTTGGCTCGACGCCTCCCATTGATCGACATGCTGGAACTCGACCGCCAGGGTAGACAGATAGGGCACGTCCAGCTTGGTCAGGATCTCTTCGGCGGCCTTGGAGTCGTTGTAGGCCGGTCCGCCGACCAGCGAGAAGCCGGTGAGCGAAATGACCGCGTCTACCGTGGCTTTGCCGTCCTTCAGGAAGAACCGCTCGATCGCCGGGCGCGCGTCCAGACCGCTCGCGAAGGCGGGAATGACCTGCAGACCGCGTGACTCCAGCGCCTCGATCACCCCGTTGTAGTGGGCGGCGTTGCCGGCCAGTACGTAGGACCGCATAAGAAGCAAACCGACGCGACCGTCGGGGCGGCCGTTGACGGGTGGCAGGCTCGCGAGCTGATCGGAGATCCGGCCCTTCATCTTGGGATGATAGAGACCGACGTCCGGGTATTCGACGGGCGGTGCCGCCTTGATGGTCCCGCGCAGGTGGCGCCTCGGTCCGTCGGCATAGCGATCCACCAGGAACCGGATCATGTTGCCCAGGTTCTCGTCCGAGCCGGCCAGCCAATACTGCAGCGTCAGGAAATAGGCACGCACATCTTGGGCGGTGCCGGGAATGAAGCGCAGCAGCTTGGGGATGCGCCGCAGCATCGACATCTGCTGGGCGCCCGCACTCTGCTTCTTCTCCTTGCCGCCGCGCAGACGCTTGAGCAGCGCCATCGGACCGCCGGGGGAGCCGTCCATCTTAAACCCGCCGAGCCGCGTCATCTTCATCAGCTCGCCGGCCGACATACAGACGATCATCGCGTCGCAGTCGTCACGGCGGGCCGCCAGCGCGGGCAGGATGGGTTTGAAGTGCTCTTCCATGACCAGCATGGTGATCATGATGATGTCGCCGCGCGCGATGTCCTCGCGGCAACGCTCGAGGGTCTCGGGGGAATCGGCCCATTCGGTCGCGGCGTGCAGGCTCAACTGCAGGCCGGGCAATTCACGCTGCAATGACGGACGCGCCCGCTCGGTCGTGCCGGCGAGGTGCCCGTCGAGATTCACAATGACCACACGGACGGGGGTGATGTCCGTGGTCGAGGCGCGCTTGTCAGCGGCCGAAGTGCGCTTTGGCATCGTAGAGCGTCTCCACAGTGATGGTCTGGATGCCCTGTTCCGCCGCGAAGCGCTCGGTATTCCGACGCGCTTTGCCGCGGACGAAGAAAGGGATCTTTTTCAGCTCCTGCTCGGCTTCCGCTGCCCAAATGATGGTGGAAGCATCGGCCTGCACCGGCGAATCCGCCGATTCGGCCGACTCTTGCAACTCGGACCCGGCCGGCCGATTCGTGCCGACCCGCGAGCCGAGATGCGACGGTGTCGCCGCATCGTGAAACTCGAAGTCCTCCCGAAACATGGTGATGAGATGCTCTTCGAGCCCCATCATCAAGGGATGGACCCAGGTGTCGAAGATCACGTTCGCACCTTCGAAACCCATCTGCGGCGCATACCGCGCCGGAAAATCCTGCACATGAACCGGCGCCGAGATGACCGCGCACGGAATGCCCAACCGTTTGGCGATGTGGCGCTCCATTTGCGTGCCCAACATCAGCTCGGGCTGTAGCTCCGCCGCGCGTTTCTCGACCTCGAGATAGTCGTCCGTGATCAGCGGCTCGACGCCGTAGCGTTTCGCACATTCGCGCACGTCGCGGGCAAACTCGCGGGCATAGGTCCCGATGCCGACAACCGTAAAGCCCAACTCTTCGGCGCACATCCGCGCAGCCGCGACCGCGTGGGTTGCGTCGGCGAAGATGAAGACACGCTTGCCGGTCAGGTAGGTCGAATCGACGGAGCGCGAGTACCAGGGCATTCTAGACGAAATCGGCGACTTGGCATCAGTCACGTCGATCCCGGCGATACGCCCGACCTCGTCGAGAAAATCACGGGTCGCGCCGATCCCGATCGGCACCGTCTTCACCGTCGGCTGACCGAACATGCGCTCCAGCCACAGACAGGTCTGATCGGCCGTCTCGGGATAGAGACAGACGTTGAAATCAGCCTCGGGGATCCGGAGCAGATCCTCGGGGGTCGCACCCAAAGGCGCGACCACGTGGACATCGACGCCGACGGAGTCAAGGAGACGCGTCACCTCTTCGACATCGTCGCGGCAGCGGAAACCCAGCGCCGTCGGGCCGAGCAGATTCGCGCGCGGGCGCCGATCGGCCGGTCTGGGCTCGGGATGACGCCCGGCTTCCGGGACGCGGGGCTTGAGCAAACCACGGACCAGTTGATAGAAGGTCTCGTTGGCGCCCCAGCACTCCTTGCGTGCATAGGCCGGCAGCTCGAGCGACAGGACCGGTACCGGCAGACCCATTCCGCGGGCCAAGGCACCGGGCTGATCCTGGATCAGCTCGGCGGTGCAGGCCTCGCCGACCAAGAGCACGCGCGGCTTGAACCGCTCGAAGGCGTCGCCGACACTGTTTTTGACCAGCTCCGCGGTATCGCTGCCGAGCTCGCGCGCTTGGAAGGTCGTATAGGACACGGGCGGACGCGTGCCGCGGCGCTCGATCATGGTGAAGAGCAGATCGGCGTAGGTGTCGCCCTGAGGCGCATGCAGGACCAGATGCACGCCTTCCATGGAGGCGACGACGCGCATGGCGCCGATGTGCGGTGGTCCTTCGTATGTCCAGAGTGTGAGCTGCATAGCGTCAGACCCGCAACAAGGCGGCACGCCGCAGCGGCCGCGCGAAGAGCTCGGCAAGATCGGCCGCCTGATCGAATCCGTGGACCGGTGTAAACACCAGCTCGATCGACCACTTGGTCCGCAGACCCTCGGACTCCAGCGGATTGGCCAGTCCCAGGCCGCAGACCGTGAGATCGGGGCGGTCCTCGCGCAGGCGATCGAGCTGTCGTTCCAGATCCTGGCCCTCGGTGAGGCGCACGCCTTCCGGCAGGAGGTGCAACTCCTCGGTCATGAGCCGACGATCGAGGAACGGCGTGCCGACTTCGACCAGGTCCATGCCGCATTCACGCTGCAGGAAACGCGCAAGCGGGATCTCAAGCTGCGAATCCGGGAGGAAACTGATGCGCTTGCCCTCGAGGGACTCGCGATGATGCGCGAGCCCACGTTGCGCCCGCGCGATCGCCGGTGCCGTGACAACGTCGAGCACCTCCTCGGCCACGCCCCATGCCTCGGTCGCCGCGCGCAGCCAGCCGAGCGTGCCTTCGATCCCGAAGGGATAGGGCGCGGAAAGCAGACTTGCCCCTCGCGCCTCGCAGGCCCGCGCCGTCTCACCTAAAAAGGGCTGGGCCAGCAGGACCTTGGTCCCGCTGCCCAGGGGAGGAAACTCGGTGGTCCGGCGCGGCGGCAGGAAGTGCACCGGACCGATCCCCAACTCGGTAAACAGTCGGGCGAATTGATCTTCGACCACGTCGGGCAAGGTCCCGAGAACCAAAAGCGAGCGCTCGCCGCCCGGCAGCTCCGGCAACTCGGGCACCAGCGCCTTCAGACAAGCATCCTCGCCTTGCGTGAAGGTGGTTTCCAGACCGCTCGCCGAATAGTCGAGGATCCGCACCCGACCGCTGTAGACAGCGGACAGACGCTCGGCGGCCTTTGCCAGATCGAGCTTGATGACCTCCGAGGGGCAGGAGCCGACCAGGAACAGGGTGCCGATATCGGGGCGCCGCTCCAGGACCTCCGCGACCACACGATCCAGCTCGGCGTTGCAGTCGGCCAAACCGGCAAGGTCGCGTTCATGCAGGATCGCAGTCGCGAAGCGCGGCTCGGCGAAGATCATCACACCCGCTGCGGACTGAAGCAGGTGCGCACAGGTGCGTGAGCCGATGACCAAAAAGAAGGCATCCTGAATCTTGCGATGCAGCCAGACGATCCCGGCCAGGCCGCAGAACACCTGCCGCTGACCGCGCTCGCGCGTGACAGTCGGGAGCATATCGCCGACGGTGGATCCCCGATCGGGCGTCTGCTGCCCGCTCATTCGGCCACCTCCGTGAGGGTCTCGCGATCCTTTGCCTGATCGAGTCGGGCCGCGCGCAGCTTGATCAGGAACTGGCCGGCATTGATGACATAGGTCGCATAAGCGGCCAGTGCCAGCCACATGAGCCCTTGCGTATCGAGTGCACCGGTCGCGAGCGCGATCAAGTAGGCCGTATGGAGGGCGAGCACCAGCATGCTGAAGACGTCTTCCCAGAAGAACGCCGGTGCAAACAGGTAGCGACCGAAGACGACGCGCTCCCAGATCGCGCCTGTAATCATGATGGCGTAGAGCACCAGCGTCTTGACGACGATCGATACCGTCGCGGCGAACGCGCCCTCGCCTGTCGCCAAATAACGCAGCACCAAATAGAGACTCACCAGAAAGACCAGAAACTGCACGGGCGCAAGAATGCCCTGGACCAGCGTCCACGGGGACTCGTCGCGGCGGAGGCGCTCCTCCGGGGTGTAGAGAGGTCTGCGTTGCTGCGGTTGCATTCCAGGATAATTCATCAGTGGGCGAACTAGGGTATGATCCGTCGTCGCGTTCTACATATGACGAATCTAGTCCGCTTTCAGGGATGCGTCAACCAAACTTTACGTAAACCTGACTTGACAACCCCGCACCAGGCACCACAATAGGGTAGCGAGCCCGACCGTGGTATTCCGCCTTTGTGTGTTGCCGTCGCCAGCAGCTGCGCCTCGCAGCGAACGCGTCCCGGTACGGTAAAGGCCCCGACTCGGACTCCGCACAACGGCGGCGCTCGGACGATCCCGAATGGATCGACAGGGCTGCACGCACCTCGCGCCTCGGCGTGGTTTTTCGTTGACGACTGACGTCCCCGAGCAGCGCAAGCGGTCTCTTGTGATCATCGATACGAGACAGGATCCGGTTGAAGCCGGAAGCCGCGTCGAGCGATGCGCTCGAGACCTCCGGGCGCGATGGCGCATGTGTTGGATGCCCATGGGCATGCCGCCCTATCAGGAACGCTCCGGCGAGCCGACCGCTATCGGCACCGAAAACGGGTCGCGCGGGCGCGCCCCGAGGCATTGGAGGGTCTGGTCGTCGTGAGTCCGTTCAGAGCCCCGAAGGAATCATTCGGCGCCCTCGATGCCGAGACGGCGGCGGCGCTGGTTGAAGGCGCAACCGACATCGCGGTCGTGGTCGACCAGGCAGGCATCGTCTGCGACATCTCGTTCGGCAGCGAGGATCTTTCGACCGAGCTCAGCAGGGATTGGATCGGACAACCCTGGCTGACCACCGTGCTCCCGGAGAGCCGCGCAAACCTCGAAGCCTTGCTCAGCGAGGCATCCGACTCCCGCGTCACCCGTTGGCGACAAGTCAACCATCCCTCCGTGCGCGGGACCGACATCCCGATCCAGTACCGGGCCTTGCGTCTCGGGACGAGTGTCGTGGCCCTGGGGCGAAATCTTCAGGGTATGGCCGCCCTGCAACAGCAGCTCGTCGACGCCCAGCAAGCCCTCGAGCGGGACTATTGGCGCTTCCGTCAGGTCGAGACCCGTTATCGCTTGCTGTTTCGCATGGTCTCGGAGGCCATCCTCATCATCGATGCCCCGACGCAGCGGGTCGTCGAGGCGAATCCGGCCGCCGGACAGCTCCTCGGCGAATCGCCGACGCGGGTCATCGGCCGCCCCTTTCCGGAGGGATTCGACACCGAAGGCACACAGTCGATCAACGGCCTTCTGGCGGGTGTCCGTGCCGCCGGCCGGGCGGACGACGTGCGGGCCAAGCTCGCCGACGGCATGCAGGAGTTCTTGGTCTCGGCCTCGCTGCTGCGCCAGGAAAACCTCTCGTTTCTGCTCGTTCGTCTGTCGCCGATCATCGCCGAGAGTGCGACCTTCACCCTGCCGGAGAATCGTGCACGCTACCTTCGCGTCCTCGAGAATGCACCGGACTGTGTCGTCATCACGGATGCGGACGGACGGGTCTTGAGCGCCAACAACACCTTCCTGGCCTTGACCGAGATCGCCGCGGAGCAACAGGCGCGAGGCGAGTCGCTCGACCGTTGGCTCGGACGTCCGGGCGTCGATCTGAATGTGCTCATGGCCAACCTGCGCCAACACGACACGGTCCGGCTCTTTGCGACCACCTTGCGCGGCGAGTATGGATCCACGACCGACATCGAGATCTCGGCCGCCGCGGTCCGCAACGGGGAGCGGCCCTATTTCGGGTTCTTCATTCGCGACGTCGGTCGCCGGCTACATGCCGAGCAACCCACGAGTCCGGAGCAACCGCGCTGGCTCGACCAGCTCACCGATCGGGTCGGGCGCGTTCCCCTCAAGGAGCTGGTGCGCGAGTCGACCGACACCATCGAGCGACTCTGCATCGAGGCCGCACTGAAGCTGACCGGAGATAATCGCGCCTCGGCGGCTGAGCTGCTGGGCTTGAGCCGCCAAAGCCTATACGTCAAAATCGATCGCTACGGCATTTCCGACCAAGCAGCCGAGCCTTCGGCGCCAGACGACAAGTGAGCGGCATGAATCGAAGCGCGTTACCCGCGGCAGCGTCCGCCTATCCGTCCATGCCCGCGATCTTGGAAGTATCGCATCCCATCACCTGGTTCCCGCCGATGTGGGCCTTCGCGTGCGGGGTCGTCTCCTCGGGCGCACCCGTCCTGCAGCAGTGGTGGCTCCTGCTCGCCGGCGTGCTGCTGGCAGGACCCCTGATGTGCGGAACGAGTCAGGTCGTCAACGACTGGTACGATCGCCACGTCGATGCCATCAACGAACCGAACCGCCCGATCCCCTCGGGGCGGATCCCGGGACGCTGGGGTCTCTATCTCGCACTCATCTGGACCACGGTCTCGCTGCTGCTCGCTTGGCTGCTTGGGCCGTGGGTCTTCGGGGCGTCGCTGATCGGGATGGCTCTGGCTTGGGCCTACAGCGCACCGCCGTTCCGGCTCAAGGGCAACGGCTGGTGGGGTAACCTCGCCGTCGGATTCTCCTACGAGGGATTGGCCTGGGTGACCGGGGCCGCCGTCATGCTCGGCGGCGCTATGCCTGACTGGCGGATCCTCGCGCTCGCCGTGCTCTACAGCATCGGCGCGCACGGCATTATGACGCTCAACGATTTCAAGGCGATCGAGGGCGACAAGCAGATGAACGTGCGCTCGCTGCCGGTTCAGCTCGGTGTCGACGGGGCCGCGCGTCTGGCCAGCATCGTCATGGCTGTGCCTCAGGCAATCGTGATCGCGCTCTTGTTCGCCTGGGACAAGCCGGCCCACGGGATCGCCGTCGGCGTGGTCCTGCTGATCCAACTGCTGCTCATGATCCGCTTCCTGCAAAGTCCGCGCGAGCGGGCGACCTGGTTCAGCGGACTCGGCGTCAGCGTCTATGTCACCGGAATGATGATCAGTGCCTTTGCGCTGCGAGGGCTGCTCGTTTGATCCGAACCCGGACCCTGCACAATCCGTTTAGACGCGCGATCGCGTCGGCGCGGCACTCGCGGCGGTCTTCCGAACACTTCGGTTTTTCCCCAACATCAGGGCCAGCAATCGATGACAAATCTTGAGACATTCGACGTCGTGATCGTCGGCGGCGGGCCCGCCGGTGCAACCGCCGCAACCGACCTGGCCAAGCGCGGGCGTCGCGTCCTCCTGCTTGATCGCGGCGGGCGCATCAAGCCCTGCGGCGGCGCCATTCCGCCGCAAGCAATGCGTGAGTTCGATATCCCGGAATCCATGCTGGCGAACCAGGTCAATTCCGCCCGCATGGTTTCCCCGTCCGACCAGCGTGTGGACATGCCCATCAACGGCGGCTATGTCGGCATGGTGGATCGGGAGCATTTCGACGAGTGGCTCCGGGAACGCGCCGCGCAAGCCGGGGCCGAGCGACGCACCGGGACATTCGAGGCGGTCGAGCGCGACACCGACGGCGTGGCACTCATCCGCTATCGACCGGGCGCAGGGCGCAGCGGCAACGAGCCCGAGCGGGTCCGCGCGCGTGCCGTGATCGGCGCCGACGGGGCACACTCGGCGGTCGGCAAGCAATGCGTTCCGGGCGCGGACAAGATCAAGTATGTCGCCGCCTATCACGAGATCGTGCGGACCCCGGCCAACGGCGGTCCGGCCGACTTCGACGGCACGCGCTGCGATGTCTACTACCAAGGCGACATTTCGCCGGACTTCTACGGCTGGGTCTTCCCGCACGGCGACACCACCAGTGTCGGCGTGGGCACCGCGGTCGAGGGCTTCTCGCTCAAGAGCGCGACCACCGAGCTGCGCCGCCGCGCCGGACTGGAGCATGCCGAGACCCTGCGTCGCGAGGGCGCGCCCATCCCGTTGAAACCGCTCAAGCGCTGGGACAACGGACGTGACCTGGTCCTCGCCGGCGATGCCGCCGGCGTCGTGGCTCCCGCCTCGGGCGAGGGCATCTATTACGCGCTGGTCGGCGGCCGACTGGCCGGGGACGCGGTCGACACCTTTCTCGCGACCGGCGATGCCCGTGCGCTCAAGACCGCGCGGGCGCGCTTCATGAAGGCGCACGGCAAGGTCTTCTGGGTGTTGGGAATGATGCAGCACTTCTGGTACGCGAGCGACAAGCGGCGCGAGCGTTTCGTGAGCATGTGCAAAGACCCGGACGTGCAGTATCTGACCTGGGACGCCTACATGAACAAGCGGCTGGTCCGCGCCAAGCCGGCTGCCCATCTGCGGATCTTCTTCAAGGACATGGCGCACCTCTTGGGCTTCGTCTCGGCACGCTGACGAGACGCGGCCGACGCAAGCGCGGCGAGCATCCATGGAGGCGCCATCATGGCCGAGCTCTTCGCAAGTGGGCGCCTGATCGATCTGATCCTCGGCCTGGTCTTGGTCGAGGCGATCGCACTCACGGTGCTATACCGCCTGACGGGGAAAGGCGTCGCTCCGCGCGATCTGGTCGGCCTGCTGCTTGCGGGGGCGTTTCTGCTGATCGCGGTGCGTTTTGCCTTGACCGGCGCCGATTGGGTCTGGATCGGACTCTGGCTTGCCTTGGCACTGGTCGCACATCTCGCAGATCTAGCCCTGCGCTGGCGAACCTGACCATCCGCGTCAATTTCCGGCAGGCGGATCACCCTTCGTGTTCTGCGCCGAGTACCAGGCGAGGTGCTCGAGGAGCTGGGTGGTGCGCTGGACCGATGACTGAACGGCATCGACCAATGCGGGCACGCGGCCCAAATCGACACCGTCGGTCACCTCGAGCGCGGCAAGCTGCGCATTACCGACAATGGCCGAGAGCAGCTCGCGGTACAGCGGGTTCGCACTCCATTGCAACTGCTGGCGCATCAATTTTTGCTGTTCCAGCAGACCCGCCTGGACCCGATGCCGGGCATCCTCGGCACTCTTGCGCTCGCTCAGATCGGTAAGCAAGAGCACGAACCCCAAGACCCGCTCCGGCGAAGAAAAGACCGGATCGGCCCGCACCAGAAAAGGGCGAAGGCCGATATCCCTGGTGGCCAATTCCACCTCCCCGCGCCAAGCCCGACGATGGGTCACCAGTTCATGGAGACGGCGGCTCGCCTCCGCCTGCGTTGCCTCCGAGAATAGGGCGAGCAGATCGTCCATACATTGCGGGCGCGGTTCCTCCGGATGCAGGAGCCGCTCGAAGGACTGCGTGGTCAGCAAAAAGACGCCTTCCGCATCGGCGATGAGGATCGGCTGCTCCGAGACTCGGACCTGAGAGCGGACCTGGGCAAACTGCGCTTGGGCAATCAGCACACGGACCGAGCGAAACTGTTGGATGACATCCTCGACGGATTCGCCGATCAGTCTGGCTGTGGCCAGATTTGCGGATGTCCAGGGATCGGAGGTCCCCTCGACCACCTGATGCCATTGGGCGAAGGAACGCCGTGGCGAAAGCTGCGAAGGATCGTCTCCGCTGACGACCGGCTTGAAGGGATTGCCACCCCAGGTGACGGTGCGTACGCGCTCGGGACGGCACCAGATGAGATATTCGCCGGTGCAGCTCGACACCGGCGCCGCGAGGATACCGCTCGCCACCGGGGTCAAATAGGCGAGACGGGGCTCGTCACGCCGCAACGAGGCGGTCGCCATCACCGCACGCTGGGGCCGAGTGTCCAGCCAGGCGCCGATCTCGCGCAGATCGCGGGTACCGGGAACCTCTCCGGTGGTCAGAATCCTGCCGTCGCAGAGCAAGGCCGCACCCGCCGCATCGACCGTCTGAAGCAAGGTGCGGGGGTCGTCGAAGAGGGCGGATGTCCAGTCACCCTCGCGTGAGATCGCCTCCACCATGCGTTGTTCGAGGCGTCGAACCGATAACTCCGCCTGAGCCTGGACAAAGCTCTCCAAGGCGGCGATGCGTGTCGCCACCGCCTCGGCCAGCAGCTCGCAGACCGCGCGAATCTCGTACTGCACGAAGCGCGGCCCGCGATGATGGCACGCGATCAGACCCCACAGCCTGCCGCCGACCAAGAGCGAGGCGACGAGGGTCGCCCCGACGCCCATGTTCTTCAAATATTGGATATGGATCGGCGACATGCTGCGCAGGCTGCACAGCGACATATCCAGGTCCTCCCCCGTGACAGGCGAGGCCCGGGGGTGGATAAACACCGGTGCGTAATCGACATCGACCAGGAGGCGGATCCGGTTGCGCTCGTAAAGCCGACGAGCGATTTGAGGGATATCGGAATCCGGGTAACGGTTTCCGAGGTAGGCCTCGAGCTCGGGCTCGCGCTGCTCGGAAAAGACCTCGCCATGGCCCTCGTCATCGAACCGATAGACCATGACCCGATCGTAGCCGGCAATCGACTTGAAGATCCGCGCGGCCTCGTCGCACAAGGACCGCAACGACGCCGATGCGATGATCGTCTGCAGGGCCAAACTGATCCGGCCCGATAGATCGACTGCGGGCCCGGATGGCTCGAGCTCGACGATCAATCCACCCGCCGGCGGACGATGCACGATGGCATCGAAATCCCGCCCCGGGCGCACCCCCACCGGTGTTCGCAACACCAGAGGGATCTGCCCGAGATCATCATCGAGTCGCGGCCGAACCCTCGCTGCCAGGATCGGCACCAGTTCAGCGAGACGGGCTCCGATCGGATCCCGGTCGAGCCGCAACATGGAGCGCGCGTTTTGGCTGGCCTGGATCACGACGAGATCCGGCTCCGATAGAACGATCAGGGCGCCGTGCGGCTGGATGGATGCGGCGAGCTGAATCTGCTCGCGTTCGCAATTGGAAAGATCGGCGTGCCCGAACGCCGGTGAAGAGTTTAGATCGGGGGTCAATTGGGCTGCACTCCGATGCTTAGGGCCGATGTCCTGGATCCGTAACTGTGTCCTGATCCATCCCGTAGCGCTTGAGCTTGACGTAGAGACTCTGACGACTCAAGCCCAAAAGGTCGGCCGTTGCGGTACGATTGCCGCGCGTGAGATCCAACGCCTCCTCGATATAGTGCTGCTCGAGGACGCTGACCGCCTCATCCACAAGTGCACGCAAGGGGCCTTTACCGATCCGCCCGGTCAAGGCGGCCAAGCGTCCCCCGAGACGTTCGTCGTTGTCTTGCCGCGGCAGACGCCTACCGACGTCGCGGAAGAAGATTCCGATCGACGACGGTTCGCTGTCCAGATCCCCGGCCGCCGAGATCTCCACCTCGGTCTCCCCGCCGAGCTCGCCGCGGAGCCTGGTCAAGAACGGACGTACCACGCCGAGTCGCATGATCGTCGCCAACAACACTCCCATATCGGCGCCCGGCCGATCGAGCCAACGCCCCAGGCTTTGCTGCAGCACCCCGCCCGACGTCGGCATCTGAACGAGGTCGAGGAAGGCCGGATTCACCCAGCGAATCAAGCCGACTCGATCCGTCACGACGAATCCATCGGGCAAGCGCTCGATCAGGATGTCATGAAACTCCCCGTCGGCAGACTGCCGAGACGTCGACACGGCCTCGGTAGCGGTCAATTGGAGAAGGTACAGTGAACCGGCCTCGGACGCGAGCCGCGAAGCACGCACCATCCAAGCCGCTCGCTCCACGCCCAGATGCAGGAGAATGCCGGGCGCGCTACCTTGATCGTCGAGCCGATGGAGCATTGCGTGAAAGAGGTCACGCTCGCCGTCGATCAACTCGCCGGAAAAGCCTTTTCCGACCAACGTCCGCTGTGCTCCGGCCGGACCAACGAGGGCGCGCGACGCAGCCGGGTTAAGGTCCTGGATCGCCAGACCGTCGACTCGCAACAGAATCACCGCGTCGCTGGAGGAACCGAACAAGAGCCGATACCGAGTCTCGACCTCGCGCAGTTTCCAATAGTCACGCTCCATCGTCTGCTGCGCTTCCACGAGGCGGGTCTGCAGCTCGGTCACCGCTTGGAGACTGCGGCCGATGGCGACCAACCCGGCATCGCCTCCCAAACGCACCGCGGTATACTCGATCGGAAGACGCAAACCGGATGGAAAGATCTGGTTGACCTGCCTGAAGGCCGAGACACCCGAGTCCCGAGCGTCGTCGACGAGGCTCTGCAGGCTCTCGCTTCCGAAGGACTCCACCGTCTCGGCCCAAGGACGCCCGACCCAGGCGTCGAGCGCCTCGCCGCGGATCGCGGGCGACAACGCGGCCCGTCGGATCACGCCGGCGTGATCGAGGAAGATGGTGACGTCGGGCTGGGCCAGATTGGTCATGGACATAGACGTATGGACCTGATCACGCTTCAATAATCACCGCTTCGCAGACGGACTTCAACCGAAATCGGCTTGAAAAGGATCGTGACCGGTGCCTGCAGTCAATCCCCGGGTTACACTAATGCCGACGGCGCCCGACAGCACGCCCTCGTAGCTCAGTTGGATAGAGCGATCGCCTCCTAAGCGGTAGGTCACAGGTTCAAATCCTGTCGAGGGCACCAAATTCCGGGAGACGACCCTCTGCACCCGCCCTCCGCGCCGCGACCCGACGCACCCGATTCGCCCCCACCCTTCGAGGCGGACACTCATCCGATGTCCAGGGCTTTGCCCGAGACGACTTCGAAGAGCCCGCGCAAGACCAAATCAGGCATCACCCGACAGGGCCGATCCATCGCCGGGATCAGACGCTCGGCGTCGCCGCCGGTCAGGATCAGTACCGGGGGAGTTTGCGCCTGTCGCTCGAGTCTATCGTAGAGCCGAGTTGCCAGGGCCGCGAGTGCCTGAAGGCTACCGGCCGCGACGGCGGGGCCCGTATCGACCGCCCAGGGCTCGTCGGTCGGCTCGGAGGTGATCCGCGGGATGAGGGTGCCGGCAAGAAGGCTCGCGCGCATCATCTCAACCCCGGGAAGAATCAGCCCGCCAAGATGACGTCCGTCGGCAAGCAGGAGGTCGAAAGTGGCCGCCGTTCCGGCATCCACGATCAGCGCGGCCTCCGGAACGTTACGATGGGCGCCGACCAGGGCGAGCCAACGGTCGACACCGAAGCGCGCCGGCTCGGGATACGCGATGCGCAAAGCGCCGAACTGCGCACGAGTCTGCACGAATTCCACGTCGAGCCCCCAATAGGCGCGGATCGCGCGACCGATCGCCGAGGCGACCGAGGCGCCGCCCACGTTGCTCGCAACGACGCGTTCGGGCGCATTCAGCCGCTCCCAGTCGGCCAGAAGATCAATCGGCGCCGCGCCGCCGTGGCGCACGACCCGTACCTCGCCGAGAGGGCCGCCGTCCGAGAGCGCCCAGCGCAGGTTGGTATTTCCGATGTCAAGCAGCAGCATCATTGCTCGTCCCCAACCTCGCCCCGAACCTCACCTTCGTCCTCGCGTCTCAAACTGACCTCTCCGGCATGGAATCGCCGTTCTCCGTCGGCAGTATCGAGCCGTAAGGCGCCGTCCGACGCGATCCCGAGCACCCTGCCCCGAATCTCCCGGTCCGCAAGCAGGATGCGCGCCTGCTCGCCGCGAAAGGCGTCGAACCCGTCCCAGAGTGAAAGAAACGGGACTAGACCCTCGCGACCGAAGCGTTCGAAGGCATCGATCAGGGCATCGATGATCAGCGCTGCAAGGGTGTTGCGCCCGACTACCGGTTCTCCGAGCACTTCCGCAAGATCGACCCAAGGCTGGTCGATGGCCCGTCCGTGATCGGGCGTCATCCGCACATTGATCCCGATCCCGACCACCAGAAGACTTGGGCCTTGCGCCTCGCCGGCCGCTTCCAAGAGCATCCCGCCGAGCTTGCGCCGGTCCCAGAGCAGATCGTTCGGCCATTTCAATGCAAGACCCTCTGCGCCGAGCCGACGCAGCACGTCCGCAACGACGGCGCCGGCAACCAAGCTGAAGCCGCCCAATGCAGCCGGCGGCTCGCTGTATCGCCAAAGCATGGACAGATAGAGGTTGGACCCGAAAGGCGATATCCAGGCTCGCCCGAGACGGCCACGTCCTGCGCTTTGGCACTCCGCGAGGCAAAGCGTTCCTGAGGGCGCGCCCGTCGCCGCCTCGCGCATCAGGGCGCGATTCGTCGAGTCGATCTCGCCGTGAATCTTCAGACGCGCAATCATTCGGCGAGCGGCCGGGGACATTGCCGCCAGAATCCGCTTCGCATCAAGACGATCGAGAGGCGTGTTCGAGTCCTGAAACGGCGAGCCGGATGTCACGCGTCGCGATCCCTGCCGTCGCGCACGACGCTGGCAAGCCAATGCGTGCGGGCCTCGAGGACTTCCGGCGACACCGCATCCAAGAGCATCAAGTCACAGGTGTCGGAACGCGCCGGGCCCGGGAAGGCGCGCACCTCCATCAACTCGTCACGCCGAAAGAGATGGACCCTGACCCCTGACGGGGACGCAGCACGCGCGACCAAGGACTCCAAATTCTCCGCGGTAGCACGCAGACCGTCGACCGCAACCACCACATCGCCCGGGGCGATCCCCGCGTGCTCGCCCGGACCGCCGCGTATCACATTCTGCACGATCGCCTCGGCGGCGCCGGGGCGCA
This sequence comes from Thiocapsa sp., assembly GCF_011390875.1. Lineage (GTDB taxonomy): Bacteria > Pseudomonadota > Gammaproteobacteria > Chromatiales > Chromatiaceae > Thiocapsa. The sequence continues at coordinate 21,468 of NZ_JAABRP010000006.1, forward strand.
GGCGCAGATCCAAGGTCAGGCGCGCTTCGCGATGATCGAAGCACTCAAGACACCCGCCCTGGTCCTTCGGCCCCTCCGCGGGGCGCAGCCGCATTCCGATCCCGACCCCGGCGAATAGCGGCTCGAGATCGAGCTCCGCGGTCCCGTCCAGGGCGGTCGAGAAGAAGCCGTCGAGATCGAGCCCCGAAACCTCGGTCGCGACCGCCTCGACCCCGTGCTCCGGAACACCGAAACCGGTAAGACCGTACCGACGCCAGAGCGTACGCATGACGTCGTCGAGCGATGCCCTGCCCTTCGTCCCGGCGCGAATGATCAAGTCCAACGCGAGGGCGACCAGTGCGCCCTTGACGTAGTAGCTCACGATGGCGTTAGGCGCGTTTTCGTCTTGCTTGTAGAACTTGATCCAGGCATCGAAGCTCGACTCGGCCAGAGTCTGTACTTCGCGCCCGGGGGTTCGCGACAGGCGCGTGATGGTCGCGGCGAGCAGTCCCAGATAGGACCGGGCATCGATACAGCCGCTGCGCACCAAAGCGAGCTCGTCGTAGTACGACGTGATGCCTTCGAAGGCCCAAAGCGTCCGCGTATGGATCTCCCGTTCCAGCCCGCCGTTCATCAGCGCCAACGGCCGGATGCGCTTGACATGCCAGAGATGAAAGTATTCGTGACTGCACAAACCCAAGAAGCGGACATAGGCGTCGGTGCGCTTCTCGTCGGTCGAATGGGGCAAATCATTGCGCGAGCAGAGCAGGCTGGTGGAAAACCGATGCTCCAATCCGCCGTAGCCCTCGCCCAGTGCTGTCACGAGAAAGAGATAGCGGTCGATCGGCAATTCGCCGAACAGGGCCATGTGCTCGGCACAAATACGCAAGAGATCGCTCTTGAGTCGAGCCTTGTCGGCGTACTGGCGACCCGTGATCGCCATGCGATGCGGCACGCCCGCGAGATCAAACGCGATCTGTTCGAAAGAGCCCATCTCGACGGGATGATCGATCAGGTCGTCGTAATTCTCCGCGCGGTAGCGCCCGAAACCGCGCGAGTCGATCTGCTCCGGCGTAAGACTGGTTGCGACCTCCCAATCCGCGTCGACCTGTACATCAGCCGGCAATAGATCGACCAGACAGGTGCGGTCTTCCATACCGAGAACCCGCATCAGGAGAACCGCCCCGTTGAAATAGGCGTGCGTCGTATCGAGATGCGCCGCTCGAACAGAGAGATCCCAAGCGTAGACTTGATAACGCACCCTGATTACACTGCCCGCCGCCCGACAAACCCAGGTCTGTTTGTCGCGCTTTCGACACTCGAGCGCCCTTCCGTCGGCGGATTCGGCGACGAGCGTCAGAATATTCCTCGCGAAGTCCCTGATCATATAGCTGCCGGGAATCCACGCAGGCAAGGATAACTCGACGAACTCGGCGCCCGAATTCGGGATTTCGATCTCGACAAGGAACTGGTGGGCTTGCGGAGCGGCGGGGCGAACGCGATAAGTCAGGTCGAGCAACATCGGGGTGCGCGGGGTGCAGTGAGGGGAAGACGGCGTTTTCTCGGGGGTTCGAAGCCGGCCTCGAAAACGACCTCGGGGCAATGCCCCGAAGCCGGGAGTCAGCTTACCAGCGCGGCCCGCGTGAGGGGCGCTCACCGCGCGGCTTGGCTTGGTTGACCTTCAGGTTGCGGCCCTTCAGCGGCGTCTCGTTCAGCCCCTTGATGGCGGCATCGGCCTCGGAGTTGTTCGGCATCTCCACAAAGCCGAAGCCTTTGGACTCGCCGGTAAACTTGTCGGTGATCAAGTTCACGCTCGAGATCTCGCCATAGGCGGAGAATGCGGTCTTCAGCTCGTCTTGGGTCACGCCGTAGGCCAGGTTGCCAACGTAAATATTCATTATTCAAGAGTTCCGTGAGAGCGCATTGAAGAGAAAGAGAGAACGGTCGAAAAATCAATACGCAACTGATTCGACGGTCTTTGCCCCCAACCGTTGGAGACGAAGGTGTCGCGGGGGCGGGTCGACCCGCTGCCCCGCGAGGGCGGCAGAAGTTTAAGGCGTCACCACGCGCCCGCGCCGATCACCGCCACGCCATGGGCGCTTCGCCGCAGGAGAAGCGGTCGCTGCCGGTTTGCGCGCCGGTCGACTCGGTCCACGCGAATCGCGGCGCCCCCCGAGGCTTCGATCGGGCTCGCACTCGGGCGGAACCAGCGACGGCTCGAAACCGACGACGGGATTCATCGAAATCTCTTTGCGCAGGAGTCGCTGTATCCCCTGCAGCAAACCTTGCTCGTCATGACTGACCAAGGACAGAGCCTTGCCGCCCGCGCCTGCTCGACCGGTCCGCCCGATACGGTGGACATAGTCCTCGGCGACGTTCGGCAGTTCGAAGTTAACCACTTGGGGCAGATCGACGATATCCAATCCCCGCGCGGCGATATCGGTCGCCACCAAGGCCCGGACGCTCCCGCGCTTGAAATCATCCAAGGCGCGTGTTCGGGCCGATTGGCTCTTGTTGCCGTGGATGGCCGCGGCGGTGATGCCCTCTCGGCCCAGGTGCTCGACCAGTCGATTGGCGCCGGCCTTGGTCCGCGTGAACACCAGCACCTGATGCCAACCCTCGCTACGGAAGAGGTGCGCGAGCAGATCGCGCTTGCGGGCCTTGTCGACCGGATGCGCGGCCTGCGTGACCGACTCGGCGGCCGTGTTGCGACGTGCGACCTCGATCAGCTTCGGGCGCTTGAGAAGTCCGTCGGCCAAACGCCTGATGTCGTCGGAGTAGGTCGCCGAAAACAGCAGATTCTGACGCCGCTCCGGAAGCAGCTGAATGATGCGCCGGATGTCGTGGATGAAACCCATATCCAGCATGCGATCGGCCTCGTCGAGGACGAGGATCTCCACGCGAGAGAGATCGACGGTGCGTCGGCCGGCGTGATCGAGCAGGCGCCCCGGGGTGGCGATCAGAACGTCGACGCCCCGTTGCAGCTGATTGATCTGCGGCTGCATACCGACGCCACCGAAGACGATCGCCGAGCGCAAAGGCAGGTGCAGACCGTAGGCATGCACACGCTCGCCGACCTGGGCCGCCAACTCACGCGTCGGCGTCAGGATCAGTGCACGCGGATGACGTTGCGGGTGACCCTTCTCGGAGAGGCGCTGCAAAAGCGGCAGCACGAAGGCCGCGGTCTTGCCTGTTCCGGTCTGGGCTCCGGCCAACAGATCATGACCGGCCAAAATCTCCGGGATCGCCTTCAGTTGAATAGGGGTCGGGCGGGCATAACGCTGCGTTGCCACGGCACGCAGCAAGTCGGCCTGAAGGCCGAGTGAATCGAATGACATGAAAACTCCTGAAACCGGCCTAAAACCGCGCAAGCACGGGACCGGCCTAGGCAGAAAAGAGGCGTTCGAGGATGAAGCCTTGGGAAAAGGTGGGGTCAGCCGCGAGACGACGCATCGACCGGATGATGCGAGAGCCGCAGTCTACGCGATGCGCTCAATGAAAGCCAGCACCGCGAATATCCTATTTACATCCGTGTTTTTCGCGTCTGGGTCTTCGAGCCAGCTGGAACGTGCCGGTAGGGATCCAAAATTGCCCCGAATCGCCATCTCGACATCCGACGTTGAGACCGAGCCGCGCGATCGTAAGGACGCACGCCTGATATCGAAATGGATGCCGAGATGGGACCGAGCAAATCGCCGGGCCAATCGCGCCTTAGGCGTCGACCGCCTGGAGATAGTTGGACTTAAAGGCTTCGCGATCGCCCTTGGACGCGGGGTCGTAGCCTTGCTCCGCCATCTTCTGCTTCATCCAGCCGGGAAGGACACCCCGCACATAGACGTTGTCGGTATTCTCCGGATCGACATATCGCGTATACTGCCGGCCCCCGGTCGCTGAACGCCGGACCGACCCGCCCGCACGCCGACGCTTCGATTCTACAAGGGGCAGAATCTCTTCCAATTCGTAGCCGTATTGGGCGATCAGGCCCTTGATCTGTTGAGCGACTTCCGATTTCGCCTCTTGACGGCGCACTTCCAGTGCGCGCTTCAGCTCGGCCTTGCTGCTTTCAATTTCGGCAAGCTGCTGCTGAATCTCGTCGACGCTAAGGTTAGCGTACTCCACGTTATATACCTCCAAAACGGGCAAAGGGTGATTCCCGAAAAGTCAAACGAGCCGTCATTCGGCTCGATCTGCATAATTTATGCGATTTATAATGGATGTCAAGTAGAAACAGGAAAACGCGATCGGATAAAGTGCGCCGATCGATCCATCGGAGATCTTAAAAGAGAGGATCAGTGGGTACGACTTGACGCGGACGTTCGGCTGGGTCGCACACGCAGATTGAGCAATTCGGAGGCGAATCCGACTCGCGGGAACACGAGGCTCACCGGCTCGCTGAGTGGTTAAGCAGCGCATCGTCCTCATTGCGGATCAGAAACATCGCATCGCCGTAGCTGAAGAACCGATACCGAGCATCCACGGCATGGCGGTAGGCATCCATCACGGCGCGATAACCTGCAAAGGCCGAAACCAACATCAACAGTGTCGATTCCGGCAAGTGGAAGTTGGTGATCATCGCGTCCACCACGCGAAACCGATAGCCGGGCCGAATAAAGAGACGACTATCTCCCCGAAAAGGGGCGAGCTCGCCTTTGGCCGCGGCGCTCTCGAGGCTTCGGACGCTCGTGGTGCCGACCGCGACGATACGTCCACCACCCGCGCGCGTCGAATGGACCTGGCGGCAGACATCCTCATTGACGTCGATCCATTCTGCGTGCATCTCATGGCGATCGAGGTCATCGACGCGGACCGGCTGGAAGGTCCCTGCACCGACATGCAACGTGACTTCCGCAACACCGACGCCCATCTCCCGCAGACGGGCCAGCATGGCGTCGTCGAAATGAAGGCCGGCCGTCGGCGCGGCGACAGCCCCGCTGTGGCGGGCGTAGACCGTTTGATACCGCGCATCGTCCGAGGCGTCGTCCGGACGCTGGATATAGGGCGGCAAGGGAATGTGGCCCTGCGCCGCCATGAGCTCGGCAAAACTGCCTTCGATCATCCCGAGCCGATAAAGATCGCCTTCGCGGCGCCGCACGAGAAGCTGCGCCCCCCCGTCGAGATCGATCCGGCGTCCCGGTTTGAGCGGTTTGCTCGCCCGGACCTGGGCCAGCGCCTCGCGCACCGCCACGACACGCTCGATGAGGATCTCGACACGACCGCCGGAATCCTTGTGCCCGAACAGCCGGGCGCGCATCACCCGCGTGTTGTTGAAGACCAGCAAATCGCCGGGCCTCAGCAACCGCGGCAAATCGCAAAAGAAGAGGTCGCGACACTCGTCGCCCGCGGGGTCGAGCGCGAGCAAGCGCGAGGCGCCGCGATCGGGCAGCGGACGCTGCGCGATCAAATCGGCGGGCAGGTCGTAGTGAAAATCACGAAGGCGCATGAACCGAATAAACGAGAAAGCAGGTTTGGAACGGTCTTCGACAAAGGTCTCGGAGCAGGCGGTCGGCGAACGCGGCGCGCATCATAGCACCCGAAGCCCGATCGTCTTCGGTTATCCTTATCGGCTGGATCCCAATGACGCCCGCCTGAATATCGTGAGACTCGGCATCGATCGACTATTGGAAGACACCTCCCTCCACGGGCCGCTTCGAGGCCGCCGCGTGGCACTGCTCGGCCACCCGGCTTCCGTGACCTCCGCCGGGCAACACAGCCTGGACGCGCTGATGGCGCTGGGCGGCGTGAAGGTGACCGCCGCCTTCGGCCCTCAGCACGGGATGCGCGGCGACAAGCAAGACAACATGGTCGAGACCGAGGACGCCCTGGATCCGCGACACGGTATCCCGGTCTTCAGCCTCTACGGCAAGGTCCGCTATCCGACCGACGCGATGCTCGATCGCTTCGATGTGCTGCTGGTGGATCTGCAGGACATCGGCACCCGCATTTATACCTACGTCACGACCCTTGCCTATCTGATCGACGCCTGCGCCGCAGCGGGCAAGGCCATTTGGGTACTGGACCGACCCAACCCCGCGGGTCGCCCGATCGAAGGCAGCATCCTGGAGCCGGGCTGGGAGAGCTTCGTCGGAGCAGGCCCGCTCATCATGCGCCACGGACTCACGTTCGGGGAGCTGGCGCGCTGGTTCGTCGACTACCGCGGTCAGGATATCGACCTCGAGGTGATCGCGATGGACGGCTACCATCCCGAGGTCGGCCCCGGTTTCGGCTGGCCGGTCATGGAGCTGCCCTGGATCAACCCGAGCCCCAACGCGGCGAGCCTCAACATGGCACGATGCTTCCCCGGCACCGTTTTGTTGGAAGGAACAACGCTCTCCGAAGGTCGCGGCACGACGGTGTCGCTGGAGGTCGCCGGCGCGCCGGATGTGGACTTCGCGCGCGTGCTCGGACGCATGTGCGCCGAATGCGCCGATTGGACCGAGGGCGCATTGATCCGCCCCTGCTGGTTCGAGCCGACCTTCCACAAACATGCCGGCCGGCTCTGTTCGGGGCTCCAGATCCATACCGACCATCACGGCTACCGACACGATCGCTTCAAGCCGTACCGACTGATTGCGCTTCTGTTGAAGGCCATTCGATCGGAATACCCCGACTATCCGATCTGGCGTGACTTTCCCTACGAATACGAGACCGAACGTCTCGCCGTCGACCTGCTCTCGGGCGGCACCTTCCTGCGCGACTGGGTCGACGACCCGGAGGCTCGGGCGGGCGACCTGGAACGGCGCCTGAGTGCGGACGAGGCGCAGTGGACCGAGTCAACGGCGGGGCTGCGACTCTATTAGAGGAGAGTGGCGAGTGGCGAGTGACGAGTGATTGTTTCGAGTGGGCACTCGAGGTTACGCAGTAGGGGAGCGAGCGTCGCGGAAACGGATCGTCACGACAAGCCCGTCGGCATCGCCGCCGAGCGCGATGGACGCCTGATGCAGATCGAGCACGGCCTTCACGAGGCTCAACCCGAGGCCGCTGCCGGGCGTGGAACGGCTGTCGTCGAGCCGAACGAACCGATCGAGGACCCGCTCGCGCGCGTGCGGCGGAATGCCGGGTCCGGAATCGCGAATCGTCACCGTTACACCATCCTCCCGAGAGCCTCCGGCAAGTGCGATGCTTCCGCCCTGCGGGGTGTATTTGATGGCGTTATCGACCAGGTTCGCCAAGGCTTGAAACAGGAGGTCGCGATCGCCCGTGACCCGGGCAGGTCCGTCGAGACGAAGCGTCAAGTCCTGCCCTTTCTCGGCCGCAAGCGGCTCGTAGAGTTCGGCCAGATCCTCCAACAAGGCGGCGAGATCCACGTGGGCGAAGGCGGCCCGTCGGGCGCCTGACTCGATGCGCGCGATCCGCAACAGGGCATTGAATGTGGAGAGCATCTCCTCGGTATCGGCGATCGTCTCGGCGGTGAGCGAGCGGGCGCTCTCGCAGCCGTCGAGCTCGGTGCGCAACAGCTCCAGCTTGGTCCTGACTCGGGTCAGCGGCGTGCGCAGATCATGGGCGATGTTGTCCGAGACCTGACGCACGCCGGCCATCAACTGCTCGATGCGCTCCAGCATCCGGTTGAGATTCGTCGCCAACGCGTCGAAATCGTCGCCGCTGCCGTTGAGCGGAATACGCCGCGAGAGGTCCCCGGCCATGATCTCGCCGGCGGTCTGGTTGATCGTCTCCAGGCGCCGCATCACACCCGCGCTCATTAGCCATCCGCCCAGCAGGGCCAAGGCCGCGGTGATGGCCAGCCCCCAGCCAAGCGCGTCGAGGATCAGGGCACGCGTTGCCTCCAGATCACGGACGTCGCGCCCGACCAAGAGCCGTAGACCGCCGCGCAGCAAGAAGACCTGTCCGCGAGCCGCATGCTCCTCGGTGCGATCCGGTCCACGCTCGCGCAGGCGGAAGCCGAGCCAGCCCTGCGCGTCGGGAAATCCGCTCGGCCAGCGATCGAGGTTGCCGGCGAGCGGCTCGAGGTGGTCGTCGACCAGAAGGTAAACGCTTGACCCGACCGGATCGCGCGCGACGCGCTCGCTGATCACCGACGACAGACCTGCGAGCCCGCGGCGCCGATACTGCTCGGCAAGCCCGCGGATTTCCGCCTCGATGGTCGCCGCAGTCTGGCGATCCATGTAGCCGGCGGTCGACCAGTAGAGAAAGGCCATGAGGATGCCGACCGACACGCCGAGCAGCAGCACGTAGAGGACGGCCAGGCGGAAGGTCGAGCTGCGCAGCGTATTGGCGGCGCGCGCACGCAGGGCCGACGGCGGATTCCCGGCGTCGCTCATGCCCCGCGGATCATGTAGCCGACGCCTCGGATGGTCTGCAAGAGAGGCGGATCGAAGTCCTTGTCGATCTTGCCGCGCAGGCGGCTGATATGGACATCGATGACGTTCGTTTGGGGGTCGAAGTGATAGTCCCAGACCTGCTCGAGCAGCATGGTGCGCGTGACCACTTGGTTCGCGTGTCGCACCAGATATTCGAGCAGCCGAAACTCGCGCGGCTGAAGCCGGATCTCGCGCCCTGCGCGGGTCACCTCGCGCTTGAGCAGATCCATCTCGAGATCGGCGACCCGCAGGAACGTCTCCGGGGTATCGGCTTTGCCGCGACGCATCAATGCCTCGAGACGCGCATGCAGCTCGGAGAAGGCGAATGGCTTGACGAGATAGTCGTCACCGCCCGCACGCAGACCTTCCACACGGTCGTCGACCTCGCCCAAGGCGCTCAGAAAGAGCACCGGCGTGCGGTTGCCCGAGGCGCGCAGTGTCCGCACGATGCCGACTCCGTCGAGCCCGGGCAGCATACGGTCGACGATCAGGGCATCGTACTCGCCCCCGGCAGCCTGCAGCAGACCCGCGCGGCCGTCGGCGACATGGTCCGTGACCGCACCTGTTTCGGCGAGTCCCTTCAGGAGATAGTCGGCGGTTTGGCGATCGTCTTCGATCAGGAGGACTCGCATGGGTCGCTCGTTGGGGAATGGAGGTATTGGTGGTTGAAATTGGGCGTTCGGGCTTCGGGCTTCGGGCTTCAGCCGCCAGCCGCCAGCTTCGGGCTCTCAGCTCTCAGGCGCGATAGGATAGCGCGGATTCCGCTTGGTCAAGGCACGGGGTGCTCGGTCGCTCGATCGCGACCTTGCGGTGCTGCAGGGTCGCGATCGAGGCCGGCAAGCGTGCAATGCGCTCGGGAAGCGCCTTGATCAGGTTGCGAAGGGCACGGCGATGAACAGGGGACGCCCTTCCTTCTCGACACGCAGGATCAAGCTCTCGCGCTGCTCCTCGATCGCTTCGCGGACCGCCGCAACGACCTGCTCGGGGGTGTCGACCGATTCCGTACCGACCATCGAGATGAGACTACCCGCCTCCACCCCGGCACGATCGGCCGGGCTGTCGGCCTCGACCTGCGCCACGAAGACGCCGACGGCATCCGCGTCGAGCCCACGCTCGGCACGTAGCTCAGGGGTGAGCGGCGACAGATAGAGCCCCAAACGGGGGCGCTCCGGCGTGTCGGCCTCTTCGCTCGGCATCGCAGCGATCCGATCCTCTTCGGGCATCCGGCCGATCGTCAGCGTCAGATCCCGTGCCGTGCCGTCGCGCATCACGCGGAACGTCACGGGAGTCCCGGCCTTGGTCGCGGCGACTAGCTTCGACAGATCCTTCGCACTCGTGAGCTGCTGTCCGGCGGCACTGAGGATGACATCGCCTGTCCGCAGATCAGACGCAGCGGCGGGACTGCCGGGAATGAGATCCGCGATCAAGACGCCGGTCGCCCGGTCGAGCCCGAGCCCGGACGCCAACTCCTCGGTCACCGGCTGGATCTGTACGCCCAGCCAGCCGCGCTCTACGCGCCCATTCTCGCGAAGGTCGGCCACCACACGCTCGACAGTCTCGGCCGGGATGGCGAAGCCGATCCCGACATTGCCGCCGCTCGGGGAGAAGATGGCGGTATTCACACCGATCACCCGACCCCCGATATCGAACAGCGGGCCACCCGAGTTGCCCCGATTGATGGGCGCGTCGATCTGCAGATAGTCGTCGTAGGGACCCGAGTTGATGTCGCGTCCGCGTGCCGAAATGATTCCGGCATTCACCGAGCCGCCGAGCCCGAAGGGGTTGCCGACCGCCAGGACCCAATCGCCCACGCGAGCCTTGCTCGAATCACCGAGCTCGACGGCGACCAGCGGGAGATCGACGTCGATCTTGAGCAAGGCGAGGTCAGTCTTGGGATCGACACCGACCACGCGCGCGACATGGCTGCTGCCGTCGTTCATGACAACCGTCACCTCTCCCGCGCCTTCGATCACGTGATGGTTGGTGACGATATGGCCGTCGCTGTCGACGACGAAACCCGAACCCTGTCCGGTAGCCTCGCGCGGCATGCTTCGCCCCGGCTGCTCGAAGAACCGGCGGAAGGACTCAGGCACGTCCGCACCCGGCGGAAGCGCCGGGTGGCCCTGCAGCGCCATGGGCGATACGCTCTCGGCCTTGACCGACACGTTGACCACCGCAGGAGTAACCCGCTCGGCCACGTCCGCAAAGCTGGGAAACGCAGCGGATGCGACGCGCGCATTCGCCGACATGGGCTGCTCCGCCGCCACGGCACCACGGCCGCTCCAGTAGAGGGCGCCGGATGCGAGGGCAAGCGCAAGGGTTGCGCTGACGAGCCCCGGATGCCGCAAGGGCAGCCACGGGGTCACGGCGATCGATCGAGTCGGGGTCGTGATTCGGCGTTGTGACACGGTATTCTCCTGACCAAGATCCGGGCGACATCGCCGTTGAGACGAATGCGCGCCGGCACGTTGCTGAACAGGCCAAGAGTATCCGGGCGCGGCCATTGCCCGAGGATGTCCGACGTCTTAATTCTTGTTCATCTTAAGCTGCCGTTCTCGGGGTCGCTTGCAGGCGCGGCGCCGACGGGGTACCGTTCGCGCGCCGGCAGCAACAGGTCGGCGCTATTCGCACCGCGACAGGAATCCGAGAAACCTCACCTTCGCGCGAGCAACATTCACAAGTATAAGCAGACGGGAGACCGGCTCCGAAAGGATCATCCGAGTCGATCCGACGGCACAACAGGGGGAGTACATCATGAATGGAAAACCACGGACTATGACCTTGGCCTTCGCACTCGCAAGCGGAATCGCCGCCGCATCCTCGACCACGATGGCGGACGTAACCGTGATCCCGGTGACGGGCGCCGAGGTGACCTCGGAGATCAGCGGAACCGTCGAGATCGTCAACGTCGAGCGACGCATGCTGACGATCAAGACACCGGACGGCCGATTTCACGTGATTCATGCGCCGGAGCAGGCCGGGCGTCTCGACGAGATCAAGATCGGCAACAAGCTCACCATCACCGAGACCGAGGCGGTCCTCGTCGATTTGGTCAAGGGGCCTGACGAGGCCGCTGTCGGGACGACTCAGGAGACGGTTGTCGACCGCGAGCGGGGGGCGAAGCCGGCCGGTACCATCACCGACACCATGACTCTCTATGGTCGGATCGCAGCGGTCGACAAGGCCAACCGCAAGGTCAGCGTCCAGGGCGCGCAGGAGACGGTTGACTTCACCGTCAACGACCCGGCACTCCTCGACGAGTTGGCGGTGGGCGACGGCGTGGTCGCAACCTTCATCCGGTCGGTCAAAGGGAAGGTCGAAGTTCGCTGAGTACCACTCTGGGTATCAAACATCGTCTCGGGCAACACCGACAGCGTCGGCGTTTACCCCGAGCAGCCGATCGACGTGAACGAGCAGACGGGAAACCGGGGCATGCCCGGCTCGGGTTGCATTCCGCCATACTCGGCGTTCTGCTCTGCACGCTCGCGGTGACCGGCTGTCAATCTACGGCGTCGAGCTCGCGCAGCGATGCCTGCACCTTCGCCCCCGGAATGACAACGGATGATCTGGCGCGTTGCGGCTGCATCGCCGGTAACTCGCGAAGCGACGGCTCCGTCATGCTGATGTCGGAGGAATCGCTCAACAACACACGCACCGTCGCCATCGTCAATTATATGTGTCCGCTCGGCGCAGCCGGTGTCGCGAGGGTCGCGGTCATGAACGGCATCGCCACAACCGTCTACGAATAGACGAGACTGTACAAAGCGCGCGTGATTTTTTCGCAAAGCAGGGCGCGCAATGCGGCGAAAAACCCACGCGCGCTCGGTATACATCCAACTCGACCGGGTCGAATGCGATGAGAGCACTGGACAAGCTCATGCGACGATGGCAGCTCAAGGCGATGGACCACATCGACACGGCTGCGCTCGTACAGGCCGGTACCCGACGTCTCGTCGAGCGGTTTCAACGTGTCGCGCGCGACGTACCGGCCTATGCCGCCCTCCTGAAGAGACACGGCATCCTTGCCGAGACGATCCGCACGCCTGCGGACTTCCAGGCGCTGTGCCCGATTCTCGAAAAGCAGGACGTCTTCGGAAGCGCCCCGATCGAGCAGCTGTGCGTCGGCGGGCAGCTCGGTCCGTTGGCGGGTGTCCTGACAAGCTCGGGGCAGGGCGGGCGATTCGCATTCGGTCTCTCCACGCATCGGCAAAACAAGCGAGCGGCGAAGGTGATCGAGTTGGCGATGGAATATGCCTTCGGGACCGATCGCTACCGCACCCTCCTGATCAATGCGCTCCCGATGGGCGTACGCTTTTCCTGCTCGACCGTCACCGTTGCCGAGACCAGCGTGCGCGAGGATATGGTGTGCGCCTTGGTCGAGCAGTTTTCCCCGCGCTACGACCAAACCGTCCTGGTCACCGACCCGCTCTTCTGCAAACGTATCCTGGATTACGGCCGTGCGACCGGGCTCGAGTGGGAACGCTTTAAGATCCATGTCATCCTCGGCGAAGAGACCTTCGGGGAGTCTTTTCGCCACTATGTCGCGAGCCGACTCGGACAGGATCCCGAGGGCTGGACGCGCGGCTTGGTCGGCTCCTCGATGGGTGTCGGAGAGCTTGGTCTCAATCTCTTTTTCGAGACCCGAGAGACGGTCCGCATTCGGCAACTGGCGTATCGGCAAAGCGACGTCCTGAGCGAGGCACTCGGCGATTGGCCTGGCCGGGTTCCGCCGCTGGTCTTCGTTTACGATCCGATGCGGATCTTCGTCGAGGTCATCGAGCCCGATGCAAAGGGTTTCGGTGCCTTGACCCTATCGACGCTCGACCCCTCCTTGATGCTTCCGCTCATCCGCTATCGCACGGGTGATCGCGCCAGATTGGTCAGCAACACGGAGATGGCGCGCGCTCTGCAGCGCGCGCACGAGAACGGCATCACCGTCCCGAAGCTGCCGATGATCGCCTTGGCAGGTCGGGAGAAGGACGTCCTGCCCGACGGACGCACCCTGCTCGACATCAAGGATGCGCTCTATACCCAGCCGCATCTCGCGGATCAGCTCAGCGGCGCCTTTCGGATCGAGCCCGGGGATACAGGCACGCGGATACACGTTCAGATGGGACAAGGATCAAAGGTACAGGGAAACGCGATCGCCGAGGACGTGGCAGCCTGCCTTCCGCGCCCGGAGTCAGCGCCGCCCGATCATCTCGAAATCTGGCGCTACGGCGAATTTCCGTTCGGCCGAACACTCGATTACGAGAGGAAATTCAACTACATCAAATCGACGTAGACCTGTAGCGGTGCAGGGGCGATCGGCTCGCGCGAGGAGAGCCCCTCGCATCGGCCGCACGTCAGGCAGCGGAACCGACCGACCTCCAGCTCGCGTCCGGGGCGGCCAAGCCAGCCGGGACCAGGTCGGGCTCAAGACCCTTGATCATGTATGCAAATGTGGCGGGCGAGGCCCTGGAAACCCCTTTCTCGAGCGCATCGATACTGACGACATAGGGTCGTACGGGACCGTAATAATCGGTTTCCGGGCCGGCCGGCATGTATTTGAATCCCAGGCGCTTAAGCAACACGTATAGGCTTCGCTCCATGGCGAAGACCCAGTGGGTAATCCCGAGCCGCTTGCTCTGCTGGTAGAGCACGCGGCAGAGGCCCATCAGAATCTCCGGGGTATTCCGGGGGGGGCCGAATGCAATGACATCGGCCCCTTCCCGCGGCCGCGATTCCTCACGCGGCGGACCGCCGTACGGAGTATCCCCCTCGCGCCTGCGAAACGCTTTGGACACCGCAAGGCGAGACACCTCTCCGTATCTGGCCAGCGACGGATGACTCGGGTCGTTCAGGAAATCAAACTCCTCGGAGAAGACGCAGTGCTTCATCGCCGGAAAACCGAGCGGGGAGCACATCACCAGCCGCGCAGTGCCCGCGGGGTGGCCCGCACGATGGGTTGCCAGCACATGCAGAGCGTGGGCATCGTAGTCGTCTGATTCCAACTGCGCCGGATAGTGCACCTCGTCCAAAAACCGGCGCTCGACGCAGTAGACCTGGTAGCGAATTGAGTAAACCGTTTCCAGATCGGACGCATCCCCGACACAGGTGAACCGAAAATAGGGCTCTTCACCGTGGCCCGCCCCGGGTTGACTCGCTGACTCCAACGTATTCAAGCTCATACAACCCCCGGTAACAATAAGGAATCCCGCGACGCCAAGCCATGAGTCGGCGAAAGAGGAGGCGAAACCGCCTAAGCGTCGAACATCTCGCAGGGATTTTTGCCGACTCTCGCTTAAGTAGGCTCCCGCGATGGATACTCAAACGGCAATGGAGGCTATCACATCAACAAGATGCCGCGTAATCCCGAGGTTTGCGAAGCCAGTGCACGGTCCGTCTTCGGCACAAACGCGACATGACGCGCTTTGCAGACGGACGTTACCCTTGTGTCTACGCACCCGTACCAATTAGACTTGGGACATCGCTTCATCTCCCAAGCCCGGTCGCAACTTCCGCTACCGCGCTCGATCATGGCGAAGATCATGACGAGAGTTGCGACGCACAGACGCCCAGAAAAGTCGATCCACGCCGGCACCACCGCCAACAGGGCAGGATCGGCAACGCATCGGTGCTGTTCGAGAAAGGAAGCCGGCCCGTGAAAAGCGGGTCACGACCGTCCTCGACACTGTCCACCGGCGCTTGAAGGACCTCGGCGCGGGGCCTCGATCTTCGAGCGCACCCGTGATGGATGAGTCGATTCAGGACTTCTGGAACACGCCTTGATCTCCCGACGGTCCGTGCGCAACATTCTCGAAAGCTTGGTCGGTGTGGCCTTGTGCTGCGTATCGCTGCACGCCTGTCCGCAAGAGCTAATTGCTCACCGTGACGCAGGGGTCGAGAGCTTGACGCGCAACGAGGCCCGTCTTTTCTTCACGATGCGCCTCAAGAACTGGCCAAACGGAACCCTGGTCAAAGTTTTCGTTCTCCCCGACAACAACGCACTTCACAATCGCTTCTCCAACGAAATCCTCGGGCTCTATCCCTATCAACTTCGCCGCGTTTGGGACCGACAGATCTTCTCCGGGACAGGGCAAGCGCCGACGACCGTATCGAGCGAGCAGGAGATGCTCGACCGCATCGCGACCACGCCGGGAGCGATCGGCTATGCAGACGGGCCCATCGATGATTCAAGCATTCGCCTGTTGGAGGTGCGTTGAGATGCGTACCCGGCTCTCAATCGCGGTCCTGCTGGCGTGGATGACTCCGAACGCGGCTCCGGCCCTGGAGTTTGTCGAGGGAAAACTACAGGTCCACGGCTTCGCCAGCCAGGCCATCCTCAAGTCGACCGACAACTACTATTTCGGCAATAGTCCCGGGACGTCCTTTGATTTCACCGAGATCGGACTGAATGCCTCCTACCAAAGCACGCCGAGCCTGCTGTTTTCGGGACAGCTCTTGGTACGACGCGCCGGGGAGATGTACGACGGCACCCCGTCTCTGGATTATGGTTTGGTGGATTTTGCGCCCGTCTCCGACACCGAGCGACGCCTCGGAGTGCGTCTCGGGCGCATCAAGAATCCGTTCGGACTCTACAACGAGACGCGCGATGTTCCCTTTACGCGCCCGAGCATCTTTCTTCCGCAAGTCATCTACTACGATAAGATTCGCAACGGCTTACTGTCCTATGACGGCATCATGTTCTACGGGGACCGTTACCTGGAGCAGGGCAATCTCTCCCTGAACCTGGGCGTCGGGCAGTCCGTGATCGACGACAATGTGGAATGGGCCTATCTCGCCGACGACGTCGACGGCGAGATCCAGGCCGAGGGCATCAACTGGGGGATCGGAAGCCTCTGGTTCTCGACCCCGGCAGACGAAATCAAGCTCGGCCTCAGCGCCATCGTGACCGAGTTGGACTTCAATGCCGGCCAGGAAACGCCTTTGCAATCGGGCACCATCGATGTCACCGACTGGGTCGTTTCGTTTCAGTACAACGCTGAGGATTGGACGATTTCGGCCGAGTATTCCCGAGCACCCACGCGCTGGAACGATATCGGCCCCTATTGGCCCTTCAAAGACCAGGTCATGGAAGGGTATTATCTTCAGGGTGCCTACCGGCTGCGACCGAATCTCGAGATCATGGCCCGTTACGAGGAAGGCTTTGCAAACCGCAACGATCGCGACGGACGGGGTTTCTCGGATCTCACGGGCGGAACCACCCCGCGATTCGATTTCTTCTCCAAGATCCTGACGACGGGCCTGCGCTGGGACATCAACCCGAACATCATGTTTCGTCTCGAATTCCAACGGCACGACGGAACCTACGCCTTGTCGATCCGCGAGAACCCGGACTCGGGTGATCTCGTTCGTGAGTGGGACGTCTTCGCCGCCTCCATTTCGGTGCGTTTTTGAGGCCCCCGGGGATGGAGGACGGAGCCACAACCAAGGCGATTCCGTCGGTCGATCTGAGTCTGCGCTGGAAGGCTCTCATTGCCATGACCCTGGCGCTCGTGCTGGTGAATGCATCGCTCGCCTTGATCTCGAACTTTCAGCTGACCCGTCAGTTCGAGCTCCAACAGAGCGCCGTTCGCGATCAGCAGGCTCGACAGTTGCGTGCCCTGGTCGAAGAAGACACTCTGGAGATGTCGAAGCTCGCCAGCCTGGTTCCTCTTCTCGGTGGCGGCGAATCGGCGATGATGGGCCCGGACGCGGCGCTCGAGGAGGCATTGCTCACCAACGGTGCCATGCTCGATCTGGAATGGGACATTCGATCCGTCCAGTGGATTCGGCCGGACGGCACCACGGCCATCGTCTGGCCGGAGGGTGCTCAGGATATCCCGGACGCTCTGCGCGCGGAGCTTCGCAACAGCCCCGAGCAGGCAATTGCGGCACTCCTTTGCAGCCCGGAATGCCGGCAGTACAAAGCAACCCCGCTGCTCTGGGAGGGCTCCTTCGCCGGCAACCTGGTCCTCGGTCGCTCGCTCGCCGATGCATTACTGGCGTTCAACGCGCTGACCGGGGCCGAGGTCGCCATCACCTGGCGTGACGGTACCCGGTCCGCCGAGCTGCTGAATCCGCACAGCCCGGACTACCTGCGGTTTCCCGCCGTCACCTACCCGGACGACACCCTGCCCGTGCTGCGCGCCGCGGCGCCGACGCTCACGAGCGGCGACACGATGCAAGAGCCGCTGTTGATCCCGCACGGGTCGGGCTGGTACGAGATCTTTCGCATCCCGGCGCTTGCCTCCGGCATCGACGCCCTGGTGGTCAACGACGTGACCACCCAGCGCGAAGCGATCCGCACGGCCACGACCGGCAGCATCCTGCTCGGAATCCTGGGTCTGATCCTCTCGGGCTCGTTGCTGTTGCTGATCATCAAAGGCCCCTTGTACCGACTCAGGGATCTGGCCACGGTGATCCCCTTGCTGGCGGAAAACCGCTATGCGGATCTGCGCCGCCAGCTCCCCGGGCGCTCCAAGTCGCTCATGCTGCGCGACGAGATCGATCTCATGACCGAAACGGTCAGGAGCCTGACCGACCGCATGGAGCTGCTCCAGTACGACCGCGAGCAGGCCGAGGCCCGCCTTGTCTGGCTCGCCGATCACGACCCCCTGACCCAGCTCTACAATCGCCGTCGTTTCAACGACGATTTCGAGCGCATCCTGGATCAAACGATCCGTTTCGGTCACCAAGGCGCGCTCCTGTTCCTGGACCTCGACCAGTTCAAGGACGTCAACGACCTGAGCGGTCATCGCGTCGGTGATACCTTGCTGCAGCGCGTCTCCGAACAATTGAGACTCGTCACCCAGACCAGCGATCTACTCGCACGCCTGGGCGGCGACGAGTTCGCCTTGGTCTTGCCGGAAGCGACCGAGGATGACGCCCTCGCCAGCGCCGAGTCGGTCCAAGAGGCGGTCTGCTCGATCAGCCTCCATGAGCACGGCCGCCGCCACAGGGTGACGGCGAGTATCGGCATCGTCATGTTTCCGACCCAGGGCAATGACATCGGCCAACTCATGGCGAGTGCCGATCTCGCCATGTATCAGGCCAAGGAGAAGGGCCGCGGGCGCTGGTATCTCTTCTCTGAGGAGGATCAGGGCAAGGAACAGCTCGATGCCCGGGTGCTCTGGCGCGAGCAGATCAATCAGGCATTGACCCAGGGGCGATTCGAGTTGCACGTGCAACCGATCATCGAGATCGCTACGGGACGAATACGGCACATGGAGGTCTTGCTCAGGATGCGCGATGCACGCGGCGGGATGGTATATCCGGATCGCTTCATCCCCGTGGCAGAACGCACCGGGCAGATCCAGGCAATCGATCGGTGGGTCATCGACAATGCACTTGCAGCCATGGAGCTGCGGGCCGACTTGAGTCTGTCGATCAATCTTTCCGCCAGCGCCATGGACGACCCCTTGCTGCTGACCGACCTGCGACATCTTCTGGGAAGACACCGCATCGCGCCACAGCGCATCTCATTCGAGGTCACCGAGACCGCCGCGATCAACAGCCTGCTGAATGCAACACGCCTGATGCGCGGCATGCAGGAGCTCGGGTGTCGTTTCGCCCTGGATGATTTCGGCAGCGGCTATGCCTCTTACGCCTACCTACGCAAACTTCCGGTCGACGAGGTCAAGATCGACGGGGCCTTCGTGCGCGACATCGCCAAAAATCCGGAAGACCGGATATTCGTCAAGGCGATCACCGACATGGCCCACGGCATGGGCAAGCGTGTCATCGCCGAGTTCGTCGAGAACGCTGAGATCCTGGCGATTCTGAAGGGACTCGGGGTCGACGACGCCCAAGGGTATCATTTCAGCAAGCCGGTCAAGCTTGAGCAACCGGGCACGCCGATCGCATTCGACGGCGTTCTTTAGATCGCTTAAACCGCGTCTCACCGAGATCGAGGACATCTCCGAAGCCAAACGCAACATGGAAATGACGCATGTCGCTCTGGACGCGGTTTAAATAACCCCGGCTGGAGTCCCTGCGACGGTCATGGAAGAGATCTACCCCTCGCCGACCGCACCGCGGATCACCTCGAAGATGGCCGCGGAATCCTCCTCGCCCAATCCGCCCGCGACCAGCAGGTTCAGCCATTCCGCCACCATCGCCGCCGTTGTCAAGGAGATACCCAACTCCTGCGCGGACTCAAGCACGATCCGCATATCCTTTTGGTGCAGGCGTGACTTGAACCCCGGGGTGTAATCGCCCTTGATCATCCGAAGGCCATGCACCTCGAGGATTCGACTGCCCGCAAAGCCGCCGAGCAGAGCTTCGCGCACCTTCAGTGGATCAACGCCACTCGCCTGCGCCAACAAGACCGCCTCCGAGACCCCGGCGATGGTCGCGCCGACGACGATCTGGTTGCATGACTTGCAGACCTGGCCGGCGCCGCTGGGGCCGACGTGCACGATATTCCCGCCCATCGCCTCGAACAGCGGTTGCACCCGCGCAAAGTCGGCCGGCTCACCCCCGACCATGATGGACAGGGTACCGGCCTTCGCCCCGGCCTCTCCGCCCGAGACCGGGGCGTCGAGCATCGCCGCTCCGGCGGCCCGGAGTTGCTCGGCCATCATCCGCGTGGACGAGGGCGAAATCGTGCTCATGTCCACGACCACCGCATCGGGTCGGACACCCTGGATGACGCCCTCGGGGCCGAGGATCACCTCTTCGACATCCGGCGTATCCGAGACCATCGTGAAGACGATTGCCGCCTCGCGGGCAACCTCCGCCGGGCTCGCAGCCGTCCGGGCACCGGCCTCGGCCAACGGCGCCATCGACTCGGGCCGACGTGCATGGACGACAAGATCGTGGCCGGCCTCAAGCAGGTTCAGAGCCATCGGCCGACCCATGATGCCGAGGCCGATGAAGCCGACAGTTTCGGTCATGATGTAATCCTCATTCTTTGTTTCACCTGAGCCGCGCCCCGCCGCGGGCATTTCGAGCGAAAAGGGCGATTCGACCGCAAGACAAGAGCAAGCGCCCCGAGCGCGGCTCAGCCGTCGAGCAGCTCGAGCCAGTGGACGACGGGGATCTGGGTGCCGCCGCCGATCTGGAGCTGGCAGCCGATGTTGGCCGTGGCGATCAGCTCGGGCCGCCCGGACGCCAAGGCTTCGACCTTGTTGGCAAGCAGACGTGAGGAAAGCTCGGGCTGGGTGATCGAATAGGTCCCGGCGGAGCCGCAGCACAGATGGCCGTCCGGCACCGGAGTCATCGTAAACCCGAGCCGCGACAAGACCGGCTCGACGACCTGCTTGAGCTGCTGACCGTGCTGCAGTGTGCAGGGGGCGTGGAAGGCAACCTTGCGACCTCCACCCGGCGAGCCGAGCGGCGCGAGATCCAGGCTCGCGATGACCTCGATCGGATCGCGCGCCAAGGCCGCTACACGGGTGGCCCGCTCGGCATAGACGGGATCGTCGGCCAGCGCATGGCCGTAATCCTTCACCATCGCACCGCAACCGCTCGCGGTGACCAGGATCGCCTCGCAGCCCGCCTCGATCTCGGGCCACCAGGCGTCGATATTGCTGCGCATGGCGTCGAGCCCGTCCTTCACGGCGTTCAGATGGTAGGCCGCGGCACCGCAACAGCCGGCGTCGGGCGACTCGATCAGATCGATGCCGAGCCGCGCCAGCATGCGCGCCGCCGCGGCGTTGGTCTTGGGGGTCGCGACCGACTGAACACATCCGCCGAGCACCAGCATACGTCGCCGTCCGGCGGGCTTCGGCCAGGCACCGGCAGGGCGCGGTGTCGGCAGCTTCGCCTTGAGCTTGGCCGGCAGCAGCGGCTTCACCCAGCGACCGATCCGCATCAAGGGGCCGAAACGCGATGGATAGGGCACGGTCTTCACGAGCGCCCAACGCAGCAGCCGCTCGGATACCGGACGTTCCACGCGCTCCTCGACCAGATGCCGCCCGATGTCGAGCAGGCGCGCATAACGCACACCCGACGGACAGGTCGTCTCGCAGGAGCGGCAGGTCAGGCAGCGGTCGAGATGCTGCTGGGTGATGCGGGTCGGCGCCTGGCCTTCCATGACCAGTTTGATCTGGTAGATGCGCCCGCGCGGACCGTCGAGTTCGTCGCCGAGCAACTGGTAGGTGGGGCAGGTCGCGGTGCAGAAGCCGCAGTGGACACAGGTCCGCAGGATGGCATCGGCCTCGCGGCCGGCGGGCGTGCTCAGAAACTCGGGCAGGATCTCGGTCTGCATGCCTGGCTCCTAAACCGCGCCCAGCGCGGTATGCGATGTTTTTGGATGGGATCGGCCCCGGCAGACTTGACGACCGTTGGAGCAGGCGCGGTTTAAAGTATTCAAAAAATTAAGTTTTAAACCGCGTCTCACCGAGATCGAGGCCATCTCCGAAGCCAAACACAAAATGAACATGACGCATGTCGCTCTGGACGCGGTTTAGAGGGTCGCGTAGAGACGACCGGGGTTCAGGATGCCGCTCGGATCGAAGGCCCGTTTCATCTCGCGATGCAGTGTCATGAGTCCGGTAGGGAGCGGGTGGAAGACCTCCGAGCGGCGATCTCCTCCGCGAAAGAGCGTGGCATGCCCGCCGACGGCGCTGACCGCGAAACGGATGACGGCGGCCTCGGCATCGCTGCGCAGCCAGCGTTGCGCGCCGCCCCACTCGATCAGCTGCGCGCCCGGCAAAGCCAGAGGCGCGACGGTCGGCGGTACCGACAAGCGCCACAAGGGTGCATCCCCGGCAAAGAAGGGATGACCCTGCTCGCGTATCCGATCGCGCCAGAAGACGAGCGCCTCGCCGTCATCGACCGCCTCGCCCCCGATGCGCTCGGCAGCGGCGGAGACGCCGCCGTGGTTGCCGGACAACCGAACCCAAAGCTGCTCGCCGTCGAAACAGGTCGCGCTGATCGGCAGGGGCTTCGCGGCCCAGCCCGTCATACGGGCGATCGCCTCCTCCTGCGAGCACGTCTGCACCAGCGTCCGGCCCGTCGTCGGGATGGGGAGCACCTTCACACTGATGTCGAGCAGAACGCCGAGGGTGCCGAAGGCCCCGGTCATGAGCCGCGAGATGTCGTAGCCGGCGACGTTCTTCATCACCTCGCCACCGAAGCGCAGGACCTCGGCTCGCCCCGTCAGCACGCGTGTGCCGAGCACCAGATCGCGTGCCGAGCCGGCGTAGGGTCGCGCCGGACCCGAGAGACCGCAGGCGATGGTTCCGCCCAAGGTCGCACCCGTCGTCGAGTCCCCTCCGCCCGAGACGTCGGCGAAATGCGGCGGCTCGAACGGGAGCATCTGCCCCTGCTCGGCGAGCACGGACTCGATCTCGCGCAGCGGGGTGCCGCAGCGCGCGGTGACGACCAGCTCCTTGGGCTGGTAGTTGAGGATCCCGGTATGCCCGGACAGCGACAAGACCTCGCCGTCGACCGCACGCCCGAGCCACGACTTGGTGCCGTTGCCTTCCAAGCGCAGAGGCAAGGAGACATCGGCCGCGTGGCGGACCCGATCTTGAAGCTCGGCGGTCAGGTCGTTGCTCACCGGTGTCCCCCTGTTTGTGCGGAGTAGTTCAACAAAGAAGTAAGAGAACTCGACGAGAGAATCCCTTTGTTACGATTGTCGTTGTCGACAACAATCAGCGCCGGCATCACAGGGAACCGTCGGGCACGCTGCGCTTTGCCCGGTCCCGGTCCGGTCGTGTCGGAGCTTGGAGGATGGGTTTCGCTGCGCTCTACCCATCCTACGAGGACGCGGTTCAGCGCCCGCTCGCAGCCCGCAGGGCGCTGCGGATGATCTCCTCGGCCCCACCGCTCCCGTCATCCGCTGCGCGGGCCATCCGTGTCGCATCGACAGGGCGATAGCCCAGGGCCACCAGCGCGCTGACCGCATCGGCGAGCGCGCGCTCGCGCGGGTCCGCACCGCCCGCCCGCGCCTCGGGAAGATGGGGGGCGCTTCCCGGAATCACATCCAGGCTGTCGCGCAATTCCATCACCAGACGCTGGGCCGTCTTCCGGCCGATCCCCGGGACCCGGATCAGTGCATCGAGGTCCTCGTGCTCGATACATTGCGCAAAGCGTGCGGCGTCCATCGAGGAGAGGATTGCCAAGGCCATCTTGGCGCCGACGCCGGTGACCTTGAGCAGACGCCGAAAAAGCGCGCGCTCCTGCTCGCGGCCGAATCCGTAGAGCGACCAGGCATCCTCGCGCACCACCAGATGGGTGACCAGGGCGACGGTCTCCCCGACGGCAGGCAGGTCGTAGAAGGTCGACATGGGCGCCTCGACCTCGTAGCCGACACCGCCCACGTCCAACAACAGCTGAGGCGGATGCTTGGAGAGGATCCGGCCGTGCAGACGGCCGATCACGGGCGCCAATCCCGCCAGGAGGCGGAGGCCCGTCCGCGCGCCGGGATGCCCATCGAGTGGGCGTGGCAGAGCGCGATCGCCAAGGCGTCGGCTTCGTCCTCGCAGGGTACCTCGGTCAGCGCAAGCAGGACGCGGATCATGTGTTGGACCTGGGCCTTGTCGGCCCCGCCCGTGCCGACGACGGCGAGCTTGACCGTCTTGGGACTGTATTCGTGCACCGTGACGCCGGACTTGAGCCCGGCGCAGAGCGCGGCGCCGCGCGCCTGACCGATCTTGAGCGCGGCGGTCGGATCACGAGCGAAGATAAGCTGCTCGACCGCCATCTCGTGGGGTGCGTGCTCGGCCACAATGGCGGCAACACCGTCGAAGATGCGGCCGAGACGATCCGGCCAGGGGAATTCGCCGACCCGCAAGGTGCCGCTTGCGATCCAACGGCTGCGCTGACCGTCGGTATCGATGACCCCGTAGCCGGTTGTACGCGAGCCGGGATCGATGCCCAGGATACGATGGCGGAGCTTCGCCGGGGATCCGATCGGCGTACGGCCGACGATGTCGCCGCGCCGGACGCCGGGCGGGCGCTGCGCACCCTCAGGCATCGAGCTCGGCCAGGATCTCGTCTGCGATATCGGCGTTGTGGTAAACCTCCTGAACATCGTCCAGGTCGTCGAGGACATCGACCAGACGCAGCAGCTTCTCGGCCGTGTCGCGGTCAAGCTCGGCGAGGGTCGCGGCGTTGTAGGAGACTTCCGCCACCTCGGTATCGAACCCGGCTTGGGTGAGCGCGTCCTTCACCGACGCGAACGCCTCGGGCGTGGTCACCACGTCGAGCGAGCCGTCATCGTTGGCGAGGACATCCTCGGCACC
>NZ_JAABRP010000007.1 GCF_011390875.1 Thiocapsa sp.
GAAGTCGACGACCTGGTTGACGAAATCCTGGATGCCCGCGCCGCTGCCCTTGGACTGATAGTCGACCCGCACGCCCTTGTTCGCGGCGCTGAAGTCCTTGAACCATTTGGCGTAGATGGGCGCGGGAAAGCTCGCGCCCGAGCCCATGAGCTTGACGTCCGCGAACGCAGCGGGCGAGAAGGCGACCGCCGAGAGGCCGCCTGCGATAGCGACTGTTTTCAAGAGCGATGAGATGCGCATGAGTCAAGAGCCTCCGGGACGGATCGTGTGGGATGTAATGGAGCAGCCGAGCGCGATTGTCCCGAAAGTGTCTGCCAAATCCGTGACGCCGACGTGATGATTGCGTGACGGTTTTGCGGCAATTCGAATTGCCCTGCGGGTTCGATCAGGCCGTTTCGTTTCGGGAGAGCAGCCGGATCCAGCTCGGCCGCCCGACGTTCGCCCGATACAGAAAGCCGGCGACCACGGCGGTGAAGGGTGCGACCGTGATGAGCCCGAAGCTCCCGACCAGGATGTTGAGGGTCTCGGCAGCAACGAAAGGCGCGTTGAGAATGTTCTCGGCCGGGAGGCCCTTGGCCATGAAGAGAAGGAACATGCAGATATGACTGCTCGAATAGGCGAGCAGCAGCGTGGTCGTCATGGTGCCGATGACCGCACGACCGACGCGGAGCCCCGAGGCGATATGCTCCAGGACGCCGATGTCCGGCTTACTCAGCTTGATCTCGTCCATGCTTGCGGCGATGTCCATCGCCAGATCCATGACCGCGCCCGAGGAGGCGATGAAGACACTGGCGATGAAGATGTCGGTCAGTCGCAGCTCGTAATAGCCCGAGTAGAGGAGCGCCTCTGCGAAGGGTCGGATGGCGCCGTGCAGATTGAAGGCTTGTGCGAACCAGACGGCGAGTCCGCAGGTCAGCAAGACGCCGAGCATGGATCCCGAGAAGGTCGCAATACCGCGTCTGGACAGTCCGCCGACCGAGAAGGTGACGACGCCGGTCAGGACGGCGACCACCGCGAGACCGGCCGGGATCGGCGGATAGCCGAGGAGCAGAAGCGGGAAATAGAGCTTCCAGAGCACCAGTGCGGCAAAGACGAAGGAGAGTGCGGCCTTCAGTCCGGTGACCCCGGCAACCCCGATCAGCAGGGCCACGAAGCAGCCGATGAGCAGCAATTGCATCTGTAGTCGATAGTAACCGCGGGCCATGCCGTGGGCCGGCTGCCCGTCGAGGAGGTCGTACTCGACCAGGATGACCGAGCCCGTTTCGTAGAATTCGTCGAGCTCCAGCTTGCCGGTGAGCATGTTGGTGACGGCGATCTCCTCGCCCTTGGCCGGGCCGTCGAGCAATCGGACGGACAAGACCTGGGCCTCGGTCTTGATGATGAGGTTGGTGCGGACGCGACTGTTGTCGACGTCGACGATCAACCCGCGCGCATGCAGTCCGCGCTCGGCCGGCGGGCCGGGCGGTGCTAAATCGAGGTTGAGCAGGAGGATGCAGACGACGGCGATGACCGCGGCAAAAAGCCATTCGCGACCTATTCTCGACACGGAGCGATACCTCGGATCTGGACATTCGGAAAAGGAAAAAGGCGCCGCGAAGGCGGCGCCGAGAGCAGGCGGGTTCGATCTGACCCGTCGTCGCGATTACGGACAGGCCTTCGTGACCGGTAGCTCGGGCAAGCGCATGATCTTGGCGAGGCGCTTGGCGATATCCGTGTTGTCGTAGAAGCCCGCCAACCGAGCGGAAGCCCATCCTTGTGCATACAGGGGCACAGGAACGCCGGTGTGGGAGTAAGAGGTCCAGCCAATGCTGGCGCGCTCGTTGAGCAGATGGGTGATGGTGACGATGACCGGCTCGTAGCCGCCGTAGAGGAGCTTGTTCTCGTCCGTGCTGTTGTCGTTGGCGTCGCACATGGACTCGTCGTAGGCGTCTTCGAGCTTCTCCTTCTGGTAGACGTTGAGGTCTGCCCAATCCATGCCGAAGACATCATTGATGAGTCCGAGCATGACCGTATCCCGCTCGAGATTGTCGGGAGCCTTCCAGGCGTCGCCTGCACAGAGTGTCTCGCTGTTGGCGGCCTTATGCTCGGCCCATTGGTTCGCTTGAAAGTGCTCGTAGCTGTTCTTCTGACCGAGCAAACGATCGTAGTAGGCCGTATAGGCGGTTGTCGCATGGCCGATGGTCATGCCGCCGGTCTCGTGATCGCCCGTGACGACGATGAGTGTTTCGTTCGGATGCCGGCTGGCGAACTCGATGGCGACCCCGACCGCGGCGTCGAAATCCAAGATGTCGCCGATATTGGCGACCGCGTCGTTCGCATGCCCGGCCCAGTCGATCTTGCCGCCTTCGACCATCAGGAAGAAGCCTTTGCGAGCCGAGCCCCGTTCCTTGTCCCAGCGCTTCTTCGGGCGATCTTCGAGATTGGCGATCGCGACCTCGACCATCTCCTTCAGCGAGAGATTGCCCTCCGGGCGGTCGATGGCGTAGGGCATGGCCGAGCTGCCATCGAGTGTGGGGTTGATCGCGACCACCTTCTCCATCGGTTGGGTCTTGAGAGACAAGATGGACGTGCGGTCGTTGAGAACCGTATAGCCGTTGGCGCTCAGCAGATCCCAAATGTTGTTGTCGGTATCGCCCGAGCGCGCTTGTCCCTCCGGTGCGACCAAACCGCCGCCGCCGAAGAACTCGTACCCGCTCTCGGTCAGCTGAGTCGCGATGTTGTTCATCAAGCCGCGATTTGTCACGCTGGCGTAATAGGTGGCCGGTGTTGCGTGATTCAGAGAGACGCTGCTGATCACCCCGACCTTCCTGCCGCTTTCGTGGGCGAGCTCGGCGATGCTCTTGTAACAGACCGATTGCGTCTCGGGGTCCATGTTGATCACGCCGCTCTTGGTCTTGAGCCCACTCGCGAAGGCCGTAGCCGAGGATGCCGAGTCCGTCATCAAGGCGTAGGCATCATAGGTCGTCTGCATGCCCGCAACGGGCATTTTGGTCATGTTGAGCCGGTTCTCGGGGCGCATGAGGTCTTCCGCGACCGTCGCTTTCCCGCCGTTGATGGTCGTCAAATAGGCCTCGGTGGCTTGGATTTGGGTGTTCGACATGCCGTCGCCGAGGAAGAAGAACACATATTTCGGCAGCGCTGCGCTTGCCGATGTCGCTGCTGCAAGCAACGCCGTGGCGGACAGACTGAGGATCAATTGTCGGTGTTTCACTTGCCTTCTCTCTACATCTCGTCATAGTTGGCCCTGGATGGACGGGGCCGGCGGACCGTTCGAGGGGCGACCGAGGTGTCGGGCGCTTCCCGATCGGCACGGCGCAATCTACAGAAAGACCCTTGCTTTCTTGTGACAATATGGCGAAGTTTCCACGACGTCTGCTGCTGCTTCTCCTAGTCCTGTCGGCGCCTTTGCACGCGCAGATCGATACCGTTCCGGACGGCGCCGGGGCACTCGGCTCCGAAACAGGTGCCGCACCGAACGTCCCCTCGGCCTTGCAGCCTTGGATCCCTTGGGTGCTGGAAGGCGGTCGCGAGGGGCAGGATCAACGTGCCTGTCCGATCGATCCGGCAGACGGCACACGACTCTGCGCCTGGCCCGGGCGTCTGGCGTTGGAGCTGAGCGGGGCGGGCGGAACATTTGCTCAGGCCTGGCAGGTCCTTGCAGAGTCCGCGGTGCCGCTGCCGGGCGACGCGGATGCCTGGCCGCTCGAGGTCGAGGCGGACGGGGTCGCACTGCCGGTGGTCCAGCGTGACGGCCGGCCGACGGTGACGCTTGCGGCCGGGGTCCACCGGGTGACCGGGCGCTTCGTCTGGGACCGTCCGCCGGACGCTCTTCTCATCCCGCCCATGATCGGGTTGGTCGCCTTAGTGCGCGATGGCCAAGCGGTGCCGACGCCGCGACTCGATCGGACCAACCGTCTTTGGCTTGGCGACCCCGCCGGGTCCGAGATCGAGCGCTCGGGGGATCGGCTCAGCCTCGAGGTCTACCGACGCATTCAAGACAGTCTGCCTCTCGAGGTCCTGACCCGGCTTCGAGTGGAAGTGTCCGGAGGCGCGCGCGAGGTGCGGCTTGGTCCCGTGCTCTTGTCCGGCGGGATCCCCTTGCGGATCGACAGCCCTTTGCCGGCGCGGCTCGAAGAGGACGGGATGCTGCGGGTGCAGGTGCGCCCCGGACGCTGGGCGCTGGATGTCGTGGCGCATCACCAGGGCGACGTGTCCGAGCTGTCGCGTCGCGAGACCGCCGCGCCCTGGCCGGAGCGCGAGATCTGGGCCTTTGCCGCTGAGCCGGTGTTGCGGCGGGTCGAGCCGTCCGGCCTCGATGCGGTGGATCCGCGCCAGACCGGGATCCCCGAGGAGTGGTCGCGTCTGCCGGTCTATCGGGCCGAGCCCGGCGCCGTCCTGCGTCTGACCGAGCAGGCACGGGGCGATCCGGATCCCGGGCCGGACCGTCTACGCCTGGATCGCGAGCTTTGGCTCGACTTCGACGGCAAGGGCTACAGCGTGCAGGATCGCATCCGAGGCCAGCTTTCGCGCGGGTGGCGTCTGGACGCCGGTCCGGCACTCGCGCTGGGTGCGGTGACCGTCGACGGCCGTCCGGTGCTCATCACGCGTCTGAACGACGCCGCGTCGCCGGGGGTCGAGGTCAGACGGGGCAGCCTGGATGTGGTCGCCGATGCACGGCTCGAGTCCGCACCCGGACGGGTTCCGGCCTCCGGCTGGGCGACCGAATTCGAGAACGTCGACGCGCGTCTCTATCTGCCGCCGGGTTGGGATCTCCTGACGGTCCAAGGCGTCGACAACCTGCCGAGCACCTGGGTCGGCCGCTGGAGCCTGTTGGATCTCTTTCTGGTGCTGATCACGACGCTCGGTATCGGCCGGATTTGGGGCTGGGGTTGGGCGTTGCTTGCCCTGGTCACGCTGGGTCTGACCTGGCAGGCGCCCGGTGCGCCGCGTCTGATCTGGCTGAATCTGCTCGCCGCCGCGGCCCTGCTGCGGTTGATCCCGGACGCGCCCATGCGCACCGGTTTGCGACGTCTGCGGAGCCTGGCGACAGTCTATTTTCGACTGGCCTTGTTCGGGCTCTTGGTGATCGGACTGCCGTTCCTGGTGACCGAGGTCCGCGACGGGCTCTTCCCTCATCTGGAGCGCCCCTGGATGGCGTTAGGGGAGGCGGGATCAGGCACTCAGACCGCGGCTCCCGCACCCGCATTCGAGCTGCGCAGCACCACGGACATGGAGGCAACGTCGAAACGCGAGCGTCTCTCCGATGCCTTGTCCGAACCCGCTGCTCCGATCCCCGAGCCCATCGATCTCATGGATCCCGATGCGCGCCTCCAGACCGGAGCCGGTATCCCGGACTGGCGGTGGAACAGCGTCGATCTGCGTTGGAGCGGATCCGTCGGCGAGGATGAATCGGCACGACTTTGGTTGCTGACACCGACCTTTACTCTGGCGCTTTCGCTCCTCGGCTCCGTTCTCTTGGTGCTGCTCGGTCTGCGGTTGGCCGGGCTCCTCGGCAGTCGCGGGACCCGGGGTGCGGGTCTCGCCCTGCTGGTCGCCTTGGGGCTGGGGACGGCGGTCGGTACCGAGCCGGCCTCTGCCGAGGACCTCCCGAGCCCCGAGCTGCTTCAGGAGCTTCGCAGCCGTCTGCTCGCCCCGCCGGACTGTTTGCCGCACTGTGTCGATCTGTCCCTGATGGTCCTCGCGGCGGATCCGGATCGGCTGGTGCTCGATCTGACCCTGGATGCCGCGGTCGCGGTCGCGGCACCCGTTCCGGGCGGGGCAGGGGGCTGGCTGCCGACCGAGATCCGCGTGGACGGCGAGCCCTCGGACGGACTGCGCCAAGACGCGGCCGGTCGGCTCCTGCTCCTGCTCCCTGCCGGCCGACATGAGGTCAGGCTCGTCGGCCCGCTGGCGAGCCGCGATCAGGTCGAGATCCCGCTCCCGATGCCGCCTCGGCTGATCCGGGCCACCGTCGAGGGCTGGAACCTCGAAGGGCTGGATGCGGACAGGCGTGCCGGTGCCCAGATTCGCTTGGTCCGCGTCTCCGAGACCGGCGCCCCGCAGGAGGTGTCGCTCGCTCAGGGTGCTTTACCGCCACTGCTGCGCGTCGAGCGGACCCTGCGGATGGGGATCGACTGGCGTGTGGAGACCCGTGTGCAGCGTTTGTCGCCGAGCGCGTTTCCGGTCTTGATTCCGGTGCCGCTGCTTCCGGGCGAGTCGGTGCAAACACCCGGGGTCCAGGTCGAGGGCGCAGCGGTTCTCGCGGACCTGCCCGCGGGGCGATCGGAGGTGACCTGGGCTTCGCGCCTGGAGCCGACCCGCGAGTTGAGCCTGGTCGCTCCCTTGGATCCGCGCCTGAGCGAAGACTGGCGTCTCGACGTGGGACCGCTCTGGCATCTGGAGTACGCTGGCATCGCTCCGATCCATCGGCTGGGTCCGGACGATCGCCGGCTGCCCAACTGGCGACCCCTCCCGGGCGAGGCATTGGTCCTGACCCTCACCCGACCGCCGGGCGTCCCGGGACCGACCTTGACCATCGATCGCGTCGACGCGCGCGTTGAGCCCGGCCAGCGCGGAACCCTTTCGACCCTGACCCTGGCGATCCGCAGCAGCCAAGGCGGCAGCCATGTCGTTCGGCTGCCGGACGCCGCCGAGCCGATCGCCTTCAGCCTGGACGGCCGCAGCCTTCCGCTGCCCGACACGGCGCCGGAGGTCGAGCTTCCGCTCACACCCGGCTCCACTCGGGTCGAGCTGACCTGGCGCGAGGCGCAGCCGCTGACCTTCGGCTACCGCCCGAGCGTGCCGGATCTACGCAGCCCGGCAGTCAGCCTGAATCTCGCGCTGAGCCTGCCGGATGATCGCTGGGTGCTCTGGACTTGGGGGCCGCGGATCGGACCTGCCGTGCTCTTCTGGGGGATCCTCCTGGTGTTGGTCGGGCTGGCCGCGGGGCTGGGTCGCAGCCGCTTGACACCCTTGCGCGTCCACGATTGGCTCCTGCTCGGCATCGGCCTCATCCTGGCTCAGGTCTGGGTGGTGTTGCTGGTCATCGGATGGCTCTTCGCGCTCGGTCTTCGGCATCGCCTGGACCCGCTTGCCCGTCCGGCCTGGCGTTTCAACCTGATTCAGGTCGGGCTCGTGGTCCTGACGCTCGTCGCCCTGGCGGGCCTCCTCGGCGCCGTTCAACAGGGTCTGCTCGGCACGCCCGAGATGCAGATCATGGGGAACGGCTCGACCGCGACCATGCTGAACTGGTATCAAGACCGCGGTGGACCGATGTTGCCGGAGGTGTGGGTGCTCTCCGTCCCCATGTGGGTCTACCGTGCACTCATGCTCGCTTGGGCACTCTGGCTTGCGATGCGGCTGCTGGACTGGTTGCGCTGGGGCTGGGAGGGACTTTCCAAGCCTCTGATCTGGCGCGAGCTACCCGCTGCCGAGCGGAAGCGGTCAAAGGCGAAACGCACGCCAGATGCGGAGGAGATGCGGCTGGATCTTTGAGCCTAAACCGCGTCCAGAGTGAAACGCGTCGTTTTCATGTTGTGTCGGGCTCAAGGATAATTCCGGCCTTGGCGGTGACGCGGTTTAGAATTTAATATTTTTTATTAGGTTAAACTGCGCAAGCTCCGACAGTTGTCGGAGCTTGCGCAGCCAAGCCAACAAACAACGCATGCGGTACCAGGCGCGGTTTAATTAAAGAACAGTTGAACCGCAAAGTTTGCGTTTCCGCATGCCAATTCAGGTCGACCCGGGCTCGTCAACCATCGTGGCGTCGACCGCCCGCCAAACGAGGCGTTCGTGCCCGATGCCGACGATGGCGAAGGCATGCAGATCCGTCAAGGCATAGCGTTCTCGCAATGCGGCACCATAGCGTCGGGCTTGCACCTCGGCCTCGTCGAGCTTGGCGGCGACCGCGGGCAGGGCGGCGAGCGTCTCGCGCGAGTGAGTGCGGACCTGCTCGCCGCTGAGCCCCAACGCTTTGAGTCCGAGGTATTTGAGCTCCAGCAGCAGATCCAGCGCCCGGACGCGGCGCATGTCGGGGCGCACGATCAGGGCGAGATCCACATATCCGCGCTCGGTCTCCAGCTCCGAAACCATCATGTACAGCCGGTCGTTGAACAGGAGCGTGAGGAAGGCGGTCTTCAGCAGCAGCTCGTTGCTCCAGCGGTAGTCGCGGTTGGAGAGGATCTTGAAATAGCGTTGTTCGATGAAGTCGCAGATCGGTGCAAGGTCGGCCTGCAGATAGACCGTTTCGGATCGCCGCTGGATGGTTTCGCGGTCGTCGTAGGTAGGGAGCCACAGCTCCTGGAGACGCTCGACATAGAGCGCGCGCGCGACCAGATTGGGGATCGCCAGGCGCAGTTTCCCCAGCACGCCCTCGCCGGCCAGGGTCATGATGCCGAAATAATAGAGCAGCGAGGCCATGAAGGGCTGATCCTTCACCGCATGGAGCATGTCGGCCACGCCGAAGCGCCGCGCCAGTTGCGGGATGGTCACGCCCTCGGCGTTGCTCAGGGCCTCGATCAATAGGGCCTCGCCATGCGGCAGTCGCGCGATATAGACGAGCTTCGCGCGGTCCATCGCCAGATTCTCGTCGAGCATCCGGCGCGGATAGCGTCCGCGTTTGTCGAGATGTTCGAGGAAGTAGAGGCTCAGAGTCGGATTGTAGATCCGAGCCTCGGCATCTTCGCTGAAGCGATAACCGTTGTAGAAGGTGCGCATGGTATCCAGCGCCTCGGCGTGCGACCAGTCGGCGCCGTCGCTTGCCAGAAGGGTCAGGACGGATGCGATCTCCGGCTCGGTGAAGCCGCACAGGTCGTTGAGCTCGGGCTCCAGATAGATATTCTTGGCGACGTTGTAGCCGCTGGTCATGTCGCTCAGGACGACCGGCGAGACGCCCGTGATGAAGACTCGATCGAGCCCTTGGCCACCGGCACCGGCCTTGACCGCCTTGAAGACGGTCTTCAACAGACCTTCGCCGTAGAGCAGCGCTTCGTATTGCTCGCGCCTCGCCATCAAGACCTCGTTGGCGAAGTTGTCGTATTCGTCGATCAGCAGATAGAGCTTGTGCGGGGTCTGCGAGACCACTGTCAAGGCCGACTCGAAGGTTGAGATGGCGTTATCGGCGTGCAAGACGATGGGCGTCGTCAGCTGGTCTGCATAGTCTTGCTGGAATCGGAGGATACGGTCGTTGATGTGTTGGTGCAGTGCCGCCTCGATGTCCCGAACCTCGCCCTGCGCCTTGACCAGTGAGAAATCCCACCGCATCACGAAATAGCGGCTGTGAGACGGCGTGGGGTCGCGACCGATGGCGAGCGATCCGAACAAGGCGTCGAACTGCTCGGCCCGGCCGAGATCGTAGTAGCATTCCAGCATCGACAGCAGCAGGCTTTTGCCGAAGCGTCGCGGGCGGATGAAGAGCAGTTGATCGCCCGAGGCTTCCAGCAACGGGATGCGGTCGGTGCGGTCCTGGTAGAAATAGCCTTCTCGGATCAGCTTGCCGAAGTCGCTCAATCCATAAGGGAATCTCATGGCGCACCTGCTCCGGGTGGGTGGATCGTGCGTCGAACATAGCACGCTTCGATGCGGTGTTGGAGGCGCTCGGGGCACCTGTCCGAAAGAGCGACTCGGGTGATCGGCGTGTCGTTTCAATCGCAATGAGGATGATCGTGAGTCGTTTGGTCGTGTTCAGCTTCTTCCGCTATTCGGGGTTGCGTGTCCCCGATGCCTTCCTGCGGATGGGCTTTCAGCGCTTTCTGATGGATCGCCGTCTGCTGGCCGGCCGGATCCGCCTGATGGGCTGCGGCGGCGGCGATGGATTTTCCGTGGTGCCGGATCTCGGTGCTTACTGCCTGATGCGGGTCTTCGCGGATCCCGGCGACGAGGCGCGTCTGCGGCGGTCCCGCTTCTACCGAGCCGTCGCCGACGCGAGCTCCGAGCAGCTTCACTTTACGCTGAACCCGGTGTCGGGGCGAGGAACCTGGGGCGGCGAGGCGCTCTTCGAGTATCGAGGCGGACAGCAGCCGGACCGGCCGCTCGTCGTCCTTACCCGTGCGCGGGTCGCCCCGACACGGGCGCGCGCCTTCTGGAACAGCGTCCCGGAGATCCGCCGCCAGCTCCGCGAGACGCCGGGTTGCCCCTACCACGTCGGATTCGGAGAGCACCCGCTCTTGACGCTCGCGACCTTCAGCGTCTGGGAAGATCTCTCCCGGATGCAGGCGTTCGCGTATCGGACCACCCCGCATCATCGGGCCGGCCGCGCGTCCAGCCAGGAGGATTGGCTCAGCGAGTCGATGTTCGTTCGCTTCGCGATCGAGCGGATCGAGGGCGATCTCGAGCGTTATCCTCGCCTCGCTGCGCTCATGGAATCGCTAGAGCGAAGCGCGAAACCCATCTTTTCGGCGGCGCCACCCCGATTGGGCGTCTGAGCGGGGTGGATGGGTTTCGCTGCGCTCTACCCATCCTACCGGTTTCGGTTTCCTTTAAGCGTTTCCCAGGAAAAATGTGTTTCAAATCCTAAACCGCGTCCACCTCCGACCTCGAGGGGTTCAGCCTTCCTCGATCTCCAACCGAAAGATCGAAAATCGCTCGGGACGCGGTTTAGTCTTAGAAACCCTCGGTCGAGGTAAAGAGCCCCACCCGAAGATCCTTGGCCGTATAAATGGTGCGTCCGTCCACCTGCACCACGCCGTCGCCGATACCAAGCGCCAGCTTGCGTGAGATGACACGCTTCATGTCGATGTGATAGGTGACCTTGCTCGCGGTCGGGAGCACCTGTCCGGTGAACTTGACCTCGCCCACCCCGAGTGCACGCCCGTGCCCCGGATTGCCGATCCAGGCCAGATAGAAGCCGACGAGCTGCCAAAGTGCATCGAGCCCGAGACAGCCGGGCATGACCGGGTCGCCGGGAAAATGGCACTGAAAGAACCAGAGCTCGGGCTTGATATCCAGTTCGGCCAGGATCTCGCCCTTGCCGTTGGCGCCGCCGAAATCGGCGATGCGCAGCACGCGATCCATCATCAACATGTTCGGCACGGGCAGTTGGGCATTGCCCGGACCGAACATCTCGCCGTATCCGCAGGCGAGGAGCGCGTCGCGGTCGAAGGAGGCTTCTTTAGTCATTTGGGGTGAGGTCCTGTGTGTCTTGCGGTTCCAGGGTTTCGAGAGCCTCCAGCCTCCAGCCGCCTGCCTCCGGCTTCGTTCGAGGCGGCGGGGCGGTATGGATTGCACGCGAGGCGTTCGGTGTTGCGTTGCCCGTGCGAGAGCGCGAGGATCGCTGGCGGCTGGCGGCTGGCGGCTGGCGGCTGGCGGCTGGCGGTTGAAATCAGCCCGCCCGAAGCCGCGCCGACACCCAGCCGACGATCTCCTCGATCGGGATGACCTGCGTCTCGCTATCGTTGCGGCCCTTGTACTCGACTTGACCGTCGTCCAGCGACTTGTCGCCGACCACGATGCGGTGCGGGATGCCGATCAGCTCCATGTCGGCGAACATCACGCCGGGGCGGGCGTCGCGATCGTCGAGCAGGACATCGACCCCGGCCTGCTTGAGATCCTCGTAAAGCTGATCCGTCGCCTCGCGGACGCGATAGGATTTGCCGAGCTTCATCGGCAGGAGTGCGACCTGGAAGGGCGCGATCGGCGCCGGCCAAGAGATGCCGCGCTCGTCGTGATGCTGTTCGATCGCCGCGGCGACCACGCGCGACACCCCGATGCCGTAACAGCCCATGGTCAGGGTCGTCGCACGGCCGTCCTCGCCGAGCACG
Organism: Thiocapsa sp.; assembly: GCF_011390875.1. GTDB lineage: Bacteria > Pseudomonadota > Gammaproteobacteria > Chromatiales > Chromatiaceae > Thiocapsa. The sequence continues at coordinate 11,757 of NZ_JAABRP010000007.1, forward strand.
TTAGCCTTCATGGCTTGGCTGTATTTGCGCCCGAGCTGGAAGATGTGTCCGACCTCGATGCCGCGCGCGATGCGCAGATGGCCCGAGCCATCCGGGCTCGGGTCGCCGTCGATCACGTTGCGCAGATCCGCGATCTCGGGAAGCGGCAGATCCCGGCCCCAGTTCAGCCCGAACCAATGCTTGCCGTCCTGATTCGCGCCGGCGCTGAAATCGCCGGTGACCGAGACGGTGCGATCCACGATGCAGGGGATCGGCAGATCCTTTGGGCCGAGTGATCCGGGACCGGCGCCGATGACCTCGCGGATCTCGGCCTCGGTTGCCATGCGCAGCGGCGCGGCGACCCCGGGCAGCTTCTCGGCCTTGATGGCGTTGAGCTCGTGATCGCCGCGCACCAGCAGGGCGACCAGAGCGGACGTGCTCTCGGCGGAGGCGGCGACGACAAGGGTTTTGACCGTGCGCTCGATCGGCTGAGCGAACTGCTCGACCAGATCCGCAATGGTGCGAGCGTTCGGGGTGTCGATCAGGCGCGCGGTCTCCTGCGGCGCCGGGGCGGCTTCAGCCAAGGCGAGAGCCTCGGCCAGCTCGACGTTGGCCGCGTAGTCGCTGCTGTCGGAGAAGGCGATGGCGTCTTCGCCGGAGTCCGCCAGCACATGGAACTCGTGCGAGGCGTTGCCGCCGATGCTGCCGGTGTCGGCCTGGACCGGGCGGAAATCGAGCCCGCACCGACTGAAGATGCGGCTGTAGGCCGCGTGCATCTGCCGGTAGGTGTCTTCGAGCGAGGCGTCGTCGAGATGGAAGGAGTAGGCATCCTTCATCAGGAACTCGCGCGCGCGCATCACGCCGAAGCGCGGCCGGATCTCGTCGCGGAACTTGGTCTGGATCTGATAGAAGTTGATCGGCAGCTGCTTGTAGCTCTTCAGCTCGTTGCGGGCGAGATCGGTGATGATCTCCTCGTGTGTCGGGCCGAAGCAGAAGTCGCGCTGATGGCGGTCGCGCAGACGCAGCAACTCCGGGCCGTACTGGTCCCAACGACCGGATTCCTTCCACAGCTCGGCGGGCTGCACCGCAGGCATGGAAACCTCCAAGGCGCCGGCGCGGTCCATTTCATCGCGGACAATGCCTTCGACTTTGCGCAGGACGCGCAGCCCCATCGGCAGCCAAGTGTAGAGCCCGGCCGCGAGCTTACGGATCATGCCGGCACGCAGCATCAAGCGGTGACTGGCGATCTCCGCGTCGGACGGGGTCTCTTTGAGGGTCTGGATCGGAAACTGGGAGGTGCGCATCGGCAGTGCTATCGGCGGCGTAAAGGCGGGAAGTGTATTGTTCAACCAGTGTCGAAACAACCGCGTCATGCCGAGCGCCGAAGGGACCTCGGAGCAAATCCAGTCGATAAGCAGGCTCGCGGGATGTCGGATGCCCGATATACTTGCCGAATGCGCTGTAGGCTCGACAAGCATCACCTCAATTCCGTCGCAAATCCGAATCGGGTTTGCGACGCGCGGGAGCCGATCGCGAGATGACAACGGGATTGGATGATTCGGGTCGCACGCAGACGACGCCTTTGGAAAACCGGCGCACCCAACGACGCATCGCCGTGCGCATTCCGATTCAGGTCTATCTGCCCGGCATGGATCGACCCATCACAGCCATGAACCAGGATATCTCCTGGGGAGGTGCACAGTTCGTCGCGGTCGCGCCGTTCGATGCGTTGTCCGGCACGCTGCGCCTGGTTTTTCCCTGGCGAGGGCGCGACAGGGTTGCCATCGAAGCCCGCGTTGTGCGGGCGCAGCGCCTGGAAGCCGGCCACTATCAGGTTGCGGTTCGTTTTGCGAGCCTCACGCCGAGAAGCCAGTCCAGGCTGGAGAAACTGCTGACGATGCTCGACGTGGCGGACGGGGCTGGCGAATCGCCCGCAGCCCCGCTGGTGCGCGAGCTCGAGGTTGCGGTCGACGATGCCGGTGCCATGCGCGAAATGCTTGAGCAGATCGCGTCCGGACAGCTGAGAATCACCGTTTTCGAGGCATACAAGGCCGGTCAAAGCATTCGCTTGGCGATCCGTGGCGCCGAGGACCTGCCGGGTGTTCGTCTGAGGGCACGCGTGCTCGAGGTCTCGCGGGTAAAGGTCGACGGATTCGCCCAATCGGAGCTCTTCAGCCTCGAGCTCGGATTCGAGCATCCGCAGTCTGCGATCACGGCGTTTGTGGAGCTTTTGATCGCACAGCTCCCGCCGGTCCGAAATGATCCGGAATCCAGTCTCGCAGGTGCACCGGATTGGCTGCGCGCGATGCATCTGGCCAGACCGACGGAGGATCTGTCGCACCGCGATCGAAGCGATATCTCGGTCTTGGAGTCGCGCTATCCAGACGCGTTGAGGAGCCTCGTGGTGGCTTGGGGAGACCCCGAGTTGTTCGACTTGGCGTTCCAAGACCTGACGCTGGGCAGTCGGGCCGAGCCGGGAGGTTGGCCTGCGGATGCGTGGGAAGAGCTGGGCCTTCTCCAGGATGTTCACGACAGCGCCTACGGACTGCCTACGAACCGACTGAGTCCGCTCCGTCCGACGCGTTGTCGTTGAGTCGGCGTATTGGCCGGGTGCCGCGGGTGCGGTCCAAGACGCAGGCCGCTTCGGCTCGGCGGCTTGCTTGACCGGTCGCGTCGATCGCGGTACCTTCGACCGCTTTTGAACCCTTTTGGGACTGATCGGAGGTCACCGAGGTGGCACTGTCTGAAGCGCAATCCGTAGGGGCTGACCCGGAGCGGCCGGAGCGGAGTGGTGTCGAGCTGAGCGGGGCCGAAATCGTCATTCAGGCGCTCGCCGACGAGGGCGTCGAGTTCGTCTTCGGCTATCCAGGCGGCGCTGTGCTGCACATCTACGACGCCCTGTTCCGGCAGGAGTCCGTCAAACACATCCTGGTGCGCCACGAGCAGGGGGCCTCGCACGCGGCGGATGGTTACGCGCGTGCGACCGGCAAGTGCGGCGTCTGTTTGGTGACGTCGGGTCCGGGTGCGACCAATGCGGTCACCGGTATCGCGACGGCTTACATGGACTCCATCCCGATGGTGATCCTGACGGGTCAGGTGCCGACACCGGTCATCGGCAGCGACGCCTTCCAAGAGGTCGACACGGTCGGTATCACGCGGCCCTGCGTGAAGCACAACTTCTTGGTCAAGGACGTGCGCGACCTCGCGGTGACCATCCGCAAGGCATTCTATATCGCGATGAGCGGTCGGCCGGGACCCGTGGTGGTCGATATCCCGAAGGACGTGACGGATCCGAACATCAAGATCCCGTACGATTATCCGCGCGATGTGAAGATGCGTTCCTACAACCCGGTGCTGAAAGGGCATCCGGGGCAGATCCGCAAGGCCGTCGATCTGATCCTCCAAGCCAAGCGGCCGGTCTTCTACACCGGCGGCGGCGTGGTGCTCGGCGAGGCATCGGCGCAGTTGACGGATTTCGTCCGCACGACCGGCTTCCCCGTCACCAGCACCCTGATGGGGCTCGGCGCCTATCCCATGACCGATCCGCAGTTCATCGGCATGCTCGGGATGCACGGGACCTACGAGGCGAACATGGCGATGCACGAGACCGACGTCTTGATCGCCATCGGCGCGCGCTTCGACGATCGGGTCACCGGCAAGATCGAGCACTTCTGCCCGCATGCGAAGATCATCCATGTCGACGTGGATCCGTCCTCGATCTCGAAGAACGTGAAGGTCCATGTCCCGATCGTGGGGCAGGTGGCCAACGTGCTCGCCGATATGCTCAAGCTCTATCGCGAGCTGGCCCCGCGCTCCGACGAGCAGCCGGTCGCCGCTTGGTGGACGAAGATCGCAGAGTGGCGCGGCGTGGATTGTCTGCAGTACGACCGCAACAGCGCCGCCATCAAGCCGCAGTTCGCGGTGGAGACACTCTACAAGGTGACCGACGGGGATCTCTATCTGACCTCGGACGTCGGCCAGCATCAGATGTTTGCCGCCCAGTTCTATCCGTTCGATAAGCCGCGGCGTTGGATCAACTCGGGCGGCCTCGGGACCATGGGCTTCGGCCTCCCGGCCGCGATGGGGGTGCAGTTGGCGTTTCCGGATGCGCAGGTCGCGTGCATCTCCGGGGAGGCGAGCATCCTCATGTGCATCCAGGAGCTGGCCACCTGCCTTCAGTACGGGCTGCCCGTGAAGGTGATCCTGCTCAACAACGGCTACATGGGCATGGTGCGTCAGTGGCAGGAGTTCTTCTACGAGAGCCGCTACTCGAACTCCTATGTCGATGCCCTGCCGGATTTCGTGAAGCTTGCCGAGAGCTTCGGGCATGTCGGCATGCGTGTCGACCGGCCGGCCGATTTGGAGGCCGCGATGACCGAGGCATTCGCGATGAAGAACCGCCTCGTGTTCATGGATGTCATCGTCGATCCGACCGAAAACGTCTATCCGATGATCGCCGCCGGCAAGGGCCACCACGAGATGCACCTGGCACCGAGTCTGTCGGATCGCGAGCTGGCCTAGACCGCGTCCCGAGCGAAAGAGATCTTAAGACATGAGACACATTATTGCCGTGCTGCTGGAGAACGAGGCGGGCGCGCTCTCGCGCGTCGCCGGACTCTTCTCGGCCCGTGGCTACAACATCGAATCCCTGACCGTCGCTCCGACCGACGATCCGACCCTCTCGCGGATGACCCTGGTCACCACGGGCAACGACGACGTGGTCGAGCAGATCAAGAAGCAGTTGAACAAACTGATCGACACCGTGAAGCTGCTCGACCTCTCCGAGGGTCCGCACATCGAGCGCGAGATGATGATGATCAAGGTGCGCGCCGAGCGGCAGGACCGCGAGGAGCTCAAGCGTCTGACCGAGATCTTCCGCGCGAAGATCATCGATGTGACCGATACGAGCTATGTCATCGAGTTGACGGGGGCGTCCAAGAAATTGGACGCCTTCATCGGTGCCGTGCCGGAAGGGCTGATCGTCGAGGTCGTCCGCTCGGGGCCCACCGGCATCTCGCGCGGCGACAAGGGCTTGACCATTTAAACCGCGTCCGTGTACGACATGAGCCGTTTTCCTGTGAGTTCGGATTGGCGCCTGTCTGTTGTCTCTGCGGCGGACGCGGTTTAAGTGCTCAACAAGGGTCTTGGATCGAGCGGCTTGTGCGGTTGCGGTTCACAGTTCCGGATCGGACCCGAGTGAGCGCCCGAGGGCTGTTCGCCTCCCGATCCGCCTCCCAACATTTCCAGCTGAAGGATTCACCTCAATGACCATCAACGTGTATTACGACAAAGACGCCGACCTCTCGCTCATCCAGGGCAAGCAGGTCGCGATCATCGGTTACGGCTCGCAGGGCCACGCCCATGCCAATAACCTGAAGGATTCCGGCGTGTCGGTCGTGGTCGGCTTGCGGCCCGGTTCAGCCTCCGCGGCCAAGGCGGCCAATGCCGGGCTCGAGGTTCGCTCCATTGAAGAAGCCGTGAAGGGTGCGGACGTGGTGATGATCCTGGCGCCCGACGAGCACCAGGCCGCCCTGTATCGCGAGCAGGTCGCGCCCAACATCAAGCAGGGTGCCGCGCTCGCCTTCGCCCATGGCTTCAACGTCCATTTCGGTCAGATCACGCCGCGCGAAGATCTCGACGTCATCATGATCGCGCCCAAGGGGCCGGGCCATCTGGTGCGCTCGACCTATACCCAGGGCGGCGGCGTGCCTAGCCTGATCGCGGTCCATCAGGATGCAACCGGGCAGGCCCGCGACATTGCGCTGGCCTATGCTTCGGCCAACGGCGGCGGGCGTGCCGGCATCATCGAGACCAACTTCCGCGAGGAATGCGAGACGGATCTGTTCGGCGAGCAGGTCGTGCTTTGCGGCGGGTTGACCTCGCTGATCAAGGCCGGTTTCGAGACACTGGTCGAGGCCGGGTACGCGCCGGAAATGGCCTACTTCGAGTGTCTGCACGAGGTCAAGCTGATCGTCGACCTCATCTACGAGGGCGGCATCGCCAACATGCGTTATTCAATCTCCAACACGGCCGAGTACGGTGACCTGACCCGCGGTCCGCGGATCATCACCGACGAGACCAAGGCCGAGATGAAACGCATCCTCGGCGAGATCCAAAACGGTCAGTTCGCCAAGGAGTTCATCCTCGAGAACCAGGCCGGCGCGGCGTCCATGAAAGCGATGCGTCGACTCGGCGAAGAGCATCAGATCGAAGAAGTCGGCGAGCGTCTGCGCGACATGATGCCCTGGATCCGGGAGAAGAAGCTGGTCGACAAGTCCCGCAACTGATCAACTGCAACCCGCTTTCTCTCGGGATCCGATCGTTCGGATCCCGAGAGGCACGAAAGGCCATGCACCCGAGATGCATGGCCTTTTTTATTCAGCTCGCTATTGTTGTACTGCGCATGTCGAGAGTCCGCCTATTGCGGTGCCCGTCGCAGGCACTGGCTTTGCTCGGCGAATGAAGCAACCCTATGTTTTCTCTGTAAGCATCGGTGCGCGGCTTCGACCACTCATCAGCAATGCATCATCGCTGCCGACGGAATCCATTCGTGTTTGTCTCGGGAGATAGGTCGCGGGCGACGCCATTCCGAGCATGCATCCATAGAGAAACGACCAACCCGTCATCGCACCGAACAACTGATACGTATACGTCATGACACTGCTCCTATCGAGCGACGCGATCGCAAGGACGCCCTTTCCGGCTCTTGCTCTCGGTCGCGATCGGCAGGTCGAGCGGTGGGAGGTGTCCCGGTTGACGGGGCGATCGACTCCGACTCCGCTGTTCCTGTCCCCTGTGACTAAAGCCTATGTCAGCAAGAGGAATGCAGACGCGACGTGGGTCTCGTTCCCGAGGGAGACTTGCGGAAATCCCGAGCGGGTTCTATCCGATCGGACCGTCAGCGTTGCTCGGGGGGCAGCGCCATCTTTCCTCTGGCCGAGAGGTCTGAGCGGCGGACCTTGGCGATCTTTCGAACCTGTCCGACCATCGGTTTCAACTCTTGCGCTGCGGCCCAGGCTTCTTCGACCGTGGCGGCCTTGCGTGCTTGATTCGGCGCGGATTTGAATTGAGGCTTATGAGGTTCATGCAGGATATCGGTCATTGGAAGGATCCCCGTTGTGATTGTGCACCAGAATACTCTGTTTTTGTAGCGGCGATCTATTCCGATCGCCGATGGTCGGTATCGGCTTCGGGAATGCTTGGCTCCCTTTCCCATCCAACGCAAAGCCGGGAAGAGGCCGACGCGATCATCTGCCGGAGCTCGGCGCCCCGATCACGTAAAAAAAGCCCGGCTGGCGCCGGGCTATAAAACGTCTCGCTTGAGTCGAGACAGGGAGGACACGCAGTAAAAAGGGGTCGTCGAGGCTGTTGAGGCAGGCGCTCGGAGATGTTGTCTCCGACGCGGTGCGGATCGAACCTCCGCTCTGCCTCGTGCCATCGCACGCCGCCCGTTGGGCAGTTCAATCGGTTGGCATCTTCACCATTCGGCTGACCTGGATATCGGAGGTGAAGACGACACCCATGTGTTTATTGAAAAAGGGCGTCAATCCTTCCAGGATCGGACCGACAAGCTCCTCGGGAACGGCGGTAACGATCATGACGAGCACCGAGTCGTCATTGAACATCAGATGTCCCTGGTGCACGCCGTGAGTGCCTTTTCCGGAGAGATTGTGAAGGATCGTATAACCGCCCGCGCCCGCGCGATCGAGTAGGTCGACCACGAAACCTCGTTGCTCGCCTTCGACGATGATCTCGAGCTTCTTCATCGCAGTGACCGAGAGTGCGTTCATGGCGATGCCTCCAGCGTTGCAGCGCGTTTTCGACGTCTCCGAGCTGCTTCGGCGCCGACGGGTCGGTCCGCCCCAGTTCTTCGGTCCGCCCGGGTTCTATGGTTCGGTCCGGGCGGCCAGGGCTGTGCGCTCCAGCGACCATGCTCGAAGACAGAGACGCGGTCGGTCACGGGATCGAGGACCAAGAGACGAACCCAGCCGTTCTGCACCAGCTCGCGCACTTTGAAGACCTTGGCCAAAGCTCCCTCTACGCAGGAAAGGGGCGCCTCGATCAGGGTGATCAATCGCATGGGTTGATGATAGGGGCGCTCGCCCTTCAGCACGGTTTGTGCCGGAAGACCCGTGCGCAGGTCGCCGACGTTGCCTGTCATCACACCGAAGCGGCCGACCACGTTGTGGTAGATCTTGCTGCCGCTTCCGTAGACATCGTTGTCGACCGCCGAGAAGTAGTGCTCCAGGTTGATCCATTGGGCGACGATCAGAGGGCCGGAGAGGATGCCGACCAGCAGCTCGCCTGAAGGGTCATGGAGGTGGTCATAGGAGTGCAGAAAGGCGCGACCCTCGAGATCGAGTGCACGCGTGAGGTTGCGGCTGCCGATGATGAAGGAGGCGTTCTTCGATAGACCCCATTCCGGGCGCACCTGTGTCCAATCCAGGGCGTGGCGCTTGACCCGGCTCGCGGCCGTTTCGGGAGAATCCACCCCGATCTCCTCCAGCTCGGCGCAACGTTCCTGAGCGCAGAGTCGGCCGGCGGCGGATAGGTCCTCCTGGATGCGGGTAAGCTGCGTCAACCTGCCGGGCGGCAGCTGCTCGATGTCGTAAAGAGACGTTTCGTCGGTGGTCGTGTCGTGCAGGGCAGGGATGAACCAGGTCTCCTCCGGAATCCGGATGCCCCGCTCGGCGAGCTGTTCGCGCACCTCGCGCCGATTGGCCATCGCCGCGAAGATGCGGGCATTCACCAACCCCCGGTCGCCGCCGCAGGCCCCGCAGTCCAATGCCGATTCGTAAGGGTTGTTCTGCGAGCTGCTGCCATGACCGACCACCAGAACGATCTTCGCGAAGCCCTCGACCAGGCCGATCGTCTTGAGGAGGTTGCCGACCAACAGGGCTTGGAGCTCGATCCGAAACCCGATCCGCGCCAGATGCTCCAGCTGAATCTTGGCCTGCTCCGGATTCAGACCGTATTCCAGACGCAGACTGGTCAGGAATAGGGTCTCGGCAGCGGCGTCGAGATCGAACCGTCGGGCGAAGTCGCTCCGTCCGCAGGTGTTCCCGAGCGCAATCTCGCGCAGCTCGCGGATCATGCCGGTCGTGACGGCCTCGCGCTTCACCCCGAAATGTCGATCGACCGCACGCACGACCATCTCCTCCTGAAGCGTCGCGATGAGATCGAGTGCGTCGTCTCTGGGGATCTTGTCGATCATCAGTCGGGTCGGCTGTTTGCCGTTGTCGAGCGTCTTGCGCCAGCTGTTGTAGGCGGCAGGCGCCAGGGTCTTGCCGACCATGTCGAAGCCGAACAGCAATCCGACCGCCTCGACCGTGATATAGGGCGCGAGCACGGTGCTCTTGAGATCGTGCACGACCTCGGTGGCGAGGTGAAACAGCGAATGCCCATCATGCTCGTGCCCGCCATGCCGGTGCGGCATCTCCAGCGCGACATTGTTCGGCGTGACGATGGCCGGACAGAGCGCGGCCTCGTGGCCCTTGCCGAGCTCAATGAAGTTCACGGGAACCCCGAAGAAGCCGGCCACACCGTAGGTCTCGTAATGACCGAGCTGCTCGAGCCGGCGCCGCAGCCGCTCGGAACGCACATCGATGCAGAAGAGTGCCTGGATCTCGGAGCCGTCGCGGCGCGGCTCGTTCGAGACCGGCTGCACCGATGGATCCGCCGTCCTCGCGCGATGTTCGGCCAGCTTGGCGAGCAGGGCGCGGGCGTAGGTGCGTTCCAGCGCCTGCATCCAGACAAAGCCTTCCTGCGACCTGAAGGCGTAGACCGCGTCGATCATCTGGCGCAGCGCAGCGGAGCGCTTCCCGGCCAGCTCAGCGCGCGGGATGCCCGCACGCCCGCAGAGCTCCTGCAGGCGCAGCGCACGCGTGGCCGCCTCGCGCGCGGTCTTCTCGCGCTCGTAGTCCTGAGAGAGTGTCTTGATTCGGGCGGCGTCGCCGCTGTCGAGCGCGACCTCGACCCGATGGGCATAGTCCGGGAGGATGGCGCCGGAATGCAGCTCATGGCGCAACAGGCATTCGTGCGGGCGCTCCTCGAGGCACCGGACCCAGGCCGGGTAGCGGAAGTCACGCTGGTGTTGTTTGGCCGCCTCTTCGATCAAGGGTAGCGAGAGGACGAGTCGAATGGCGATGAAGTCGACCAGGTCCGCCGGATTGCGGTCCTGCCAGTAGTAATCTCGTGCTTGAGCACGCCAACGCACAAAGCCGGCCCAGCCATGGAGCTTTGAGAGTTCGAGGGCGAAATAATCCATCCAGAGTCGCTCGGGAATCTGCAGGCCGGTCATGACCAGATGGATCGCCGCCTCGGGTTGATCCACCTGCGCGAGGATTCCGCCGACATCGAGCCCGTGCAGACGCAGACGACGGTTGCGTTTGGCGATATGGCTCCAGGCGCGGAACATCCCTTGCCGGCGGCCCGGCATGCGCCAGACGGATTGCCCTTCGTCCAGGAAATCCATGCAGCCCTTGATCTGCAACTCGTTCAGGGTCGCGTTGATCCGGGCGCCGTAGAGTCGGTCGACGAGATCGTAAAGCGTCCACCGAACCCCGATCAGAGCCGTGTCGAGCATCTTCATGGCTGGTCCGCCGACGGGCGAAGCCGGGCCAGGATCGCTTCCGTGCTCGGATAGGCGTTGCCGACACTCGGTTGATCCATCCGTGTCATCAGCGTCACCAGGATACGGCCGAGGTCGAGCCCTTCACCGTCGTCCTCCGAGGCATCATGACGGGGCACCCAATCCTTCAGAAACTCCGAGACTAGGTCTTCGATGATGTCCGGATCGATGCGGCCTTCGCGCATCAACGCTTGATAGTCGGTTCGGCGCAGATAGCCCCGTGCGTGGAAGAGTCGGGTCGCCAGCTCGACCGCCTCTTCGAACGGAAGGTGCTCGAACCCGTTCAGTGGATTGTGATGGATGAAGTTGCGCATCGGCCACATGAAGGGCAGGAATTCTCCGGCGACCGTGACCATAGAGCGGATCTTGAGCGTGCGCCCTAAATCGGGTCCTGTCGGGGTCACTGTCGTACGTTGTGTCGTATCGAGGGTCGTTGGATTGATTGAAGGCGCGGCCTCGCCGTTCGTTCTCGTCACAGTGAAACCTCCACCAGTAGGATTCCGAAGATCCCGAGTGCAACCATGCCGCTCCCGACCCCGATGCCCCATTGCGGATCCAGGTCGCGATAGACCAGATCGTCCCGCGGAACGCCCCAGACGATCCCCGTGAGCAGGTTGACACCGGCCCAGGTCCACAACAGCCAAGATAGACAGATGGGCAGCAAGACCACGACCTCGTCGGCGGCGACCCCGCCGAACGCAAGCGCCGCGATGGCGAAAAAAGACGGCGAGAAGGGAACCGCGATAGCCGTCAGCACGGCGAGCACGAAGAGGTGCGAGAACCAAGGCATGCGGCAGCAGAGTCCCGGATAGAGCCCGCTGCGCGCGATCCCGAAGCGCTGGGTCAACTGGTCCAGCATAAAGACAAGCGGCAAGAGCGAGACCGAGAGTCCGATTGCGGGGAGCAGGGGATCCACGCCGTAGGCGATGCCGATCCAGATGAGCGCGAGCGTCGAGGTGAAGAGGTGGGAGATCCAAATCTCCCCGTCCTTCGCGCTCAGGAGACGAAAGGCGTAGAGCAGGGAGGTCATGCCGCCCCAGACGCCGAAGAGGGTCAGAACGCGAGGATCCGGAGCACCGAGGCGCATCGCGAGCGTGGCCAATCCCACCCCGATCATCGGAAAGACCAACAGCAGCCCGGTCTTGAATCCGGGAACGCGACGCCATTGCGGGCCCTGGCCGACCTCGGCGTTCAACCGGCTCTGCAAGAGCGAATTGGGCAATACGCTCAGGGGGTAGAGCGGCAGGAAGAGCCCGGCGAGGAGGAGCAGCGCCAGCGTCATCTCACACCCAGCGCATCAGTGCATTGAGGCGGCGCGAGCGCGCCAGCATGGACCCGGCCAGGCGTCCGTAAAGGTCTGCGATATAGAACTCGCGTGACATCAAGGCGTAGATCGCCAGATAGAGGTCACGATAGCGACGCGTGAGCGGCTCCTGCCTAGCGGTCGACCAGAACACCAGCAACCAGCCCGCCGCAATCAGGGTGACCAGAACGAGCATCAGGACCGTGAACATCGGTGCCGGCAGCGATGCCGCCCGATAGAGCGCCTCGCGGAAGGCCGGATCCGGATAGAGCAAGGTGTCGATCGTATGCCCGACCAGGACATAGGTCAGGATGACCAGGGCAAACGACAGGATGACATAGCCCAACAACTTGAAGGGTTGCTCACCGCCGATCTTATAGACGAAGAATAGGGTTTGAGCGCCCGTGATCCAGCCGAAGAGCAGGAGGATGATGGCCCCTTGGTGCGCAAGGAAACCCTCGTCGACGACTTGATGTGCGGCGACCACGATAAGCAGCGGAGCCGCGATGGTGATCCCGGCGAAGACGACCCACGACAGGGGCGGTTTGGGTACCTTGCGCTCGACCATGAACTTGTAGATCTCACCTTCGGGCAGATTCGGATCCTTGCGGGCACGCGCGATCAGACTGCCCGAATCCAGGAACAAGGTCGCCTTGAAGACCCCATGGGCGATCAGATGAAAGATCGCCAGCGAGAAGGCGCCGAGACCGCATTCCATGACCATATAGCCCATCTGACCCATGGTGGAATAGCCGAGGGCCTTCTTGATGTCGCTCTGCATCAGCATCATCACCGAGCCCATGATGGCCGTCGTCAGCCCGACCAGCAGAGCGATCTGTAAGACCGAATCGGTCTGTACGAAGACCGGAGCGAAGCGATTGATCAAGAAACCGCCCGAGTTGACGATGCCGGCGTGCATCAACGCCGACACCGGTGTCGGGCCTTCCATCGTGTAGGGCAGCCAGGTGTGGAAGGGAAACTGGGCCGATTTGGCAAAGGCCGCGAGCAGGACCAGCACCCCGACGGTCTCGCTGATGGGGAGTCCGAAGACGCTGGTGCGTGCGGGATCGGCTGCGATCGCATCGAAGAGGACGGGAATACTCAGGGTGCCGTAGCTGTAATAGAGCAAAGCCGCTGCCGCCATCAAGGGAAGGTCGCCGATGCGGTGCGTGATGAGTGTCCAGAAGGCGTAGCGATTCGCGGCTTCGCGGCGGGTATCGTGGTTGAGCAGAAAATAGAGAATGATGCCGATGGAATGCCAGGCGAGCAGCAAGGTCAGCAGATCGCCGGCCAAAACCATGAGCATGATCATGGCGTTGATGGTGTCCAGCAGAACGAAAAAGCGTGTATAGGCGGGATCATCCCGCATATAGCGTCTGGAATAGAGATGGACGATCAGACTGATCGTGCTCACGGCCAGCGCCATCAATGCCGCGAGCGAGTCGAAATACAGCGAGAAGAGGCTGATACCGAGGGTCGCGAGCTGGCCATGGCCCAGTGCGATCTGCTCGATGAACAATCCGAGCGCAAGGACGAAGATCGCCAGGCTGAAGCCAACGCTAATCCCCGAGACGCGCTCGCTCAGTCGCTTGGCGGAAACCAAAACGATAAAGGCAGAGACCAATCCCAGGATCGGGAGCAGATAGGCGGCGTATGCGATCACGTCGTTTCAGCTCTCCAGGTCGTCCGATGGATCGCGTGAGGATCGGCTGGTGAGGTGTCGATCGTCATGCCGAGCGCCGCATGCGCCGGCGTGCGCGGGCGGCAATCCGTTTTTGCAGTGACCTTTTCATCTGCGGTATCGGCAGCACTTATCATGCCTAGGGCGGATTGCACGGCGGTGTGAAGCCGTGACGATCGCAAGGATGACGCGATCGGCCGACCGAGCGGCCGTGTGACTCCACCAATGGCGACAAGTGATTTCGGGCTCGATCGGTTCTACGGGTCCCCGTCGGAAAGACGGAGTGCATCGCCGAAACAGCACGTGGTCTAAACCTTTCGCGTTTCGGCCGAGTGAGGCTCGGCGGTATCACGCTCGGGACAGAACGGCCCATTGCGCAGTGTCGATCGCGACACATTGTCCCGGTCCGGAGGCGGGTAGTTGCGCGGGACGGCGCACATGAGGGCGGCATATTAAGTGCAGAGACGAGGCGACGTCGTTTGCGCATCGGCGCAACGACCTGCACGCCGCTCGGAGTCGACGAGCGTTCCCCAATCGGAAACCTCAATCGAAAAAAGGACAGCGCGTGAACCTAGAAACCGCCTTTCAATCCGAAGACCGGACGGTCGAGCAGGAACCGGGCTTAATCGATCGGTTCGGCCGCCGGATCACCTATGTGCGTCTCTCCGTGACGGATCGATGCGATCTGCGCTGCGTCTATTGCATGTCGGAGAAGATGACCTTTCTGCCGCGCAGCCAGCTTTTGACGTTGGAAGAGACGGCACGCCTCGGCCGATGTTTCAGCCAGCTGGGTGTGACCAAGTTGAGAATCACGGGCGGCGAGCCGCTGGTGCGCCCGAACGTGATCTGGTTGTTCGAGCAATTAGGTGCGCTCGGAACCCTTCGTGACCTGACGCTCACGACCAACGCGACTCAGCTCGGGCGTTATGCGCAGGCACTGAAGGATGCCGGTGTCACTCGCATCAATATCAGCCTGGATACCCTGGATCCGGAGCGCTTCGGAAAGATCACCCGAGTGGGGCAGATCGAGAAGACCCTGAGCGGACTCGAGGCCGCCTTGCGAGTCGGCTTTCGGAGGGTCAAGTTGAATACCGTAGTGCTCAAAAACCGCAATCACGACGAGGTCGCCGATCTGGTGCGCTTCGCCATCGATCGCGGGATCGATATCAGTTTCATCGAGGAGATGCCGTTGGGCGTGATCGGCGATCACGACCGGGCCGAGGCTTATTACTCCAGCGATGCCATTCGACAGGATCTCGAGGCGCATTTCCAGCTTCTGCCGACGATCGAGGCGACCGGCGGACCGTCCAAATACTATCGGGTCGCAGGCGAAGAGACGCGCGTCGGTTTCATCTCGCCGCACAGTCACAACTTCTGCGGCGACTGCAATCGCGTGCGGGTGACCGCAGAGGGGCGTCTGCTGCTCTGTTTGGGTCAGGAACACTCGGTGGATTTGCGCCGCGCGCTGCGCGGAAATCCCACCGAGGACGAGCGGGTCAAGAAAGCCATCATCGCGGCAATGGATATCAAGCCCCGTGGGCATGACTTCGATCTACAGGCGAAGCCGATCATCTTCCGTCATATGAATATGACGGGGGGGTGAAGTCCGTCACCCCGGCCATCGCGGCACGTGACGCAGAGCGCCACGGGGCATGCGTGACACGGCGGAGCGGGTGTCACGAGCGTCTTGAGTTTCGGGTGGCCGGCCTCAAGAGGGTGCCCTATCCGCCGGTGACCGGCGGGAAGAGTGCGATCTCGTCGCCGTTTTTGATCCTCGTGTCCAGCCGGGCAATCTCTTGATTTACGGCCGCCAGGACGGGTTCGCCTTCGCCCAACGTCGTTGACCAGGGCTCGCCGCGAATACGCAGGTGCGCGAGGAGATCCGCGATGGAGTCGATGTTTTGCGAGACATCCAATTGCTCCCGCGCCAGTCCAAGACTCTCTCTGAGCCGAGCGAAATACAGGATATCGATCATACATCTGTCCCCTACTCTATGCCGCCGCCTATCGGGCGATACTCTCTTTCGGCCCAAACAACTGCAAATACAAGTTCACACCGCCATCAGGAATGACCCGCCCAGCGCAACCCTATTCACCTAAACCGCGTCCCCCGAGTTTATTGATCCGGGGGAGAAGGATCCGACCTCCGTCCTATCCATGTCCCGCCGAACGCGGTTCAGCCGAAGAGGCCGTAGAATGGGATGAAGTCCACGAGGTCGCCTTTGCGGATGACCTGATTCTCGGGAATCTCCACTAGGCCATTCGCCCAGGCGACGGAGGAGAGAACGGCGGACGAGCGGCTCGGGAAAACGGCCAGCTCCGGCGCGCCGTCGTCGCCGGTTTGAACGCGCGCCCGGTGAAACTCCCGACGTTTGTCGGGTCGTGGCCAGTCGAAACCCGCACGGATCCGAAGCGTCAGGGGACGAAGATCCCCGCCGACACCCTGCTGGCGTCTGATCACCGGGATGCCGAACAGACAAAAGGTCACGAACAGCGAGACAGGGTTACCCGGATTGCCGATGAAGGGCGTCACGCCGATGCGGCCGAAGGCCAACGGCTTGCCGGGGCGGATCGCAACGCTCCACAACTCCAGTGCACCCACCCGTTCGAGCGCGGCCTTGATGTGATCCTCTTCACCGACCGAGACACCGCCGCTGCCGACGATCAGGTCGGCCTGAGCTGCGCCACGCATCAACGCCTGCTCGGTGGCTGCCGGGGTGTCCTCGACAATCCCCAGATCCACCACTTCGCAGCCGAGTCTCTCCAACAGCCCGAAGAGCATGAAGCGGTTGGAGTTGTAGATTTGTCCGGGGCCGAGCGGCTCCCCCGGCATCACCAGCTCGTCGCCGCTGGAGAAGACGGCGACGCGTAGCCGCCGATAGACACGGACCCGCGCGGCGCCGATCGATGCTGCGAGCCCTAGATGCTGCGGGGCGAGACGGGTGCCCGCGGCGATGACCTCGGCGCCGGCGCGGATGTCTTCGCCGATGCGGCGAATGTTCGCGCCGGTCTTGCAGTCGAGCGGGACTTGGACCCAGTCCTCGGCGGCCTCGCAGATCTCCTGGATGACCACCGTGTCGCAGCCTTCGGGGACTGGCGCACCGGTGAAGATGCGCGCCGCCGTGCCGGGGGCCAGGGCGCTTCCGGCTGAGCCGGCGGGGATCCGTTGAGCCACGCGCAGTCGCCCCCCGAAGGGCGCCAGATCCGTATGCCGGATCGCATAGCCGTCCATCGCGCTGTTGTCCCAGGCGGGAACGTCGATCGTGCTTAAGACCGGTTCGGACAGGACGCGTCCGAGTGCCCCGACGATCGAGACCGTTTCGGTCTCGCCGATGGGGTCGACGCGCTTGAGCAGGCGCTCCAGCGCTTGCTCCTTGGTCAGCGCCGCACGCCCGGAGGCGTCACAGCCGTAAGGATCGGTCGTCATTCTCAACGCTCCAGCAAGCGCGGAATGAGTTGCGCGAAGTTGCACGGCCGCGTGCGGCTGTCCAGTTGGGCCAGCAGGATGCGGTCCCAGGCGGTGCGGCAGGCCCCGCTGGAGCCCGGCAGACAAAAGATGAAGGTCCCATTGGCGAGACCCCCGAGCGCGCGCGACTGCAAGGTGGAGGTGCCGATTTCCTCGAGCGAGAAGCTCCGGAACAGCTCTCCGAAGCCTTCCAGCGGTTTGTCGAGCAACGGGGCAACGGCCTCCGGCGTGCTGTCCCGGCCGGTGACACCGGTGCCTCCGGTGCTCAGGACGACTTGGATCTCGGGGTCGGCGATCCAGGTCGAGAAGACGGCGCGCATTCGATAGATGTCGTCCGGCACGATCTGCTTGGCGACGACCTGGTGTCCGGCTGCCTCGGCGCGTTCTACCAGCAGTCGGCCCGAGGTATCTTGGTCTTCGCTGCGGCTGTCGGAGACCGTGAGGACGGCGATCTTCAAGGGCAGAAAACCGTGGTCGTTGAAGTGCTCGGGCATGGTGTTGTCCTGTTCTGCGGCGTGTCGCGGGTGTCGCTGTGTAGTCAGTGCCGTTCCATTGTATGCGTGTCCAGGTCGCGGTCGCGATTCCAGGCTCGAGACCAGTGTTTGCGCAAGCCAGGTGTCTTCATCGTCGAAGACCGGCTCGGCAAGCACCCGGACACGAAACTCCGTTCCCGCCTCGGAGGTCGTCTCCAGGCTCAGGGTGCCACCGTAGCGCCGGATCAGCCCGGTGCTCACCGCAAGGCCGAGCCCCGTCCCTTTGCCTGCCCCTTTGGTCGTGAAGAAGGGCCTGAAGATCTTCTCGGTCAGGTGTGCCGGAACGCCCGGCCCGGTATCTCTGACGCTGATGAGGATACCGCCCCCTTCCCGGTCCCGCGAACCGACCTCGATCAGACCGCCATTGGCCTCGACGGCATGGAATGCATTCACGAGGAGGTTGACGATGACCTGCTGAAGGTCTTGCCGGCCGATGCGCACGGGGCACGTGGCTTGAAGATCGAGACAGACCTTCGGGTTGTCGCGTGGTGCCTGGTCGAGCACGAGACCGAGGGCGTCCTGGATCAGGGTCGCCATCTCCTCCGGCGAGAGGAGCTCGACATCGTCCATCGGACGGGCGATATCGAGCAGGCTGTCGATGATCTTACGAACGCGCTCGATCTGTTGAACGATGAGATCGACCTCCATGCGCACGGACCAGGCGGTCGGACCCAACTCCTGCGTCACGAGGTTGACGTAGCCGAGCATCACCGCAAGCGGGTTGTTGATCTCATGGGCGACACCCGCGATCAACTCGCCGACTGCGGCAAGCTTTTCGTTTTGAACCAATTGCTTATGGCGCGCTTCCCGCAACAGGGCGAGCACGGCCTCAAGGTCGTGATCATGGTCGGTCGGTCGAATCTCGATCGGGCCGCGTGGTTCGTCCATCTCGTTCGTGTCGGCCTGCGCCTGGGGTGAATCGGAACCGATCCGCAGCCGACCCGAAAGACATCTCTCCCGATCGAGGTCGAAACGGAGCGGTGATCTCGTTCGGCTCGGATCCTATCGGCGAGAAGGCCCGGGCGCAATCAGTGCGCCGTCTCCGCAGAACCTTCATCCGACCATTCCTTCAACTTTCGTTCCACGGTCTTTCGCGAAACGCCCAAGGCGCGTGCCGCGACCGTCTTGTTTCCGCCCGCCACGGCGAGAGCGTTCATGATGTGCGAGCGCTGCATGGCCTCCAGCGAGGAGTCCGGCGATCCGGCTGTGGACTCCTCTGCGGGATGCAGGGTCGATTCGCAGAGAAACTGAGCCACGGGGTTTCCGAGCAGCAAGGATCGCTCGATCACGTTGCGCAACTCTCGGCAATTGCCGGGCCAATCATAGCGGGTGAGTTGCTGCAGATCCCATGACGTGAGCTCGGGTGTGGGAACACCCAACTCGGCGGACAGGACCTTGAGAAAATAACGGGCGAGGTGCTCGATGTCACCCTTGCGCTCGCGCAACGGCGGTAACTTCAGATCGACCACGTTGATGCGGTAGTAGAGATC
The DNA here is from genome assembly GCF_011390875.1 of Thiocapsa sp. GTDB lineage: Bacteria > Pseudomonadota > Gammaproteobacteria > Chromatiales > Chromatiaceae > Thiocapsa. Next base: position 30,839 of record NZ_JAABRP010000007.1, read on the forward strand.
CTTGCGGAAGCGGCCGGCGAGAACCTCCGCGGCCAGATCGCGATTGGTCGCCGTGATCACGCGTGCGTTGACCGGAATCTCTTGGCTACCGCCCACCGGACGATAACGCCGCTCCTCCAACACCCGCAGGAGCTTCGCCTGCAAGGCGAGTGGCATCTCGCCGATCTCGTCCAGGAAGAGGGTCCCGCCGTCGGCGTGACTGAAGAGACCGTTGCGCGCCTGATGCGCGCCTGTGAAGGCGCCTTTGAGATGTCCGAAGAGCTCGCCTTCGATCAGGTCGGCCGAGATGGCCCCGCAGTTGACCGGCACATAGCTCCCGCGCCGCCCGCTCAGATCGTGGAGCGCCCGTGCGACCAGTTCCTTGCCCGTGCCGGTCTCGCCCTTGATCAGCACCGTCGAGGGCATTGGGGCAATGCGGTGGATGGTGCGCCAAATGTCCTTCAACGACTCGCTTTCACCGACGATACGCTTCGCGGATGGACGTTGCTCGAATTCGCGGTTCCGCAGAAACTGCTCGCGAGCCGCTCGCCGCCGATCCTGCGCGCGCTTGATGACCGCGAGCAGTTGCTCGGCGTGAAAGGGCTTGCGCAGCACGTCCGCGGAGGTGTCGCGCAGCGCATCGACTTCGTCGTAGACGTCCGAATAGCCGGTGATGAAGATCACGTCCAGATCGACTTGGTAGCGATCGCGGATCTCGCGGGCTAGCTCCAGCCCGCTGGCCGCGCCCGGAAGACGAATATCCGCGATCATGAGATCGAAACGGGTCTTCCTGGCCAAGGCCCGAGCCTCGTCGGCGTCGGCGGCGGTCTCGACGTGGGCGAACTTGGATGCAAGCGTTCGCTCGATGAAGGTCCGCATTCCGGGCTCGTCGTCCAGAACCAGGATGGCCTCCACCGCATTCGGGGCGGATGGGACCTCTTCGACGCCTACATCACTGCGATCTGCAAAGGAAATCGACATAGTGGTGTCCTCCGGTTCGTCGGTCGCGTCCGATGGGCTCGGACCGTCCGCCGACGTCTTCTTTATTGATCAGCTTGTATTGACCATCGACCGCCGATCTTCGATTTAATCGCGCGATTCGGGATCATGCCGCCGAGCGTTCGGAAATCGTCTCGGTGGATATCACGCAATACAAAGCCAGACCCGTCAATATTGCGTAAAAGGATATCTGCTGAGCTTATGCCAATACAAACGAAATTTATCGGATTTTAATATCGGAAATGTCGATAACACTCCCGATGCAATCATTGTTTAAGCAGTTTATGAAACACGAATAGATGCGATATCGCTGAAGGCAGGCGACTTGTCGAGAGGGCAGGCGGGATTCAGGCGGAAATCGGCTCAACGATTCGGATGGAATGCAGGGGAGGCGGGTCTCTCCCGCCTCCTCAAGTGGGCGAGGCCGGGCTAGGCCGCGTCCAGCGCGAGCTCGCTTGTTTCACCGCTGTAGGCCCGCCGGAAGGCCTCGACGAAGGGGCGAAAATCCTTCACGGTTCCGTAGATCGCCACGACGCCTCCGCGTCTACGATCGTAGACGAGGTTGACGCCCTCCGTGCGTCCGGCGGGATTCGGTCGGGCCTTGCCGTCGTAATAGATCCAATGCCGCGCATGAACAGAAGCATAGACCAGATCTTCCTCGGCGTGAATCGACCAGAGAACGACATAGTTCCAACTGCCGATGCTGAGCTTGACCTTGCCTTGGCCCTCATGGGCATCGGGATCCTCCGGGTTGATTTGCCATTGAAAGACCGGCACAGGTCCATTGTAGGTGGGATCGGCGTTGCCTTGAGGGCCGTCGACGATGGGCGGGTCGAAGGCATCCGGGATCTCGGAGGTCGGCGGCGTCGTCGGTGGCGGCTTGCGCTCCTTGCCCTCGCCGCCGGCCAGGAGGTCTTTGAGATGCGGCGCCCCGCCGTGGCTCGGATCGGGGATGGGGTCCAGGCCGTATTCCTTCAGATCCACCTGGAGCGGATTCATCGAGGCACCGCCGAGCAGCATGGAGTCGTCGTCGTAGGGCGGCTCGGTATGGATCTCGATGGTCTCGAACCCGAGTCCCTGCAACAGTGCACGGGTCTCGTTCTCCATGGCCGTGACCTTCTCGGCGTTGATCGAGTCCGGCGTGAATTCCACCTCGATGTTCGTCCCCTGAAGCGCGATACTCTTGACGAACCCGAGCGACACGACATCGCGTGATCGACCGGGAAAGCGGATTTGCCGCAGCAGCTCCTTCACCTCTTCGGGTTTTATCGGCGCCATTTCATTCCTCCTCGGGGTTTTTGGGGCGAGGACGCCGTATTTACGCGCGACCGGTTTCCGGTCAGGCGTGAAGGCGTCGCCGCATCTCGTTTCAGGACTCGACGGAGACCTGGTCGCGTCCAATGCATCGGCTTTGGACTCCGAAAAACCCAGCAAAGTGCTTGCCAAACATCGCGAGGCTGGAACGGTGGCGTCTGGATTCCCCGATCGACGAGAGGAGACCTTTGCCACAGTTGTCGTTGTCGTCGGTCGTTCTCGATTACGACAACGACAACGATTAGCTTCGGTGCTCAACTGATTTCTGACACGTTCCCGGGGCTACCGATGCAGCCCGCACTCGCGTTTCAGACCGAAGAATCGCGTCTCTTCCTCCAACATCCCAGGCAGCAACGGTGCCGTGGTATGGACATCTCCGACGGAGACATAGCCTTGATCCTGCAGCGGGTGATCCGGTAGGTCATGGCGGCGCAGATAGCGGTGCACGTCGAGGTTGTGCCAGTCGACGATCGGGTGGACCTTGAGGCGTCCGTCCTGAAGCCGCAGCACCGGCAGCTCGGCGCGGGAGCTCGCCTGTTGACGGCGCAGCCCGGCGAACCAGGTGCCGGCGCCCAGCTCGCGGAGTGCGCGTTCCATCGGCTCGACCTTGTTGAGCCGGTTGTAGCGCTCGATGCCGTCGGCTCCCTGCTCCCACAGACGCCCGAGCCGCGCCTCCTGCCAGGCGGGGGAGAGTGACGGGCGATAGACCTGAAGGTTCAGCCCGAGCCGATCCGTAAGCTCGTCGACGAGGCGATAGGTCTCGGGGAAGAGATATCCGGTGTCGACCAGAATCACGGGGATCTCGGGCATCAGGCGGCTGACCAAATGCAGCATCACGGCCGATTGGGTCCCGAAGCTGGAGGAGAGGACAGGCTGCTGCGGCAGATGCTCCAAGGCCCAACGCACACGGTCCTCGGCCGGCATGGATTCCAAGCGGCGGTTGGCTGCGTGCAACGCGGCCTGATCGCCGTGGATGAGGGCGTCGAGATCGGGCTTACTCATGGAAGTCCTCCGCAGGATTCACGACGGGACGGACGATCCCGTCACGGATCAGATAGTCGCCGAAACGCTCGCCGGGTTGGCGACCCTCGGCGTAGCGTCCGAGTAGGATGTCGATCTCGCTCAGGATGGCGGCCTCGTCGAGGTTCTCCCGGTAGAGCCGATTGAGCCGCGTGCCGATCCCGTCGCCACCGAGCATCAGGTTGTAGCGACCCGGCCCCTTGCCGACGAGTGCCAGCTCGGCGAGATAGGGCCGCGCGCAGCCGTTGGGGCAGCCGGTGATCCGGGTCACGATCTCCTGATCCGCGACGCCGTGCTCGATCGTCAGGCGCTCGACTTGCGCGAGGAAATCCGGGAAGTAGCGCTCCGCCTCGGCCATCGCCAAGGGACAGGTCGGCAGCGCGACGCAGGAGATGCCGTTCAGACGGAGCAGCGAGTGTCTCTCGGCAAGTAGGCCATGTTCGCGCGCCAAGGCGTCGATCTGTGCCTTACGGGCCTCGGGCACGCGCGCGACGATCAGGTTCTGGTTCGGCGTGATTCGGAAATCACCTTGATGGATTCGGGCAATCTCGCGCAGACCCGTCATTGGGCTGTGGCCCGGACCGTCGATCAGGCGTCCGCTCTCGATATAGAGCGTCAGGTGCCATAGGTCGTCCTGGCCTTTGACCCAACCGTAGCGGTCTCCTTGATCGGTGAAACGGACGAGCCGTGCGGGTGCGAAGCGGATCCCCGCACGTCGCTCGACCTCGGCCCGAAAGGTCTCGAGCCCCATGCGCTCGATGGTGTACTTGAGCCGGGCCTGACTGCGGTTGAACCGATCCCCGAAATCGCGTTGGGTGGTGACCACGGCCTCGGTGACCGCGAGTGTCCGGTCCGGCTCCACGAACCCGAGGACGTCGGCGAGTCTCGGGAAGGTCGCGGTGTCCCCGTGGGTCGCGCCCATCCCGCCGCCGGCCGAGACGTTGAAACCGATCAGGTCTCCGCCGTCGGCGATGGCCACGAAGCCCAGGTCGTTGGCATAGACGTCGACATCGTTGTGCGGCGGCACCGCTACGGCAGTCTTGAACTTGCGCGGCAGATAGGTCGGGCCGTAGATGGGCTCGACATCCTCGCCGCCGCCCACCTGCTCGCCGTCGAGCCAGATCTCGTGATAGGCGCGGGTGTGCGGCAGCAGGTGCTCGCTGATCCGCTTGGCCCAGTCGTAGACCTCTCGATGCAGCGCAGACTCGACCGGATTTGGGTTGCAGAGGACGTTGCGGTTCACATCGCCGCAGCCGCCGATCGAGTCGATCATGACCTTGTTGATCCCGCGGATCACCGACTTGATGTCGCGTTTGAGGATCCCGTGGTACTGGAAGCTCTGCCGCGTGGTCAGGCGCAGACTGCCGCCGGCGAGCTCGCGGCCGATGCCGTCGATTGCCAGCCATTGCGCCGGGGTGCAGACGCCGCCCGGCAGGCGTGCACGCAGCATGAAACCGAAATAGGGCTCGAGATACTGCTCGCGTCGTTCTTGGCGGCGGTCGCGATGGTCCTGTTGATAGAAGCCGTGAAACTTGCTGATCTGGGTGTCGTCCGGGCTGATGGCGCCCGTCAGCGCGTCGGCCAGGCTCTCCGCAAGCGTGCCGCGGAGATAGTTGCTGCGGGCCTTGATCCGCTCGTTCTCGTGGAGGGGTGCGCTCATGCGTAGAGGTCTCTGTGGTAGCGCGCCTCGCGGCGCAGGGTGTCGACGCAGGCTTGCGCGGCGTCGGGGTCGAGTCCGGCCTCGGTGGTGAAGATGTCCACGAGGGCGCGATCCACAGCCTGTCCCATGACGGTCGCGCCGCAGACATAGAGGTGCGCACCGGCGTCGATCCAGCGCAGGATCTCCATGCCCTCTTCGCGCAGCCGCTGCTGCACGTAGAGCTTTTGCGCACCGTCGCGCGAGAACGCCAGGCTGACCCGATCGAGTCGGCCGGCCTTGCGGTGTGCTTGCCAGTCGAGCTGATAAAGAAAATCGCGGTGGAAGTGCCGGTTGCCGAAGATCAGCCAGTTGCGGCCACCGTCGCCGTTGGCCGCACGCTGTTGAAGGAAGGCTCGATAGGGCGCAACGCCCGTGCCGGAGCCGATCATGATCAACGGTGTGTTCCCGTCGTCCGGCAGACGAAAGGCGTCGTTCTCGGCCAGGTAGACGCGGACCGCTTCGTTGCGCCCGAGCCGCTCGCTCAGGAACCCGGATGCCGCGCCTAGATGATCCCGGCCATGCGCCTGATAGCGGACCACGGAGACCGTGAGATGGACCTCGTCCTCGTACTCGGCCTGGCTCGAGGCGATCGAGTAGAGCCGCGGCTGGAGCGGGCGCAGCAGCGCGACCAGTGCGGGCGCATCGATGGGGGCCGGATGGTCCGAGACCAGATCGATGAGCTGGCGCTCGCCCGAGTAGGCCCGCAGCGTCGCGGCGTCGGTTGCCAGTGCCTTCAGCTCCGGCGTGCACGACCGCTCGGACCAGGCGCGTACTGTCGTCGGATGCAGCTGCGTCAGCTCGAGCCGCTCGATTAAGGCGCGGCGCAGATCGATCTCCTCGTCGCCCAGACGGATGCGGGTCTCACCCTCGAGTCCGACACCGGCCAGGATCGCGTCGGCGAGCGCCGGATCGTTCTTGACCCAGACGCCCAGGGCATCGCCCGGCCGGTAGTGCAGGGCGCCGGGGTCGATCGCAAGGGCCAGATGACGGACGTCCGCGACTGCGTCCGGCGTCGTAATCCGGCGGTTCTCGAGCAGGGTTGCGGGGTAGGGGTTGTCCTTGTCGTAGGGGCGGGCCTGGTTTTGGCTCTGCTCTTGATGGGAGCGCAGACCCGGCATCGCCACGACATTGCCGGCGCGGCGCGGTGCAATTGCGTTCAGCCGGTTCAAGGCATCCGTCGACCAGCGCTCGGTGTCCGGTCGGTAGTCCAGATCGCAGCATTGCAGCGGCAGGATGCGCTGTGCGCCCAGCTCCGCAAGTCGGCGATCGAAGTCCACGGCGGTCCGGCAGAAGTGCTCGTAGCTCGAGTCGCCCAGGCCCAGGACAGCGTATCGCAGTTGCTCCAGCCGCACTGCGCCCTGATCCTGGACGAAGGCGTGCAGTGCAAAGGCGCTTTCCGGCGGCTCGCCCTCGCCGTGGGTGCTGACAACAAGCAGGACCCACCGCTCTTTGGTCAGCTTGCGCGGACTGAAGTCGCCCATGGAGATAACCCGGACGTCCATCCCCTGACCGAGCGCCTGCGATCCGAGCTGTTCGGCCACCGCTTTGGCGTTGCCGGTCTGGGAGCCGTAGAGGATGGTGATGGTCTCCACCGCCTTCGGCTCGGCGGGCGCTGTTGGACCTCTGCCGCCGATCCCCGCGAGGTAGCCGCTGACCCAGGCGATCTGCGTGGGCGACATATCCTTCAACGCCACCTGCAGGGCGCGAAGCTGATGATCGTCGACCGGACTGGTCAAAGCGTTTAACTGTGAAAGGGCCATCGGTCGAAATCCCCTGGCATATGTCGTGCTTTCTGTCAGTCCGGTTCGGGATCTGACTCGCTTGGACCTGCAGGTCCGGTTCGGCACGGAGTTTAGGCAGGCGGCAAAGGCGATTTGAAATGATCATTCATGCGTCGTTATCACGAGGAATGATATGGAGCTACGCCAACTACGTTCTCTCGTGACCCTGGTCGAGGTTCGGTTCAACGTGAGCCGAACCGCGGAGCGCCTGCACCTGGTGCAGTCGGCCGTGACCCAGCATCTCAAGCAGCTCGAGGCGGAGCTCGGCACGCGGCTGTTCGTGCGCCACGGCAAACGTCTTGTCGGGTTGACCGAGGTCGGCGAGCAGGTCTTTCGGCACGCCTGCGAGGCGTTGCGCCAGACCGGGAACATCCTCGCGGTGGGTCGCGATCATCTGGAGGAAGATCGGGGCGTGCTGCGCTTGGGCGCCACCCACACGCAGGCCCGCTATGTGCTGCCGCCGGTGATCCGGCGCTTCGCCGCCGCCTACCCGGCCGTGGAGCTTCAGATCCATCAAGGCACGCCCGGCCAACTGGTCGACATGGCCCTGCGCGACCTGGTGGATCTGGCGATCTGCACCGAGGCCCTGGGCGACGAGATCGCGCTGCAGACCATCCCCTGCTATCGGTGGAACCGCTGCTTGATCGCGCCGCGGTCGCATCCCTCGCTCGATCTGGCTCCCATGACCCTGGCTGCGCTCTGCGAGCACCCGATTATCACTTACGTTTTCGGGTTCACCGGGCGCGGCGGCTTCAGTGACACCTTTGCGAAAGCCGGATTGCATCCCAAGGTGGTCCTGAGCGCAGCGGACACCGACGTGATCAAGACCTACGTCCGCGAGGGACTCGGTGTCGGGATCATCGCCGCTCTGGCCTATCAGCCCGACGAAGATGCGGACCTCGGGATCCGCGATCTCGCCGACCTCTTCCCTTGGGAGGTCACCAAGATCGCCTACGCCCGGGACAAATATCTGCGCCGCTACCATCAGCACTTCGTCGACATCTTCAAGCGTTGTACCGGCGACATATCGTGCGAGCACGTCGGGTCAAGCATCCGTGCGCAATCGGCAACGCGCGCGCTGCATGATCCGGCGATCGCGGATTGACCTCGTTGTCGCACCCGTGGGCCTACGTTTGGGCGGATGCTCGGAAGGCTTGCGTCGTTCGACTTAAATTAAACCGCAGCGCCGTCTCGGGAATCGAAATGGGACAAAGTGTCTCGTCGCCCGGGTGCTTGAAGGCCATTTTGTCCGTGCCGCGACCGGTTTCACGGCAACGATTCCGTCGTTGTCGGTACGCCGTGGTCCGTTCGATGGGGTCCGGGCGCAGCCACGAACACCGCGACGTGCCCGATTCATTACACGCGCGATCGCGGCACGATTCTCCTTCAACCGCTGAGCCGGCGCGGTTTTTGCCGGTTTATACGAAAGCGCCCTCTATCCATCCCTCGTCGTCGTTGCCCATGGTCCGGCATGCGATCCGACGATCCGAGAAACGAAGAGCCGGTCGATGGCCTAATTCGTGCACTTCTCGCTATCGACGCGTCGTGAATTGTGAAGCGACTTGCATCCGTGTCGGCTGCGCACGGGAGGTTTGAATCGTTTCGTTTAATACAAAATATTCGATGCGTGCTTGTCTCTCATTCCATTCTGGAGGCGGTTATGCCCGATTCTGCAGTCAGTCTTCACTCCGGCCGTGAGCCATGGCGTCCGAACCTCGTTCCGCTTGTGACCTTGATGGTCTGCACATGCGTACTCACAACCTATTTCTTGGTTGATACCTATCTCATTCGGCAGCCATCGGTGAAATATGCCGAGAACGGCACGGCGTTCGTTCTCAGGCTTCGAGAACCGCTCGATACGTCTTCCCAGATCAAGGCCGACGGCGCACGGCTCATTCAAGCGATTGCAGAGGTCAAGCAGCAATCGGACGACCTCAAGTCCGAGATCGCCGAGCGCTTGACCAAAGACCAGGCATACCAGGTGGAGCTCGCGGCCTTTATGACGCAGTTGGAGGATGCCGAGAAGGTGATCGCCACCCTGAAGGAGGAGGTCATCGGGCTGCAGCAAGACTATGCCCGGGCGAGCGGCACAGATGCGAAGACCGCCCAACGGGTCAAAGAGGACTGATCGGGCACCCTCCCGAGATCGCCGAGCAGACACCCAAGCGCACGTCGACGGGGGCAGACAGTCCCTCGCTTCCACCAGACTCTTGACCTCACGAGGAGACGTCCATGGCAACCTCTAGCGCGGATGCACTTGCGAGCGGCGGGTCGGCCGCCGATTCTTATCTGGAAACCAAGCCCAGCCGCTGGATCACCAACTGGAACCCCGAGAACGAAGGGCAGTGGAATACGGTCGGAAAAAAGATCGCGCGTCGCAATCTGACCTGGTCCATGTTCGCCGAGTTTCTCGGCTTTGCGATGATGGGACTCTGGGGCATCGTCGTCCCGCAACTGCCCGCCGCGGGCTTCAACTTTACCGCGGACGAGCGCTTCTGGCTGATCGCCGCGCCGGGTCTCACCGGTGCCTTGATGCGGTTCCTCTACACCTTCACGGTCCCGATGGTCGGAGGGCGGAACTGGACCATCGCCTCAGCGTTGTTGCTGATGATCCCCGCGGCAGGACTTGCCTACGCAGTCAGCGATCCGACAACCCCTTTTTGGCTTCTGATCATCATCGCGAGCTTGGCGGGCCTAGGGGCCGGTAATTTCACCTCGTCGATGGTCAACATCTCCTTCTTCTATCCGGAGAAGGTGAAGGGTGCCGCACTCGGACTGAACGCATCCGGCGGCAATCTGGGTGTCGCTTGGGTTCAGTTCACGGTTCCGATCGTGATCATCACGGCCGGCGGCTTGGCGCTCGACCGTGCCGGTTTGATCTTCATCCCGCTCTGCATCATCGCGGCGATGGGCGCCTACTTCTACATGAACAACCTGACCTGCGCTCGGGCCGATATCAAGAGCTTCGGGCTGGCGCTCGCGGACAGAAACACCTTTATCATCTCGTGGCTCTATATCGGGACCTTCGGCTCCTATATCGGGTATGCGAATACCTTCGCGACGCTATTGCGCTCCGAGTTTCCCGAAGTTTCGATGAAAATCGTCTTCGTCGGCGCCTTGACGGGTGCATTGGTGCGACCGATCGGTGGATGGCTCGCCGACCGTTATGGCGGGGCACGGATGACGATGATCGTCTTCAGTTTGATGTGCGCGGGAAGTCTCGGGCTGGTGATGACCTTGGAGCAATTGAACTTCCCGCTGTTCTTCGGGCTCTTCATGCTGCTGTTTATTGCGGCAGGAATGGGCAACGGAACCGTTTATCGCATGATTCCGGCAGCGTTTCGAGCCACGGCTCTCGATCCGCAGACGGGCAGCCTCGATCCGACCAAGCTGGCCTCGGCACGCCGTCTGGCGGGTGGCTGTATCGGTGTCGCCGGGGCTATCGGCTCGCTCGGCGCCTTCTTTATTCCACGCAGCTTTGCGATGTTCGGCATCGTCGGTGGTTTCACGCTTTTCCTCGGCTGCTATATCACGATGCTCTTCATGACGTGGTACTTCTATCTGCGCCGCAGCTCGCCCTTGTCGATCGCCAATGTCTAAGGGGGAATGATCATGTTCAAGCATATCCTGGTTCCGACCGACGGTACGCCGCTTTCTCAAGACACCTCGCACGCCGCGGTCGCCTTGGCGAAGGCCCTCGGCGCTCGAATCACCGCCTACCATGCAAAGTCGCAGATCGCGTCGACCACCTTCTCGGCGGCGATCTTCGACGGCGATCTTGTGGACGAGGCGACGCGCGCGCAGTTCGAGAAGGCGGCCGAAGCCTCCGCCCGCAGCAGCTTGGACTTCGTCGAACGTTCCTGTGGCGAGGCCGGCGTGCCGTGCGAGACGATGACGACGCCGACGGATACGCCCGCGGAGGCGATCCTCGAGGCCGCATCGCAATGCGGTGCCGACCTCATCTTCATGGCGTCACACGGGCGCAAGGGATTCAAGTCCCAATTGATCGGAAGCGAGACGCAGAAGGTCCTGACCCACTCGAAGATCCCGGTACTCGTCTATCGCTGGGGCGACGTGGCTTGATCTTGGGGCCGGCTCGGGGAGGGCGGATGCGTCCACCGTGTCCTGCCGGCCGGGCGCCGTCGTGCCGAGTCCACCTGCTGGAATACACATGTACAAGCATATCTTTGTCCCGACCGACGGCTCCGATCTCTCGGAGGCAACCGCCCGCCAAGCGGTCGCCTTCGCCAAGCAGATCGGTGCCCGTATCACCGCATTCCATGCCAAACCGAACCTCTCCGCGACGCATTTCTTCGGCGAAGACAAGACAGCGGCACCGAGCTCGTTGGATCAGATCGACGAGCAGATCGAGAAAGACGTTCAAAAGAGCCTCGGGTTCGTCGAAAAACTCTGCAGCCAGGCCGACGTGCAATGTGATGTGATCTCCTCGCCGAGCAATACCCCTTACGAGGCCATCGTCGATGCCGCGACCCGATCCGGCGCCGATCTCATCTTCATGGCCTCGCATGGCCGCAAAGGAATCAAGGCAAAGATCCTCGGGAGCGAAACCCTGCGCACCCTGACGCATTCCCCCATTCCCGTGCTCGTCCACAGCTACGGCGAGCGCGAACCCCCGAGTGCTTAAGGAACGATTCAAAAACAACCGAAACCCGTAGGATGGGTAGAGCGAAGCGAAACCCATCCAGCCCGCGCCAAGCGCCTCGGACCGAAACCCGGTAACGCAACGGTTTGGAGGATGGGTTTCGCTGACGATCTACCCATCCTTCGCGTTCATCAAGGTGTTCACCTTGTTTCTGAATCGTCACTAGGCGATTTCCGGGAATGAATATGCCGCCTTGCAGACGATTCGGCCGGAAGTGACGTCAGGTCGTCGCGAAGCGGCGACATCTCCCGCTCGTTCCAGCGGGTGGACTCGTGACACCCGCTCCGCGGTGTCACGCACGCCCCGTGGCGCTCTGCGCCACGTCTCAAGATGGCCAGAGCCACGAACAAAACCTCGGATGACACCGCCATGATCAGCACCGGAACCCTGATGCTCTGCAAGGCGCTCCTGACCGCGGGCGCCATCATGGGGTTCCTGCTCCGCGAGCTGTGGTTGCTGCGTCGGATGAAACGGGAAGACGAGGCGCGCAAGGCCGAGGCGGCGGGCGCGGTCGACCCGCAGAAGTCCCGCAACGAGGACGCGACCGGCACAACCGCCAGTTGAGCGGAGAGCGATCACCATGGCGTCATCTTCCGACCCCGAAAACACGTCGGACGATCTCCGCGAAATCCTTCGAGTCTCCCTGGCCAATTGGCCTTTCCTACGGCCTGTCAAGACCCTTGCCCCGAAGATCGCCGATTGTGGCGCGCCTGCGAGCTTGCGAGCTTCGCCGAACATCGTCTCGGCGGCATCCCGGACCCACGGTCGCTGACGGACGCGGCGATCGAGAACTGGAGCCGCTTGAGCCTGACGACGGGCGAAGCGATCGGGGATCCAGCCGAACTAGGCGATTATCTCCCCTACTGGATCATGCTCGATGGCCACTGCCTGGGTACCCTTGCCGTCGCGCTTCGCGACCCGGGGTGGGGCGAGCACTTCATGTGGATCGCCAGCCTCTATCTGTTCAGGGAGGAGCGGCGCCAAGGCCACGCCGACCGGGTCATGGACGCGTTGGACGGCACCGCACGGCGTTTGGGTCTGGGCGGCATCCGGCTCAAGACCGATTGGACCTGGCAGGGCGCGCTGCGCTTCCATCTGCACCGGGGCTTCTGGGTCGCCAACTGGAAGCGCTCGCTGAGCCTGGTGCGCTATCTTGCAGACCCCGTCTACGAGATCCGCGAGCGCGCGCAAGGACTAGATTTCCTGCTGCATCGCGACGACTCGATCAGGGCCGCGCCTGCGTGTTTGATATCCGCCGGGCGCGACGGTGACCGTCTGATCTGGGAGGACCGACGCGAATCCGCATCTGCCGACGACGCGTTCGTCGAACCCCGTGGCAGCGTCGCATCGACCTTCGCCCTCGGCCTTGCAGTCCGGGGATGGCCGCTGATCCGCGGTCCGAACGAATGGGAGCAGCGCCATCGCTGGTGCGATGTCGGCATGCCCGAGGGGTTGGCCGACAAGATCACCATCTTCGAAGCCTATACCCGCCACTGCTGCTTCCGCGTCGAAACACCGCGGATTCCCGGGTTGATCTATCCGGGATGGGACGTGCTGTGAACCCCCGTCACCGCGTCGAGGCGTGATCCAACGAGACCGAAAGCTGTCCGTAGACCGTGGGTCCGTCCGTCGTCGTGTCCGTGTCCGCAACGGGACCAGGGCGGTTGGTCGAGCAGGCGCAAAGCGCGAGCGCGAAAACGAGCAGGATAAGTGGAGGAAGGGTCTTCATGGGTGAGTCGTCTCAAGCGCGTTCGAATGGTAAGGCGCCGATCCTCGTCGATCAGTGGGGCGACCACAAGGTAAGGATCATCAGCGACACGGACAGCCCTCCCAACCCCGGAGAATCGCCGCTTTCACATTGGTGATCGGAGTCGGTGGGAATCTTCATTCCTGATCTTGTTGCCGCGTTGCCTTCGGTCCGATTCGATACCTCGTCCGCAGAAGGCCCCGGCGGCTCCCTCCCGCGCGACCTCTCGGCCGCCTACCGCCGTCGACAACGCCGCCCGTACATCGGGCTACCAGGATCACGTGCCCCTTCGTTACATTTGGTGTGTCATCGACAAGGGAGTTCCATATGACCAACCTGATCTCTGTCCATCGGGAATCCTCTTGGCCAAAGTCAAACCCCTGCTGCCTCGGCTGCAAGGCGGGCGCTGCATCCTACTCTGCAAGCCTGGCTGCGATCGCCTTCAGCACGCACTTGCGGCCAGCCAGATCGTCGATAATCGCGTCCAAACCATGCTCGTCTTGTTCGTGCCGTCGAGACACATTGGCCCGAACCCAATTGCCCGCCGGGACAATCTGTCTCGCCGCCCCGTGCTTCCTCTGAATCGAGGCCGACCGATCGGGATGCCTTGGGTCTCCTGACGTTCTTCCAAAACGCCTTCCGCTGGTCTCGACCGCCATCCGTTCATGCCTGCTTTCACGAGCGCAATCAGTAAGATCTGCTCCACTCAAACCCCTCTCTAGGAACGCCGCTCCGATCCCGCACGCAGCCCCCACGCGCCCCGATTTCCCTCTGGCATACCCGTTGCTGAATGGCTCTGCGTACGAGCCCCTCAACCCGAGCAAAATGCTCGGAGACAACAGCAGAGACCGCAGCATCAAGACGCGCGGCCCTGACAACGGAGGATGAGGAGTGAAAAGAACATGATCAACGAGGAGTCGCAGCACGTGCGGGAGTTGCTCCGGGAGGTCAAGTATCCCGGCTTCTCGCGGGACATCGTTGCCTCGGGGTTTGTCGGGGACATCCTCGCCATCGGGCCGATGGTGGAAGTCGAGTTCAAGCCCGACACCCGCGACGAGACCAAGGTGGCGACCATGGAGCGGCAGATTCGGGATGTGCTGCAACGCGCGGATTTTGCGGACGTGCAGATTCGTCGGATCGCGCCCTTCGTCCCGGATGTTCCGTTGCGCAGTGCCGAGGACCTCGCCAAGGAGCTTCGGAAGAAGCCCGAAGGCCCGAGCGCCGTGATGAGCCGGCTCATGACGCCGCTCCAGGCCGAGTACCTCGAGGAGGGAGAGCTGCCGGAGCCGGATCTGCTCGCCATTGCGCTCGGTCGCCATGATGTCGCGCCCGCGGCCGGCTATCGGCCGGGCGGTCCGAACCCGCTCAGCGGGCCGCGCGAATCCATCGACTACGACATCGGTATCCCCGTTCTGCAATGGGATATCGATCCGCACGACCCGCAAGCCAGGACCAGTCAACACGAGATCAAGGTGGGCGATTGGGATTACCGCGTCTGGTGGCAGGCCCATCGCGACGGCGGGCTTCTCTATGTCTCCATGCAGGCGATGAAGGAGGACTGGGTCGACCACGACAACAATGCGGTCCCCCATCCGATCGGTCGATCCGAGGCGGTGAATCTCGTCTATGACGAGCGGCGCAACGCGGTGGTGGCCATCTACGGCACGGTCCGTGACTTCCGCCCGTTTGTTAAGGCTTTCGGGCTGGCACATGCCAGCGAAACCGGTGCGCAAAGCGGATCGGAAACCCAAGAGGCAGAACAGCAATGAGCAAGACCAAAGACGACGGCAACGGCAACGGTGGCTCCCGCTGGTTCCGCGAGCTCGACGAGCCGCGCAAATGGGAAGACTTCTATCGCCGCCGCTGGCAATACGACAAGTCGGTGCGCACGAGCCATAGCGTCAACTGCTCCGGCTCCTGCTCGTGGGAGGTCTTCGTCAAGAACGGCATGATCACCTGGGAGCTGCAGAAGACCGACTGGCCCCAGATCAACGACGAGACGCCGAACTACGAGCCGCGCGGCTGCCAGCGCGGGATCTCGGCGTCCTGGTATCCCTACAGCCCGGTCCGTCCGAAATATCCCTACGTCCGTGGTGTCCTGCTCGACTTTTGGAGGGCGGAGCGCGAAGCAGGCAAAGACCCGGTCGCCGCCTGGGCCGCCATCGTCGAAAATCCCGAGCGCTCCAAAGCCTATCGCAACGCCCGCGGCAAGGCCGGCTGGCGTCGCACGAGCTGGGACGAGGCGACCGAGATCATCGCCGCGGCCAAGGTCTACACCATCAAGGAGCACGGTGCCGACCACCTGGCCTCCTTCTCGCCGATCCCGGCCATGAGCATGGTGAGCTTCCTGTCCGGTCACCGCCTGTCGAACCTCCTCGGCGGGACCATGCTCAGCTTCTACGAGTGGTATCACGACCTGCCGCACATCATGCCGATGATCTGGGGCGACCAGACCGACGTGCATGAATCGGCCGACTGGTATCAGAGTGCCTATTGGATTGTGATGGGCTCGAACCTGCCGATGACCCGCACGGCGGATGCCCATTTTGCCTCCGAGCACAAATACAACGGCGGCAAACTGGTTAATCTCTCGCCGGATTACTCCGATGTGACCAAGTTCGCAGACCTCTGGGTGCCTGTGCGCCCTGGAACGGACGCGGCTTTCATCCTCTCCTGTATTCACGTCATCCTGCAGGAGTTCCACGTCAATCGTCGCGCCGAGTACTTCCACGAGTATGTGGCGCAATACACCAATCTGCCCTTCCTGGTGATTCTGGACCAGGAGGGTGACCATTATGCGAGCGGCAGATTCCTGCGGGCGAGCGATCTCGCGGCCTATGCGAACGAAGAGCTGGCCGATTGGAAGCTGCCTTGCTTCGACAAGCAGGGCGAGCTGCGTCTGCCGGGCGGGACGCTGGGCTTCCGCTGGGAGGAGAAGAACACCGGACGCTGGAATCTCAAAAACGAGGATGCGGTGACGGCCCAGCCGTTCGATCCGCTGCTCACACTCATGGACGGCGAGTTCGAGGAGGTCATTGTCGAGTACGCCGACTTCACGCATACCTTCAACGTGGAGTTCGGCACCACGGCATTGCGGGGGGAGAAGGCCCAACTGAGCCTCAGAGGCGTCCCGAGCCGTGTGCTGACCAAGGCCGACGGCACCAAGGTGCGTGTCGCGACGGCTTACGACCTCTTGTTGGCGCATTTCGGTGTCAATCGCGGTCTCTCGGGTCCCGGATACCCGAAAGACTATGACGACGCCACGCAGGCCTACACCCCGGCCTGGCAGGAGCAGGAGACCGGCGTGGATCGCAATCTCGCCATCCGTGTCGCTCGGGAATGGGCCGACACCGCGGAGAAGACGAAAGGCAAGTGCCTCTTCATCACCGGCTCGGGCATCCTGCACTGGTACCACGGCGGCTCGTTGACCTATCGCTCCGAGGCCGTCATGGGCATCCTGACAGGTTGCCAAGGTCGCAACGGCGGCGGCTTTGCGCACTATGTCGGCACCGAGAAGATCCGCAATGTCGCCGCCATCGGGACGATCGGCAATGCGGTGGATTGGGGCAATGTCGGGCGGCAGCAAAACTCCACATCCTACTTCTATTTCCATACGGATCAATGGCGCTACGACGGCATGAGCCTCGACCCCTTGTGGGCCCCGCGCGCCAAGGAGATGCCGGCGAAGGCCAACCATGCGGCCGATATGAACGCCGTTGCGGTCCGCAACGGTTGGCTGCCCTTCTTCCCGCAGTTCGACGAGCGCAACCCGCTGGATGTCATGAAGGATGCGCGCAAGGCCGGCTGCGAGAGCCTCGAGGAGGTGAAGACCTGGGTCGCGCAGCAGTTCAAGGAGCGCAAGCTCAAGTTCGCGCTGCCGAATGTCGACGCCCCGAAGAACCATCCCAAGGTGCTCTGGATCTATCGCGGAAACCTCATCGGCACCAGCATGCGCGGCCATGAGCTCAACCTCAAGCACATGCTGGGGACGCACCACAATGTGCTCGGCGGCGAGGGTCGCGCCAAGGACATGGTGAAGGAGATCGATTGGAGCGGCGATGCCCCGCTCGGGAAGCTGGATCTCATCTACAACGTCAACCTGCGAATGGACTCCTCCGCCAACTATTCGGACATCGTGCTGCCGACGGCGCACTGGTACGAGAAGTTCGACCTCACCTGCACGGATCTGCATTCCTTTTTGCATCCATTCACGCCGGCACACGATCCGGCCTACGAGTCCAAGCACGACTGGGAGGCCTTCAGGCTGGTCGCCGAGAAGATCAGCGAGTTGGCCAAGACCCACCTGCCGGATCCGGTCGAAGACCTGGTCATGACGGCGCTCAACACGGACACCCGCGACGAGCTGGCGCAGCCCATGGGCGAGCTGCGCGACTGGTGGACGGGGGAGAGCGAGCCGATCCCCGGCAAGACCTTCCCGAACGTCAGTGTCGTGAAGCGCGACTACACCAAGATCCACGACATGTACACCACCCTGGGGCCGGCGGTCACCAAACCGAACGGATACGGTGCCAAGGGGATCCGCGGCGATCTCGCCGAGGCCTACGAGCAAATGAAGGAGAGTTATCTGGTCGGGGAGAAGGACGGTCGGCCGAACATGGAGACGGCGGCGAAGGTCTGCGAGGTGATCTTGCGCATCTCGCCCGAAAGCGACGGCGAGCTGTCCTATCAGATGTTCAAGAAACTCGAGGAGCGTTGCGGCGTGCCGCTCGCGCATATCGTCGAGCACGAGCGGGAGACCGCCTACCACTATCCCGACCTCATCTCTCAGCCGAGGCGGGCTTTGACCTCGCCGCATTGGTCCGCGATCGAGACGAAGGGTCGAACCTATTCGCCCTGGACATTGAACATCGAGGCACTCAAACCCTTCCACACGCTGACCGGACGACAGGAGATCTATTACGACCATCGCATGTTCCGCGATCTGGGCGAGGACTTCCCGGTCTATAAGCCGCCGGTAGACATGGTGTCGATCGGAGACGTGGCCCAGAAGGACATCGAGATGAAGGGGGCAAAGCTGTTCCGCTTCATCACGCCGCACCAGAAATGGGGCATTCACAGCATGTTCGGCGATTCATGGCAGATGCAGAACATGTTCCGCGGCGGGCCGACGGTCTGGATCAACGACGACGACGCGCGCGATATCGGGGTCAAGGACAACGACTGGGTGGAGATCTTCAACGAGAACGGGATCCAGGTGGCCCGCGCTGTGGTGAGTCATACGGTGCCCCGCGATATGTCGATCGTCTATCACCAGACCGAGCGTCATGTGAACGTGCCCTTCTCGTCGTTGGCCAGGGAGCGTGGTTCCAGCGATCTGCGCGGCGGCAACAACAACGCCACCACCCGCATCATGATGAACCCCGCGACGATGGTGGGCGGTTATGCCAATTGGACCTATTGGCTCAATTACCAAGGGACCAGTCCGTCGGAGCGCGATTGTGTGGTGCTTATCCGCAAGAAACCGATGGAGTCGCGCGGTCGCAAGGTTATCTACCAAGAGTCACAGCTCAGCGTCGGGGCATAAATCATGCGTATCAAGCAACAGATGGGTATCGTCTTCAACCTGGATAAGTGTCTGGGTTGTCAAACCTGCACCATTGCGTGCAAGAACGTGTGGACCAACCGTGAAGGCGCGGAATACATGTTCTGGAACAACGTAGAGACCAAACCAGGCGCGGGCTATCCCAAGCAATGGGAGAACCAGGAGAAGTACCGCGGCGGTTGGAAGGAGGATCCGGGTGCGGACGCGCCCAAGCTGAATCAAGCCTCGCGGTTCTGGGAGATGATTAGTCTCTTCTACAACCCGGTCTTGCCCCAAATGGATGACTATTACGGCAAGGGGCCCTTTACCTTCACCTACGAGGATCTGCATTCGGAGCAGCCGACCAAGTATTCCCAACCGGTCGCACGCCCCAAGTCGCAGATCACGGGCGAAGAGGACATCGAGCTGACCTACGGCGTGAATTGGGAGGACAACGGCGCCGGCACTCATGAAGAGGGCACGGGCAAGCTCGACTACAACTTCATGGATATGACGCCGGCGGCGCGGCAGGCGCTGCTGAAGTTCGAAAACTCCTTCATGATGTATCTGCCGCGCATCTGCAATCACTGCCTGAATCCCGCGTGTGTCGGTTCCTGCCCGTCGGGAGCGAACTACAAGCGCGAAGAGGACGGTGTGGTCCTGATCGATCAGGATCGTTGCCGGGGTTGGCGCTATTGCGTCTCGGGTTGCCCTTACAAGAAGACCTATTACAACTGGCGCACCGGTAAGTCGGAGAAATGCATCCTCTGCTTCCCGCGTCTCGAAACCGGCCAGCCGCCCATGTGCTTCCAGGCGTGCGTGGGTCGTATCCGCTATCTCGGTCCGCTGCTCTACGATTTGGACCGCGTCGCCGAGACGGCGAATGCCCCCGAGCACGAGCTGGTGGATCGGCATCGCGACATCATCTTGGACCCCTTCGATCCGGAGATCATTGCCGAGGCCAAGCGTCAAGGCATCTCGGACAACTGGCTGGAGGCATGCCGCCGCTCGCCGGTCTACAAGATGGTGAAGGAATGGGAGATTGCACTGCCGCTGCATCCGGAGTTCCGTACGCTGCCGAGTCTCTTCTATATCCCGCCGGAGAGTCCCGTACAGACGGCCAAACCGAATGACCGGGGCACGCTGGATATGGTGGACGGCGGCACGGTATTGCCGGATCTGAAGGAGTTCCGGATCCCGATCGAGTATCTGGCGCGTCTGCTGGCCGCCGGGAATACGAAGCTCGTGGAGACGGCCCTGCTGCGTCAGCTTGCGTTGCGTGAGTTCCGTCGGCTGGAGCGTGTGGAGGGTCGCACCGACGATTCCGTCTTGAAGGCAGTGGGACTGACGATCGCACAAGCACGGCATATGCATCGCCTGCTTTCGCTCGCGCACTTCCACGAGCGGTTCGTCATCGCGACCTCGCGTACGGAGGACACGGACAACGCGCCCTATCTGGAACGCGGGTTCACCGGTTATGACCTGCTCGCGCCCGAGCAGAGTCCGAAGCGGCGCACGTCCTTCCACGGCAACAAGATGGGTGTGGGGAGCTGACCATGAGTGCAATCCAATCGACCGAAGCCTTCGTATCGGGTCCGGGTTCGTCCGGACAGGTCTCGACGGGGTCGGCCGGCTGGGATCTCGGGGCCATGTACGGGTTGATCGCAGAGCTTCTGCTCAACCCGGCCGTTCGGGACGCCGGACGGGTGGAGCGTGACCTCCAGGCCATCCCGGAGACGCCGATGCGCGAGTGCATCGAGCGATTCCTGGCATCCCCGGCCGCGCACAACGTCGATGAATACACTGCAACCCTGGAGCTGACGCCCCCCTGTCCGCTCTATCTGGGCGCGCACATGTACGAGGAGCCCAACTCGTGCCGGGGCGCCGGTGCCTGCGGGCGCAATCAATACATGATCGAGCTCAAGGCCACCTACGAACACTTCGGGTTCGACCTGGCCATTACCGAGCTGCCGGATTTTCTGCCGGTCATGATCGAGTTCCTGGCGGTGAGCAGCGCGCATCCGGAACGTGACGGTATCGGGCTGCGACGACGTTTCGTCGATCAGTACCTGCAGCCCGGCATCCCGGCGATGCGCAAGGCGCTGCAGAAATACGAGAGCGTCTACGACCTCCTGATGGAAGCACTTGAGTTTGTGGCAGAGGAGGACATGGAGCGTCTCGCCGACGATCCCGTCTGGCTTGCGCCGGAGGTTCAAGCGACGATCCCGGTGCGCAAGGGGACCTCCTCGACACCGGGCCTCTCGCCATCTCCTGATAACTCCACAGCCGGTTGGTACAGCCAATGAGCAACTTTCTCTTTTCGAGTTACGTCATTTGGGGTGTCTTCCCCTATGTGGCACTGACGCTGTTCTTCGTCGTGCCCTTCATTCGCATGGTCTATCGGCCGTTCGGAATGTCGACGCGGGCCAGCGGCATCTTCGTGGGCCGCGATATCCTCGGACTTGCGGTTCACTTGCTGCACTGGGGTATCTTCCTGGTCTTCTTCGGTCATCTCGCCGGATTGATCGGCGGGATGCTGGGGTGGGGGAGCTGGGTCGGCGCCTTTTTCTGGATGGCCACGCTCGGCGGTTTGGTCGCCATTGTCGGGTCGGTGATGGCGCTGATCCGGCGGACACTGGTTCCCGAAATGCGTGCAATGAGCCAGCCCGATGATTACATCGTGCACTTCTTTCTCATCGCGATCCTGGGCGTCGCCATCTATCAAGCGTTGGGGGATCGTATCTGGGGCGTTTCCTATACCGCAGCTCCCTGGTTTGCCAGTCTTTGGCGGCTCTCGCCCCAACCGGAACTGATGGCATCGGCGCCGTTGTTGTCGAAAATCCATATCCTGCTTGCATTCGCCTTCGCGGCTTATTTCCCTTTCACGAAGTTGATCCATGCCTGGACGCTTCCGGTCAATTATCTCGTGCGGCCCTATCAAGTCTTGCGCACGACAGCGAAGAAATTCCAGAACGGCTGGGTGTTGGGGTGTTGGGAATTCAAAGGCGTCACCGACAAATCCTATATGACCTATTTGACCGCCGGCGTTGTCGGGGTCTTGGTTCTCATCGCCTTCGTGCTGCCCAGCCCCAAAGGAGATGGCCTGGTTCAAACCGCCCATGCCGCGATCACGACGGAGTCGAAGGGTCCGGACTCGAGTCAGGCGCAGGAGGTGCTCGAAGGCTATCCGCTCTATGTCAGCCAATGTGCCCGCTGTCATGGACTGGAAGGTCAGGGTGACGGCCCCGGATCCAAATCGCCGACCTTTACCGCGCTTCCGAGAGATTTGACCGAGGGGCATTTCCAGTTCATCTCGACATCGAACGGTGTTGCGTCGAGCGAGGATCTTCGTCACGCCATCATTCATGGGCTCACCGGTTCGGGAATGCCGGGTTTCGCGGCGCTTTCCGATCGGCAAATCGAATCGCTGGTGCAAACCGTCGAACACTTCTGGAAAGATCGCCCGACACCCGGCGAGCCCATCGCTGTTCCTGCGAGGCCGGCTCCCACAGTGGCGATGATCAAGGAAGGCAAGGAGCTCTACTCCGGCATGTGCTCGGTCTGTCACGGACCGACCGGCGCCGGGGACGGCGTTCTGACGGCGCTCAGGACGGACGCGGCGGGTCGCCCCGTACCGACACGCAATCTGCGCACCGAGCCGCTCAAGGGTGGGTCGAGTGAAACGCAGCTCTACTACCGCATCGCCGCGGGACTGCCGAGAAACAAGGATGAATGGCTGATGCCCGCCTATGCAAACCTCGGCCCGGACAAGATCTGGTCGCTCATTACCTACCTGGAATCGGAGGTCTTTCCGCAACGGCAGGTTGCCCGACGCTGATCGGCCCGGACCGGACCGGACTCGCGGGGTCCAACTCCGGAGGGCGCACCTGGACCGAGCATGTGTGGGTTCAGACCCCTCCCCAGCCCTCCCACGCAAGAGCGGAGGGAGTATCTCGACAAGGAGTCCGAGACCCCTCACCTTGCGGGAGGGCTGGGGGGGGCTGAACTGCGACGTAGGTCTAAAGATCGCAACGAAAAGCAAGATGACGTGACGATCGGGTGTTTCAGTGCGTGGTCGAGTCACGCGGCTGCCCAACTCGACGGAGACCTTTTCGATCCTCTACGGCTTCGCGATTCCGATCCCCGAATTGAGCTTCAATGACCGACCCGAGGCATCAACGCAACGATGGGATCACCAACGCGCTCACAGACGGTCGCAACTGTGGCTCGATATTGGATCGAGAAGCTGCCGCCATCGTACTTTTCATTGGTGATGGCGACAGGGATCGTCTCCATCGCCTGTGATCTGGTCGGGCTCGACTGGATCGCCCATCCGCTTCTTTTCATCAACTTGATTGCTTTCGCCGCGCTTTTGTTTATGACCGGCCTTCGCGTGCTGGTCTATCCTACACACCTTGTCGATGATCTCAGGGCACATGCCTTAGGGCCGGGGTATTTTACGATCGTCGCCGGGACCTGCGTGATTGGGGTACAGATCTTCACGCTGACCGGCGACGCCGATCTTGCATTTGGATTGTGGGTGTTCGGCGCCTTTCTCTGGCTGCTGATTACCTACTCTTTCTTCACGGCGATCATCGTCCATCCGACCAAGCCCTCGTTGACGGACGGCATGAGCGGTGTCTGGCTCATTGCATCGGTTGCCACGCAATCCATTGCAGTACTCGGGACTATGGTTGCCTTTCGTTTTCCCGACGCTCAGCAGTTCATTCTCTTTATCAGCTTATTCTTCTATTTCATGGGCTGCATGCTTTATATCAATATCATCGCCCTGGTTTTCTATCGATTGACCTTCATGCATCTGGAGCCGGCGAGCTTTACCCCGCCATACTGGGTCAGCATGGGGGCGACGGCGATCGCGACACAAGCCGGAGCGACACTGATTCTCCACGCGGAAGAATCACAATTACTGGTCGAGCTGGTTCCTTTCCTCAAGGGTTTCACACTTTTCTTTTGGGCTGCGGGGACCTGGTGGATACCTCTCCTCATCGCCCTGGGGATCTGGACGCATTGGCTCAGACGCGTGCCGATCGTCTACACGCCACTATTCTGGGGTGCGGTGTTTCCCTTGGGCATGTACACGGCGAGCACCGCGTTGTTGGCGAACGCACTACAAATCGACGGCCTGACCTGGATCCCGGCGATAACCGTCTACATTGCGCTCGCGGCTTGGGGACTGACCTTTCTCGGTCTTCTTAGGCGTTTGTTTCGAGCGATCGAGGCGGTGGTCAGAGTCGCGGTTTCCGCGGGCGATTAAAGAAGGCAAGAGGTTTATCGTTTCTCGCCAGGTTCCGGAGAATCGCCTGATGGCGCGCCAAGCGCCCATCATCGGATCGACTGTACATCGAGTTGGCAGGCAGCGAGAAAATCCTTGCGCATCAGAAGGCCGGCCAGACGACCGCGGTCGTCGACGACCGGCATGCTGCGTCCGCCGTGGCTCCGGAAGGCGGACATGATCTGAGAAAAACCGGCGTGCTCGGTCACGGTGATTGCCGGAGATGTCATCATCGCGCTCGTCGCTGTTTCGTGACAGCAGTCGGCGAGACGGCTGCATTGTTCGAGCAATCGCGGAAGCAGCGCCAAAAAACTCTCCGCACCGAGCCGCTTGAGAATATCCGTCTCGGTCAGAATTCCGCTCACCAGTCCGCCGCCTACGACCACCGGAAGCGCTTTGACGCCTTGGCGCACGAATAGTGCGGCCGCGTGGTAAAGCGGTGTCGTTGGATGCAGCGGTTGGATCGGGGACCGCATGAGGTTTCTCGCACACATGCGGCTGTTCATGCGCTCGACGGCGTGGGCATGGGCGAGGTGATAAATGGTTCGGAAGTCCGTTGTCGTAATGTCGATATAGCCGGGAATCTCCCGCATCGCATCCAGGATGTCGGCGTCCGAAAGCTCAAGCTCCCGGATCTCGTCGATACTGGCGTGGTCCGGCTCCTGAAAGAGATGAAGATGGCTCTCTGTCATCTGATGACCCCCGTATGATCGGCTTCAACGCCGCTGGCGGGCTTATTAGGCGTGGATCACGGGCAAATAGCCTTGAGACAGGTCAAACCGGTGACTTCTTACGCGTTTCGAGGGCGGGACTTTGCGCGGTCTCGAACCGGGGAGCCTCCATCCCAAGCACCTGTCCGAGAGGCTTTCGCGAGCGTTCGGCGATCGATGTCTGTGAGAGCTGCCGCTCCGTAAGCAAAAGGTCTCGAGTGGCTCGACGATCCTGGTAGAGAATCTGCTCGGGTGTCGCACCGAAGGGCCGCTCCAGGTTGATTCGCGCGATCCGACCGAGATTCACGCCGCGACCGTCATCGAGCAGGATCAGGTGCGGTGCCAGATCCCGCACCGGATCCGGTCGAGGAAACTCCAGGATGTCGAACAGGATGTAGGGCTGTCCGGTCTGGCACGACCCAGCTGTGGTTTCGGTCGTCAGGTTTGATATGGGTCAAGGCCCTCATCACGCCCTGAGTTTCAAATTCGGTATAAGGATTCCACGCGGTTGAGGACCGGGTCGGTCGCGCCCCGGAACCGCACCGCAGTCGTATCGACATGTCCGGTACGCAAGCCAATTGGAGGCAAGCCTTGAGCCTGATGGCTTACGTCCGAAAGATGCGCGGGACCACACGGGGAAGTCCGCCACGGGTCAGCAATCAGGAGGTCTTCTGGTCGTGGATCGGTGCATTCCTCGGGATCGGTCTGGTCGGTTGGGTCAATCAGGCGTTCTTCTCGGAGATCGACCTCACGCTCACGATCGGCTCGCTCGGTGCATCCGCGGTCCTGCTCTACGGGGCGGCTCGCAGCCCATTGGCTCAGCCCCGTAACCTAGTCGGCGGTCACGTCATCTCGGCGCTGGTCGGCGTCACCAGTTGGAAGCTGCTGTCCGCGGATCCCTGGCTTGCACAAGCAGTCGCGGTGGCCACTGCGATTGCGTTCATGCATCTAAGTAAGACCCTGCATCCGCCGGGGGGCGCAACCGCTCTGATTGCGGTGATCGGCTCGGAGGAGATTCACGCGATGGGATATTACTACGTGCTGATTCCGGCGACCCTCGGGCCGCTGATCCTGCTGGCGGTGGCCCTTCTTGTGAACAACATCCCCGCGACACGTCGTTATCCGGAGAACTGGATATGAGTCGACCCGTGTTGCGTGTTGCTGTAGGCATCGCCCTGGGCTGCCTGCTTGTTGCGCCTTTTGCGCTGGCCGAAGAGGCCGAGGATCCGTTCGCCGATGCGGACTTGGAAAACGCAGCTGAGATCAACGAGGTCTGTGCCGGCTGCCACGGCGAATATGGCCAAGGCGGAAAGGACGGCGAATATCCACGCCTGGCAGGTCTCCCCGCCGCCTTCATCGCACGGCAGCTCGACCTGTTCAGGGCGCGCGAGCGCGAGAATCTCGCCATGGTGGAGCACACGGATCATCGGCAGATGCCGGATTCGGATATTCGCGATATCTCGGCCTTTCTCGCCGCGATCGAGCTGCCGAGTCGCCTCCCGCCGGTCGACGAGACAGCGGCGGATTTCAACGCCTACGAGCGGCTGATGGCCACCAAACGGATCGTTCAGATCCCGCGCGCGGAGGGTGATGCGGTTGTCGGCGAGCGCATCTACGACAAGGAGTGTGCCTCCTGCCACGGCCGCGACGGCCTGGGACGCGAGCGCGATGCCGTGCCCATGTTGGCCGGTCAGTACACCGGGTACATGCTGCGCCAGGTCGACAAATACATCGATAAGAGGCGTGTGCATGACCCGTCCGACCCGGATGCCGAGGAGTTGCTGGCGGCCTTCACCGCCGAAGAGCTGCGCGACATCTTTGCCTACCTCTCGATCCTGGACGATTGATCGTCGAGGACCCGCTCTGCATCCGTATCCGAGGACGTCTTATGCCGTTCGGCCGACGCATTACGCGCGAGAAAAAGACCATCACTGCCATGATGGCCATCTACTGCCGGGATCATCACCCAGGCTACGAGGAACTCTGCACCGAGTGCGTGTGCTTGCTCGAGTATGCGCATCGCCGCCTCGACACCTGTCCTTTCCAGGAAGAAAAACCGGCCTGCAATCTCTGCGAGGTGCACTGCTACAGCGCCCTGATGCGCGAGCGGGTGCGCGCTGTGATGCGCTATGCCGGCCCGCGCATGCTCTGGCCCCATCCGATCCTGAGTCTCGGGCACATCCTCGACAAGCTCCGTCCGGCGCCCCAGTTGAAGAAAACGAGACGTGCACAGACAGGCAAGGCCCGGTCGGACACGACGCCCGAGTGAGCCGTGACGATTCAAAAACAGAGTGAACACATGATGAGCGCTTAGGATGGGTCGAGCGTCAGCGAAACCCATCCTCCCAACCGCCGCGTCGCCGGGTTTCGGTCCGACGCCCTTGGCGCACGCTGGATAGGTTTCGCTGACGCTCGACCCGTCATCCTCGGTTGTGTTGAATCGCACCCAAACGATGCCCCCGATGCCGCGTCAGCCCGGGCGCCCGTCCGGGCGGGGCGCGACCAGCATGGGTGCATGCACCCAGAGGAAGAGCCCGAAGGCGAGGATCCAACAGAGCCCCGCGCTCATCAGCCAGGCGTGGTAGCCGGCCGGGTAGATCAGAGGTGCGAGACCGCGCAAGGCGGCCGCGCAGTTGATCAGGACGAAGGCGACGATCGTCAGACGAGCGGCCTGCATCGCCCGGCCGGTGTGGCCGACGGCGACCCGGGCCATCATCCCGAGCGTCACGACCCCGATCGCCCCGATCGTCAGTGTGTGCAGTGCACCGCGGGCAGGTAGTGCGGTGAAAGCGGGGAGCCCGTCCAGGATCAGGCCAAGCGCGAGCCAGAGCAGACCCACATAGAGCACCGTCAACATAGGTGTCGTCCAGACACGTCGATCGTGCCAGCCGGCAATCCGCACCAGAAGCACTAGGCCCAAAGCGATCGCGAAGGCGCCCGACGGGGAGCCGTAGGGCTGGATGAGGTCGGCGATCAGAAGCGCTGCGGCGAGGAGGAAGGTCAGACGCTCGACGAACTGAAAGCTGCGTGGCTTGGCGCCGGTGATTCCGCGCTCGATGAAGAAAGGCATCACCCGGCCCGAGACCAGCAGCATCGTCAGGATGACAAGGTCCAGCATCAGACGATGACCCCGTGCCGCCCCGCCCGGGAGGACGCCGAGCACATCGAGATGGACCAGCGCGCTCGCGAGCGTCATTCCTGCGAACAGCAGCAAGAAGACGCGGTTCACCGGATTGGGGCCGAACCAGAGCGGCCGTCGCAGCGCGAACGCCAGTACCGGGAAGAAGGCAACATCCGTCAGCGCGACCACCAAGGCCGGCAGCCCGAGCCACGGCATCAGACGTGCGGCCAACCAGAGCGCGACCAAGGCCGCGAGTGCCGTGCCGGTCGGCGTGTCCATGCCGCTCCAGTTGCGCACGGCCGTCAACAGGAACCCGGCGATGACGGCTGCCAGATAACCGAAAAGCATCTCGTGGGCGTGCCAGGCCGGCCCGGCCAAGTAGGCGGGCTGCGGGAAATGGCCCGTCAGCATTGCGAGCCAGATCAGAACGGACAGGACGGCGGCGATCCCCGCGGCCAGAAAGAAGGGCCGGAAGCCGAGCGCAAGGACGCTGATCGGTCTCTTGGTCTTGGTGAGCGGGTCGACGCGCATCTGGGTGGTTGTCCTTATCGGTGGTCGGCGCGAGCCCGATCGAGCGCTTGAGCGGGAGCGGCTTCCGGGAGTCGGAGTGTGGGGCGGATGGACGCGAGCCAAATCGCCCCGGTCGTCTCGCGCGAATATGGCCGAGCTTCGCGGGGTCGTGGCGCGCTGTCGCAACAATTTACCCTAGCGATGGCCTGTAGGTGCGTCCTTGACGTGGGTCAAGATGAGGCGCCGGGGGAGCGAAGCGAGAAGCCTTGTCGTGACCCCGGCCATCGCGGCACGTGGCGCAGAGCGCCACGAGGCATGCGCGACACTGCAGGGCGGGTGTCACGAGCTGATGAGGTTTTGGGTGGCAGTCTCATGAGCGAGGCCGCCGAGGAATCGGTTCGGCATGACGGCGCCTCGTTTTGCCTTGAGGTTTGGTCTGGATCGTCATTGCTCGATTGCGCTCTAATCCGCACATGAACGATACCGCTCCCGATCGAGATGCCGAGGAGGGCCCGCCCGGACCCGAGATGCCCGCGCGAGCCCTCCTCGAGCGCATCCCCCAAAGTCCGGGCGTCTACAGGATGCTGGATGCCGACGCCACAGTGCTCTATGTCGGCAAGGCCAAGAACCTCAAACGCCGGGTGTCGAGCTATTTCAGCCGGGCGCTGACCCGACGCCTTCAGGTGATGGTGAGCCAGATCGTCGACATCGAGGTGACGGTCACCCGCACCGAGGGCGAGGCGTTGCTGCTCGAGAGCAACCTCATCAAGTCGCTGCGTCCGCGCTTCAACGTGCTGCTGCGCGACGACAAGAGCTATCCCTTCATCTATCTCAGCACGCAGGACGATTTCCCGAGACTTGCGTTTTACCGGGGGCCGCGCAAATCCAAAGGGCGCCTCTTCGGCCCCTATCCGAGCGCCTGGGCCGTGCGCGAGACCCTGCAGTTGCTGCAGAAGCTGTTCCCGGTGCGCCAGTGCGAAGACACCTTCTTCAATAACCGCTCGAGACCCTGTCTGCAGTATCAGATTAAGCGCTGCAGCGGTCCCTGTGTCGGACTCGTCAGTCGCGAGGAATACGCCGAGGATGTCGCCCACACCATCCAGTTTCTCGACGGGCGTGCCGAGGAGGCGATCGCGGATCTGGGGCGCAGCATGGAGCAGGCCGCCGCCGCGCTCGAATTTGAGCGAGCCGCCGTTCTGCGCGATCAGATCGCGACCCTGAGCCGGATCCAGCAGCGCCAATACGTGAGCGGGGAGGGCGGCGACCTCGACATCATCGCCTGCGCCCAAGAGGGCGGGACGAGCTGTGTGCAGGTCTTCTTCATCCGCGCCGGACGCAACCTCGGCAACAAGGCATTCTTTCCGAAGACGCCCGACGACACGGACGACGCGACCCTCTTGGCCGGGTTCCTGGCCCAGTTCTACGCCGACAAGCAGATCCCGCCCGAGCTGGTGGTCAGCGTCGAGCCGGAGGAGCACGCGCTCTTGGAGACGGCGCTCTCGCAACGCGCCGAGCGGCGGGTGCAGATCAAATGGCGGGTGCGCGCCGAGCGTGCGCGCTGGCTCGAGATGGCCCGCGGCAATGCCGAGGTCGCGCTCAAATCCAGGCTCGGCAGCCAGGCCGGCTACGGTCGCCGCATCGAGGCGCTGCGCGATGCGCTGGATCTCCCCGAGCGGCCTCAGCGCATGGAGTGCTTCGACATCAGTCACACCCAAGGCGAGCGCACCGTCGCCTCCTGCGTGGTTTTCGATGGCGAGGGGGCGCGCAAGTCGGATTACCGCCGCTTCAACATCGAGGGCATCATCCCCGGCGACGACTACGCGGCGCTGCATCAGGCCCTGACCCGGCGCTATACGCGCGTCAAACAGGGCGAGTATCCGATCCCCGATATCCTCTTCATCGACGGCGGACGCGGACAGATCCGAGCGGTCGGCGAAGCGCTCCAAGAGCTCGGCATCGCCGGCGTGCAGTTGGTGGGCATTTCGAAGGGGCCTGATCGTCGCCCCGGCACCGAGCTGCTTTGGTTGTTGGACGTCGAGTCGCCGCTTATACTGCCAAGCGATTCCCCCGCCATGCATCTGATCGAGCAGATCCGCGACGAGGCCCATCGGTTCGCCATCACCGGTCATCGCCAGCGCCGTGCCAAGGCACGCACGACATCCACGCTGGAAGGGCTCGCCGGGATCGGTCCGCGTCGCCGCCAGCGTCTTCTGAAGCAGTTCGGCGGCATCCGCGGCCTGGCCCGCGCAGGGGTCGAGGACATTGCCTGCGTCGACGGCATCGGCCGACAATTGGCACAACAGATCTATGATGCCTTTCACGAGGAGGCCGCGGGGCCCTGACGTATGTGGAATATCCCCAACCTTCTGACGATGCTCCGGATCGTCCTGATCCCGGTGTTTGTCGTCGTATTCTACGCCGAGGCACCTTGGGCGCCCTATGTCGCTGCAGCGGTCTTCGGCGCCGCTGCCTTGACGGATTGGCTCGACGGCTATCTCGCGCGTCTCTGGGAGCAGACCTCGCCGCTCGGGGCCTTCCTCGATCCGGTTGCCGACAAGCTCATGGTCGCGGTCGCGCTCGTTCTGCTGGTCCAATACGACCCGCGCACCCTCCTGGCGCTCCCGGCAGTCGTGATCATTGGACGCGAGATTACGGTCTCCGCGCTGCGCGAGTGGATGGCCGAGATCGGCGCCCGCGCCAAGGTCGCCGTCTCGATGACCGGCAAGATCAAGACGACGGCACAGATGATCTCGATCGTGCTGTTGATCCTGCGCGACACCGTTTTCGGCCCCTGGGTCTACGGTTTGGGTGTCGTTCTACTCTACGTCGCGGCCGTTCTCACCCTCTGGTCGATGGTGCTCTATCTGCGCGCGGCGTGGCCGAGCCTGTCCGGTCAGGTCGATGGCGAGAGGCGCGATTGAGGTCCGGATCGGGTTCGGGTTCGGGTTCGGGTTCGGGAGGATCAGCACAGCGTTGCCCGCACTCGTCGGGTCGATGAGAGATCGATGCAATCGAAGAGTTGACAGCATCGAGAAATGCCTTAAAATGCACGGCTCCAAAGCGGGAATAGCTCAGTGGTAGAGCACAACCTTGCCAAGGTTGGGGTCGCGAGTTCGAATCTCGTTTCCCGCTCCAAATACCCGAGTGTGCTCCGAAAGTGTGTTGCCACGGCGATCAGTCAGGGTTCTGATCGTGTCGCACCTAGGAGCACTTCTCACCTCCTTGCTTTCCGTCATCGTTCGCGTACTTCGTTCTTCTCGCGTGTGACTATGGCGACCCTAGATCGGTTTTCCTGATCTATCTGCGTACCCTCCGGGCTCGGGCGATCTTCAGAGATCTCGCCGACGACTTAGACAAAACCGGTGTTCAACTCGCCGAGCGATGACATCTGCGTCTACTGCTCGCGCCCACCGACTCCAACCGTTACCTAAACATCCCTGCGCGAGGAATAGGCCAAACGCCTGCTCGTGCCGGCCTGCTCCTTCGCCAGCTGCTCCAGGGGGCGTAGCGGCCATCACCCGGCGGGTGAGCTCTCGGACGACCTCGATCTTCAAGGCCGTCAAAGCCTTGCATGAAGCACGAAGCGGTCAACTGCCGGATCTAGGTTGAACTCCACGCCGGAGCTCTCGCCGTTTTTGATCAGTTCGAGCAGTTCGGTTTTGGTCATTCCGATGCCTTGTTGTTGCGAGCCGTGAAGGGCATGAAGGAGCCGAAAGAAGGTGCTCTTTCGCGGCTGTGCCGGAAGTGGTCTATGTGCGGGCCACAAGTACGGCCCCCTTATTGATGGCCTTTCGTGCAACCATCCCCGCGATCACGGTCAAATTCCGGGATGCTCGAGTCCGCTCGGCGGACGGTACCTGGAGGATGTCTATGGATCGATCTTGCGTATCGAGTCGGCGTGCCTTTCTTGCGGCCCTCGCGGTCGTGCCTCTGTCCTTCCTGACGCTGCCTGGCAACAGCCGGGCAGAGGACGGTCAGCCCCTTGTCAAATCGATCCCCTCAACCGGCGAACCGTTGCCGGTCATCGGCATGGGAACCTGGATCACCTTCAACGTCGGAGACGACCCGGTGGCACGTGACGTGCGCACCGATGTTCTGCGTGCCTTCTTCGCGGCAGGCGGCGGCATGATCGACTCCTCGCCCATGTACGGGACGGCCGAGGCGGTCGTCGGCAGCTGCTTGGCGAGACTGGATCGCCCCAAGGGTTTGTTCTCGGCGACCAAGGTCTGGACCTCCTCGACCGCAGAGGGTCTCGAGCAGATCGCGGCATCCGAGCGGCTCTGGGGTCTGCCGCGTCTGGATCTGCTTCAGGTCCACAATCTGGTGAACTGGAAGGGCCATCTGGAGACCCTATCGGCGATGAAGGCCGATGGGAAGGTGCGTTATATCGGCGTCACGACGTCGCACGGTCGTCGTCACCCGGAGCTTGCCCGGATCATGGAGACGCACCCGATCGATTTCGTGCAATTGACCTACAACATCGAGGATCGCGAGGCCGAGGCTCGCCTGCTTCCCTTGGCCGCGGAGCGGGGGATCGCGGTGATCGCCAATCGGCCCTTCCAGGGCGGCTCGTTGATCGATCGCGTCAAGCGCCACCCCTTGCCGGGTTGGGCGCGCGAGATCGACTGCACCGACTGGTCGCAGATTCTGCTCAAGTTCATCGTCTCGCACCCTGCCGTGACCTGTGCCATCCCGGCGACCAGTCAGGTGGATCATATGGTCGAGAATATGGCGTCCGCGCGGGGTGCCATGCCGGATGCGGCGCTCCGACGCCGCATGGCCGCCGATGTCGCCGCGCTCTGATGGACCTCTTGAGCTATTCGCTCGTCGACCTGATCCCGTTTTCGCGCGAGACCTATTTCAGGCTTTTCGAGCGCTACAACATCGGGCTCTGGCCGGCGCCGATCATCGGGCTCGCGATGGGTCTGACGGCCCTATTCACGGCACGTCGGGCAGGGGGTCGGATGCTTCGGACACCGTTTCTCCTAACCGCCGTCTGCTGGGTTTGGGTCGGCTGGGTCTTTCAGGTCCACTGGTACGCGCCCCTGAGCTGGCCGGGGATCTATTTCGGGATCGGCTTCGTGTTGCAGGGCGTGCTCATGGGCGTCGTGCTCGGTTGGCGCCCGCTGTCCGGTTCTCGGGAAGGCACGGACCGGGATCCCGGTCCGGGGATCTGGATCCTCGTCTTCGCGCTCGCGCTTCAACCCCTGCTCGGACTCCTTTCCGATCGACCCTGGTACGGTCTGGAGGTCTTCGGCAGCGCACCGGATCCGACGGCGATTGCAACATTGGGTCTGCTTCTGATGATCCATCATCCGTTGCGCTGGCTGCTGTCGATCATTCCGCTCGCCTGGTGCCTGATCAGCGGGGCGACCCTCTGGGTCCTGAGCGTTCCGACTTGGCCGGTCATGCCGCTTGCCGCGGCGCTCTATTTGGGTGTCGTCGTTTGGCCGTGGGTCTCCGGGCGAAGTCGGCTTGAGTAAAGTGTCGGAGGGTGGTTGAGCGCCGAATCTAATCGTTGTCGTTGTCGTTGTCTTAATCGACAACGACAACGACAACGACTGGGGGAGACGCGGTTTAGGCGATTTCCGGGAATCAACATCCCACTGCGCAGACGATTCTGCCGGAAGTGCCGCCAACGGTCGTCGCGAAACGGCGACACCGCCCGGGATAGACGACTTGCAGTCGTCCTCTTCCAAGCGTTCTGAGTGCCGGTGGGGTCGCGCTCTACCCGACGATCTAGGGCCGTCGGGCCGGCCGAAGAGGACGACTGCAAGTCGTCTATCCCGGGGAGCGCCGCTTCGCGGCGTTGCCTCCGGCCGATCGATCGTCGAGTCTGCCGTGGCCGATTCCATCCAAAAACATCACATCACCGCGCCTGGCGCGGTTTAGGTTCAATGCATCCGCGGCTTCGGAGTCTCGGACGGTGTCGTCTCGGGTCGCCTGCGCATGAGCGGCAAGGAGGCGTGATGGGCCGTCATCCGCCAGCCCTCGGCGCTCTGCCGGTAGACGTTCGTCGCCAGGATCCGATTGGGCTCCTCGCGCGAGCGGCTCGGGCGGATCAGCTCCTCGACCAGATGCACGGCGAGCCCCTCGGCCGCCGTGCGTTGGATGACGCGGTACTGCAGGTCCGGGCGCTCGGCCCCGGTCAGGACCTCGCGCCAACTGTTCAGGACCTCGCTGCGCCCCTGCAGGAGATCGCCGCCGGGGTGGACGCAGACCGGGCTTGGCTGCTCCGCCCAGACCGCTCCCATCAAGGCGATGTCGAGCGTCTGGAAGGCGGTATAGAAGGCTGCTTCGACCTCGTCCGGGGTCTGGAATCGGCTCATCGGCCGGAATCCGGCGCGGCCGGGATGCCGAGCAGCGCGATGCGCAACGCCCGGATCGCGCGTGTCTGGGTGGGCTCGCCCATGCAGCGCACGATGAGCGCGGGATCCAACGCAGGCAGCGCGCGGCTGCGGGTCGCGGCGAGATAGGTCTCGTCCTGCAGGACGAAGAAGCGCAACGTGCCGTCCTCCCAGAACCAGACCTCGGGCACGCCGAGTCCGCGATAGACCGCGAGCTTGTCGACGCCTCCGCTGGTCCAGATCACCTCGATCGCGATGTCCGGGACCTTCGGTGCAAGGCGGATCGGACCCACCAGATAACACTCGTCGGCCTCGGTACCGAGCCGCTTGGCTTTTTCCTTCAGGGTCCAGGAGCCGTAGCCTTCAAGCTCGATGTCCCT
>NZ_JAABRP010000380.1 GCF_011390875.1 Thiocapsa sp.
ACCAGCACGGTCAAGAATGCGCTGGAACACATCTTCAAGCGTGTCGGTGCGAGGGCGGCCTTTATCGAGGGAGACAGTTTCCACCGCTACGACCGCGCAACCATGAAGGAGTAGCTGGCTCGCGCCAAGGAGAGCGGCAGCAACCTGAGCCACTTCGGTCCCGAGGGGAATCCGTTCGACAAGCAGCTGGAGCTGTTTCGGAGCTGCGGCCAAGTGTGTCCGACACTTACCGACCTGGAGTGGGTGCAGAAGATTCATAGAGATACCCGCGAGCGCGGGTACAAGCCCGACGATGTCGAGGACGTGATCTATCGGCGCATGTAAGACTCTCCCGTTGTGCCGAGCGGCAGCGCGGCACAACACGCCGTCGGCGCAGGGTTGTGCTTTCTATCGTCAGCACAACCGACGCGGTTTGTCTGCTGTCGTCGGCACAATGGCGCGTGAAATGCCTCCGGTCACCTCCTGCATGACGTGCGCTCGGTATACTTTGACGCCGCGCCGAACCGGGCGCCCACAAGCCACTCTCCCGACAGCGGTCACGTTGACTCGGAGCCGAGAGGCATCGATCGACGCTGATGGGAGGGAGTGAGATGTGCGGAATCGCGGGCGTGATCCTGCGTCACGGCAGTCCGGATATCGCGGCCTTGTCGCTGGCCGCCACCAGGCTCGGGCATCGGGGTCCGGACGACAGCGGGGTCCACTGCGTCGACTCGGTCGGTCTGGCACACACCCGTCTCTCGATCATCGATCTCGGCGGCGGACACCAGCCGATCTTGGATACCGAGGGTCACTATGCCCTGGTGGCCAACGGCGAGATCTACAACTTCGTCGAGCTGCGGGCCGAATTGGAAGCGGACGGCTGCCGCTTCCGCACGCATTCGGACTCCGAGACCATCCTCCACGTCTACGACCGGTTCGGGGCCGCGGGACTCGCGCGTCTCAACGGGATGTTCGCGTTCGCCCTCTATTCGACGCGTGACCGCAACCTGATCCTCGGGCGCGATCGGTTGGGAATCAAGCCGCTCTACTACGCGGTCTTGCCTGATCGCGTCGCCTTCGCCTCCGAGATCAAGGGTCTACTGCCACTGCTCCCGCGGGTCCCCGAGATCTCCCCCGAGGCACTCGCGCGCTTTTTCGAGATCGGTTTCAACAGCGGGGTCGAGACCATCTTTCAAGGCATCCGCAAACTGGAGCCGGGCACGGCGCTGGTGATTGATGCGTCCCTGGAGCCCCGACAGATCACCTATTGGTCGGCGCTCGACATCCAGCGGCGAGAGATCAGCCTGGAGGAGGCGTGCGAGGAGCTCGATCCGCTGTTCGATCAGGTGCTGCGCGAGCACATGCGCTCCGACGTGCCCTACGGACTCTTCCTCTCCGGCGGACTCGACTCCGGGATCCTGATGGCGCGTCTGTCCCGGTGGGGCAATGCGCCGCTGCGCACCTTTTCGGTCGGCTATGCAGGCGCCGGCGAGGGGGACGAGCTTGCCGATGCGCGCCGTGTGGCGGAGCGCTTCGGCAGCGACCACACCGAGCTGCGGCTCGACATGTTGGATGTCTTTCGCGCGCTTCCGCTCTGCGTTCGGGCGGCGGACGACCTCATGTACGACCCGGCCTGTCTGCCCACGGCCCTGATGGCGCAGGCCGCGGCCCGCGAGCTCAAGGTGGTCTTCACCGGCGAGGGCGGCGACGAGGTCTTCGCGGGGTACGGCCGCTATCGCCGTTCCCCCGTGCAACAGCTCATGAAGCAGGTGCTGCACCCGCGCACCGGCAACTACCGCCGCGGCAGCCGCTGGCCGGAGTCGCTAAGCCGATCCGGCTTCGGCGAGGCATTGGAGGCCGGACGCAAGCGCCTCTACGGTCCGGTCGAGTCCGCCTGGGCAGAGACACCGCGCGGCTGGGGTTTCCTACGTCGTGCCCAGTACACTGACCTGCGCACCGAGCTCGCCGACAACCTGCTGGTCAAGGTGGATCGCACCCTGATGGCTTTCGGGCTGGAAGGGCGGGTCCCCTATTTGGACCACCGCATTGTCGAGCTCGGTCTCTCGCTTCCCGACCGGCTCAAGGTCCAGGGTCGCGTCGGCAAGCGGATCCTACGGCACTGGTCGGAGCCGCTCTTGCCCCAAGGGCAATCCGAGGGCAAGAAGCGCGGCTTCGGGGTACCGATCGGCGAGGTGCTTCGCGGTGATCTGCTGGAGCGCCTCGGGGGTAAGCTCGCCGCAAGCCCTTTGATTCGCGAGTGGCTCAAACCCGAGCTCGTCCACGCGCTCGTCGCGTTGCAAAGACGCACCGGCACGGGGGCGACCGGCCCTCTGCTGCAGCTCATGCAGCTCGCACTCTGGGGCCGATTCATCCTCGATGACCCCGGCGCATGTCCGAGCGCGGAGGAGGATCCGCTCGATTGGATCGGTTGACGGCCTCGCTGATCACGGCTGTCAGCGATGATTCAGAAACGTAGGATGGGTAGAGCGACAGCGAAACCCATCCTCCAAACCGCCGCGTTGCCGGGTTTCGGTCCGATGCCCTTGGCGCGGGCTGGATGGGTTTCGCTTCGCTCTACCCATCCTACGTGTTTCGGTTGTTTTTGA
>NZ_JAABRP010000381.1 GCF_011390875.1 Thiocapsa sp.
GAAGATCTCGGGTGTTCGGCGCTCGGGCCGGCCTTGCTCCTGCGCGCGGGTCCAAAGCCGATAGCAGACACCCGGACCCAGTCTCCCGGCGCGCCCGGCACGCTGCTCGGCGGAGGCGCGTGCGATCGGCTCGGTCACCAGACGCGTGAGCCCGGAGCCGGGATCGAAACGCGGTTTGCGGGTCAGACCGCTGTCGATCACGACCTGGATGCCCGGGATCGTCAGGCTGGTCTCGGCGATATCGGTGGAAACCAGCACGCGGCGGTCGGATCCCGCATTCGGGACCAGCGCCTTCTCCTGCTCCTCGGTCGGGAGGCTGCCGTGCAGCGGGAGGATCCGGGTCCGTTCGTCCACCCGCTCGCGCAGGCGCGCGACGCAGCGATTGATCTCGCCGGTGCCGGGGAGGAATGCCAGAATGTCGCCCGGATGCTGGGTCAGCGCGGAGCGCACGGCGGAGATCACCGCCGCGACGGCATCCGGACCCGGGGCGCGCTCGGCATACCGGACCTCGACGGGGAAGCTCCGTCCCTCGCCGCGGATGACGGCCGCATTGCCCAGGAGCCCGGCCAGCGGCTCGGCATCGAGGGTCGCGGACATGAGCAGCAGCCGCAGATCCGGGCGCAGACCGGCAATCAGGTCGAGCGCGAGTGCGAGCCCCAGATCCGATTGGAGACTGCGCTCGTGGAACTCGTCGAACACCAAGAGTCCGACCCCTTCGAGCGTCGGATCGGATTGGATGCGTCGAGTCAGGATGCCCTCGGTGATGACCTCGATGCGGCTGTGCGGGCCGATTCGGCGCTCGAAGCGGATCTGGTAGCCAACCCGCTCGCCGAGCGGCTCGCCTAAAAGCGCGGCCATGCGCGCGGCGATCATGCGTGCTGCAGGGCGCCGAGGTTGAAGCATGAGGATGCGCCCGGCGCCGAGCCAGTCTTCATCGAGCAAAGCGAGCGGGACCCGCGTGGATTTACCCGAGCCAGTCGGCGCTTGGAGCACGGCGTGGCCGCGACGCAGCGCGGCCCGCAGGTCGTCTAGAACGGGCTCGATCGGCAGCGTCGGCATCGGCAGGTTCGGGTCCCGAGTCGCGTTCGGAGTCATTGGCCTCGTCGGGCGGATCCATCAGGGTCGAGGAGGCAGGGCCGCGAAGGCCCGACCTTTGCATTCATGTGTTCAACTGCTCTTATCAGCGCAACGCCGGGGAAGTATCGATACCGCCTCCCCGGGTACGCCGACTTCAGTCGGCATCCCCGGGGAGGCGGACTTCAGTCCGCGGTGGACCCAAGCTCGACCGGCCTCGAGAATTGGGCGGCGTTGCTCTAAACCGCGTCCCCAAAAAGATCGGAAAAATCCTTGAGCCCGACACAACATGAAAGCCACGCATTTCACTCTGGATACGGTTTAGTTCAAGCGTCGACCGATCATCCGCGACATGCGGAGGTGCCGCTGTCGATCTGCGGCGCAAGGCGTCGGGCGAGCGTCGGCCTCGCCGGGCCGCATGCGCAGCCGAGTGACATTTTTGACGTTATCGGACCCTGAGCGAAACAACACCGGAGTCGATCGACGTGCCGATCACATGCCTGCTCGAATCGGCCTTCAAATGGCTCTTCCTCGCCAGTCTCGTTCTGCTCGGGGTGACTTATTGGCAGAAGGATGACCTCCCGGCGCCCGAGACCTTCGATCGCAGTAGGCTCGAGGCCCCGATTCAGACGCCGACGGATCGCGAGCCCTTCACCGTGCGTGTGCGCGATCAGGAGTACCGGATCGAGCCGAAGGCCGAGTACGCGCTCGACGGGGTCGTGGTCAGCTACAGCAATGCCGATGCGATCAAGAACATCTGGCATCACAAGAGCTGGAAGGATTTTCTCAACCTGCGGGATCTCTGCGTCGTCTGGGGCGAGAACGTGGCATCGGGCGTCTATCGCGACATGCGCTTTCGCAACGACAGCTGGACCTGCTGGGCATCCTGGTCGGATCCCGCGGTTACCGCCCGATTCAAGATGAACGCATTGTCCAACAACCACCTTCTGACCGACGATCGGATCATCAAGGATGCCCTGATGTCCGCCGAGCCGGGGGATCAGGTCCGATTCAAAGGTGTCTTGGCCGAATATGTCAACGCGGGCAACGGCTATGCGCGCGGGACCAGTCTGACACGCGACGACACGGGCAACGGCGCCTGCGAGACCGTCTATCTCGACGAGTTCGAGGTGCTCCACAAGGCCAATCTGAGTGTGCGTCGCCTCTTCGGGTTTGCGACCTGGATGGCCGTGATCACGGGCATCGGCTTCTTGATCATGCTGCCGATCGCACCCGTGCGGGTGCGGCGACGGATTTAGTACAACGCCGCGCAATGCCCGAGGCCAGTCGAGCTCGGGTCCACGGCGGACTGAAGTCCGCCTCCCCGGGGTGCCGACTGAAGTCGGGGTACCCGGGGCGTGCGTCCGGAGTTTCGCGTCCGGTTGGCGCTCCCACGAGGCATGGACGAAACGATGACCAGAGCCCACGGTGGCTGCAGCACGTCCGAACCAGCTCCGAGTGCCCACCTGCCTGGAAGCCGGTCCGCGTCATTCATTGTTCTTGATAT
>NZ_JAABRP010000382.1 GCF_011390875.1 Thiocapsa sp.
CCCGCGAGAGCTGCGCGCGCGCTGCCGGGTTGTCGGCCTGGACGCGCAGCGCCTCAAACGCTTCCTGCAGGTAAATATTGAGCGGAATCATGCGGCGCTCGATGTAGCAGTGCTTGAGGATGACCTCGATATTCCCGTCGCCGTCGCGGTCGCTGATCTCCAGCTGGCTGGGCGCGAACTTTTCAATCTCGGCAATCAGCTCATCGGTGAAGCGGTCGCGCGGGAACCCGACCTCGGAAAACTCCAGCGTGTCGGCCATGCGGCCCACGCGGTCGTGTTGCTTGACCAGCAGGTATTTGCCACGAATCTGCTCACGCGTGGTGTCTTTCTGCGGCGGATAAAAGTCTTTGATGACCTTGAACACGAACGGAAAACTGGGCAGGTCGAACACCAGCATCACCATGCCTTTGATGCCGGGCGCGATGCGGAACTTGTCGGTGCTGTGCCGCATGTGGAAGAGAAAGTCGCGGTAAAACAGCGTCTTGCCCTGCTTGGCCAAACCCAGCGCGTTGTAAAACTCGGCGCGCGGTTTGCGGGGCATGAGGCTGCGCAAAAACTGCACGTAGGCGCTGGGTATTTCCATGTCAACCATGAAGGTGGCGCGCGCAAAGCTGAACAGCATCAGCAGGTCGTCTTCACCAAACAGCGCGGCGTCCACCACCAGTTTTTCATCGGTCGTGTGCAGGACGGGCAAGGCAAACGGTACCTCTTGGAAGCCGTTGATGATCTTGCCCACCACGTAGGCGCCTTTGTTGCGAAAGAACAGGCCAGACAGCACCTGAAACTGGAAATTGGCGCGCAGCTTGACGTGGTCAAAGTGCTGCTTCATGGCCTGAAGCACCAGCGCAGCGTCGCGCGCCAGGTCTTCAAACGGCACCCGCAGTTCAAAGTCCTGGATCATGCGCAGCGCCTCGGCTGCCATGGTGTCGCCCGTGGGGTAGTAGCAGCGGTAGGTGGGCTTGGCACCGGCCTCGTCGTTCTCGATGTATTCGGTGGACACCGCCGGGCGCACAAAAATGAAGTCGTTTTGAAAGTAGGCGCGTTTCAAAATCTTGGTGGTGACCGAGTTGAAAAACGTTTCGGCCAGTTCGGGCTGGTGGTGGTTCACCAGCAGCCCGATGTAATGCAACTTCACTTGCTCCCACACACCCATGGGTTGCTGGTGAGCGCCAAATTCTTTCATCAGGCGCTTCACGCATTCGTTCACGCGCAGGTCGTAAAACTCGATGCGATCACGCTGCGCGCGCTGCTGTCCTCGCCAGTCGCGGGTTTCAAAGCGGTGCTTGGCGCGGGCCGACTCGGTGCGAAACAACCGGTAATGGCGGTTGAAACCGTCCATCATGGCCTTGGCTATGTCGTAGGCCACGGTAGAGTCCAGGCGCTGGGGAAACATGGTGGGTTGCGGCGGTTAAGGGCTCACCAATGAAACGCAGGGCTGCGCCGCAGCTCAGCGCGCGCGCGCGGCCACCTCGGCCACCGCAGCGCGGTAGGTGTCGTCCAGCACATCGGTGCCGCGCACCACCATGTGCAGGTCTTGCAGCAGCCCGTCTTTCAGGCCATACACCCAACCGTGCAATGCGACCGGTTGGCCGCGTTGCCAGGCGTCTTGAACCACCGTGGTTTCTGCCACGTGCATCACCTGCTCGATCACATTGAGCTCGCACAGGGCATCCAGCCGGTGAGCCTCGTCCAGCTGCTGCAGCAAGTCGCCGTGCCGGTCTCGCACGTCTTTGACATGGCGCAGCCAGTTGTCGGCCAGACCCACGCGTACATCTTTCAGCGCCGCC
Source organism: Thiocapsa sp. (assembly GCF_011390875.1). Taxonomy (GTDB): domain Bacteria; phylum Pseudomonadota; class Gammaproteobacteria; order Chromatiales; family Chromatiaceae; genus Thiocapsa. The sequence continues at coordinate 1,788 of NZ_JAABRP010000382.1, forward strand.
TGCACGCCGCCACAACCGTAATGGCCCACCACCATCAGGTGCTCGACCTTGAGCACATCCACCGCGTACTGGATGGTGGTCAGGCAGTTCAGGTCGGTCGGCACGACCACGTTGGCCACGTTGCGGTGCACAAACACTTCACCCGGCTCCAGCCCGGTGATCTGGTTGGCCGGCACGCGGCTGTCTGAGCAGCCGATCCACATGTATCGCGGGTTTTGCTGTTGTGACAGGGCCGTGAAGAAGCCCGGCCGCACAGCCTCCATTTGGGAGGCCCAGGTGCGGTTGTGCGCAAGCAGGTGGCGCAGCGGCATTACAGGGTCTCCGCAAACAGTTCGCGGCCGATCAGCATGCGGCGAATTTCGCTGGTGCCGGCGCCAATTTCGTAGAGCTTGGCATCGCGCCACAAACGGCCCAGCGGGTATTCGTTGATGTAGCCATTTCCACCAAAAATCTGCACGCCCTCACCGGCCATCCAAGTGGCTTTCTCAGCCGTCCACAAAATGACGGATGCACAGTCTTTGCGCACCTGGCGCACGTGTTCGGTGCCCAGCAAGTCGAGGTTTTTGGCCACGGTGTACGCAAACGAGCGGCCTGCCTGCAGCACGGTGTACATGTCGGCCACCTTGCCCTGGATGAGCTGGAACTCACCAATGCTCTGGCCAAACTGCTTGCGGTCGTGGATGTACGGAATCACGTTGTCCATGACCGCCTGCATGATACCCAGCGGCCCGCCGGTGAGCACGGCACGTTCGTAGTCCAGCCCG
>NZ_JAABRP010000383.1 GCF_011390875.1 Thiocapsa sp.
GGTCGCGAGGAGGATCTCAAGGAGCGTCTGCGCAAGATCTACGCGGCCCAGGGTATCGATGTGCCGGACCATGTGATCAAGCAAGGCGTGGCGGCACTCAAGGAGGGACGCTTCACCTACGCCCCGCCCCCGCGCTCGCTCGCGACGCGGCTTGCCCGGATCTACGTGAAACGCGGCGACTGGGGTAAGTGGGTCGGCGGGATCCTGGGCGTCATGATCCTCGCCGCCGTCATCCACTACGTCTCCTTCGTGGCCCCTGATGCCGATTTGCCGCAGGATTTGGTGCGCGTCCATACCGAGGCGATCGCTCTGGCCGGAAACGACCGAGCGCGCGAAACCCTGGAACGCTATCTCAGAGCGGGTCAGTCCGCCCTGCGCAACGAGGATACCGAAGGCGCACGCCTTGCGCTGCGCGAGCTGGAAGCGGCCCGAACAATCTTGAGCCAGGAGTACAGCCTGCGCATCGTCAACCGTCCGGGCGAGCGAAGCGGTGTCTGGCGCATCCCGGATCTCAACAGCGGGGCCCGCAACTATTACATCCTGGTCGAGGCGGTGGATCCGACCGGGCGGGTGGTCCGCGTGCCGATCCTCAACGAAGAGACCCGCGAGACGGAGACCGTCGCCATCTGGGGTCTTCGCGTGGATGAAGAGACCTTCAACGCGGTTGCACGCGACAAGCAGGACGACGGCATCATCGAGCGCGACCGTTTCGGCCACAAGGCGCGCGGCGAGTTGATTCCGCGGTACGACATGCGCACGACCGGCGGGGCCATCACAAAATGGTAACTCCCGGTCCTGCGATCGATCGAGCACGCGGCGATGCGGCTCGGTACACCTGCACGCGAGACGCCGCTCACTCTGGAGACCGCGCATGATGTCCGGCAGACAAGCCCTCGGGGAGATCGATCGAGCGGTCGACGAGGCTCGCGCCCGGGTCGCTGCGGTCGAGGCACGGGTCGAGAGCGCCGAGCAGCAACTGCAGGCGCAACGCCGGGGGCAGCTCGAAGACTATAAAGCGCTCGCGCGACTTCGCGTCGGACTGTTGGCCGACGGCGCCTTGCTCACGCACCTGGACGAGTCCGAGAAGCAGGTCGCGGGGTTTCTGGCTCAACGCGAGACCGCGCTGACGCTGCTGAAGGAGCAGATCCAATTTGCCGAGTCCGCACTCCGCAATCTGGAGTCCGAGCGCAACGAGCAGGCGGCTCGGGTCGATGCCGCGGTTCAGACGGTTGACGCTGCCGACGCCCGTACTCAGGCCCGGCTTGCCGGCGATGACGCCTACAAAGCCCGACTTGAACGTGCCACGGAGGCCGAGCGCAAAGCCGCACACGCCGCCGAGAAGGCAGACCGCAGCGAAGCGGAACGCGAAGAGAAGGGCGTCTCGTACCGTAGCGATCCGCTCTTCATGTATCTCTGGAAACGCCGCTACGGACAGCCCGATTACAGGGCATGGGGACCCCTCCGTTGGCTCGACGGCAAGGTCGCCCGCCTGATCGGCTTTGCCGACGCCGGTGCGAACTATGCCCGCCTGAACGAGATCCCCGAGCGCCTGCGCGAGCACGCCACGGCGCTCGCGACCGCCGCCGAGTCCGAGCTTGCCGCCCTGAAGGCGCTCGACGAAGCCGCGCGGATCGAGGACGGTATCCCGGCCCTCGACACGGAAATCGTCGAGGAGCAGGCCGCGCTCGAGGCCATCGACCAGCGTGTCGCTCAAGCGCGTAGCGACCTCCAGGGGCTCGAGGTGCGAAAGGCCTTTTATGGAGCTGGACAGGACGAATACAACGCAAAGGCGCTCGAGCTGCTGACCTCCGAGCTACAGCGCGACGACCTGATGGAGCTGCGCCGCGAGGCCCTCGTCACCCCTTTCCCGGAAGACGACCTGATCGTCGCCCGCCTGCTGGAGCGCGAGGACGAGCGGCACCGACTCGAGGGCGCACTCGAGACGCTGCGTGAGTCGCTCGTGCAGGCCCGGCAGCGACTCGACGAGGTCGAATCCTTGCGGACGGACTTCAAACGCAACAGCTACGACCGTGCGGACTCGCAATTCGGCAACGAGGCCATGATTGCCATGATGCTGGGACAGTTCCTGAACGGCGTCATGGACCGACGCAACCTTTGGCGGGTCATGCAGGAGCAGCAGCGCTATCGCCCGGAGCGCTCCGATCCCGGTTTCGGCTCAGGCTCCTTCGGCCGCGGTACGGTCTGGGGCGGCGCTCTCGGCAATGCGCGTCCCCGAGGCGACATCTTCGGCGGCTTGGGCCGCGGGAGCGCCGGTCGCAGCGGTGGGGGCGGGAAGCGCGGCGGGAGCAGCGGCGGCTTTCGCACCGGAGGAGGCTTCTGATGGCGTTCGTCCGGCGACGCCTTTAGGTTAAACCGCGCCCGGTGCGATATGCGTCATTTGTTGGAATGGCTTGGCCGCGCCAGCCCCGACGACTGTCGGAGCTGGCGCGGTTTATAGTCTTAAAAAATATTAAATTCTAAACCGCG
>NZ_JAABRP010000384.1 GCF_011390875.1 Thiocapsa sp.
AATGCCGTCGCGGTGCTGATCATCGCCTGCCCTTGCGCGCTCGGCCTGGCCACGCCCATGTCGATCATGGTCGGCACCGGCAAGGGAGCGAGGCTGGGCGTGCTGATCAAGAATGCCGAGGCGCTGGAGGTGCTCGAGCAGGTGGACACCCTGGTGGTGGACAAGACCGGCACCCTGACCCGAGGCCGCCCCGCGCTGGTCTCGGTCGAGGCCGAAGCAGACGTCAGCGAGGACGAGCTACTGCGGCTCGCCGCCAGCCTGGAGCGCGCCAGCGAGCATCCGCTGGCCGCGGCCATCGTCGCCGGAGCCGAGGAGCGGGGTCTGGCGACGGCCGCGGCCGAGGACTTCGAGTCGGTCACCGGAAAAGGCGTCCGCGGGCGGGTCGAGGGCCGCGCCGTGACGATTGGAACCCAACGCTACCTCGCCGGCCTGGATGTCGATGTCTCAACGCTGGAGCCGCGGGCCGAGTCACACCGTGGCCGGGGCGAGACGGTCGTCTTCGTGGCCATCGACGGGCGCGCCGCCGGGTTGCTCGGCGTCGCCGATCCGATCAAGGACAGCACGCCGGAGGCGATCCGCGAGCTGCACGCCGCCGGGCTTGCCGTGGTCATGCTCACCGGCGACAGCAGGACCACCGCGGCGGCGGTCGCCGGGCAGCTCGGCATCGACCGCTTCGAGGCAGAGGTGCTGCCCGAGCGCAAGGCCGAGATCGTCGCCCGGCTCCAGGCGGAGGGGCATCGCGTGGCGATGGCCGGCGACGGCATCAACGATGCGCCGGCGCTGGCCCGCGCCGACGTCGGCATCGCCATGGGCAGCGGCACCGATGTCGCCATGGAGAGCGCCGGCGTGACCCTGATCAAGGGCGACCTGCGCGGCATCCTGCGTGCCCGCCGACTGAGTCGCGCGGTGATGCGCAACATCCGCCAAAACCTGTTCTTCGCCTTCATCTACAACGGCCTCGGCGTACCGGTGGCGGCGGGCGTGCTCTATCCGGTCTTCGGCCTGCTGTTGTCGCCGATGATCGCCGCGGCGGCCATGAGCTTCAGCTCGGTGTCGGTGATCGGCAATGCGCTGCGGCTGCGGTCAACCGCGATCTGAGTGCGGCCGACCACGATCCTGATGACAATCGGCGTGCAGTCTATCGATTCGTCTCGGGCAAAGATCACGTCCGTTCTACTGCGGGATCACGCCGGTCAGCTCGCGGTCAGCGGGCGGCTGCAGAAGCGCCACCACGAGCGCAGCCCCATCCCCGGCCACCTGCACATCGAGGCCATTGCCGTCGACGGCGAGGTGCTCGCGGAAGCGTTATCGACCTATCGCCGTCTGAGCCCGACGATCGGCACGTCGGAGTTCAGCCCGCGCTTGGCGGTTCCTCCCGCCCGGGTCAAGCGCGTGCGTGTGACGCATGATTCGCCCGACCGTGAGGGTTCGGGCGCCGCAGCGGGCGCGAAATCGTCGATCAGCCTCGGCAGAGCCGCTGCAAGCTCACCGGTGTGACCGGCGTTCGAAGCGTGGTCGAGTCTTACACTCCCCGTTCTTCCTGACGGAGGAGGTACGCCTCGAAACGACAGACCATGCGCGACCGGCCAACGGGAATATTTCTTTGGATCGCCTGACTCGAACGTCGACAGGTCTGGATTTACCTGTTCGCAATCCTTGGCGGCTTGCTGGTAGGGAGCGCATGGACCGACGCTGGCCGATCCGCGAGGCGCTGCTCTGGCCGACGCTGATGGTGCTGCTCTACGCGACCTTCGTGCGGGTGCCGGACGGGCGGTTTGGCGAGAACGCTTTGCTTGGTGGCCGGTGTCTGTGATTGCCCTGCTGGTGCTCCTCATCGCGGGTGCTCAGGTGAACACCTTGCGCACCGCGGGCCCGTGCTGCTGACGGTCCTGCCGGTGTTCCTCGATTTCCTGCTGTTGACCGCACTCCTGCTTGGTCGCTCGTACTGCGGTTCGATGCGGGTCGTGCTTTGGCCTTCAGTCTCAGGACCCGACACTCATTCGTCGTCCCGCCCTTCGCTTTGGCCTTGCCGAGGGATGGAGACACACAACGGGTAGGGTTTGATTGAACCGGAGAGTCGCGTGTCCCTCGTGATACCTCGCGGGGGCATCCTGCTGCCGCGAGGACTCGGTCCTTGGCGACGGCCTTTTGTACCCGGGTTCGCCCTGCGGGCGCAGTCGTGCCCGACTCCCCGTTGGTTCGCCGGGCACGACTGCGCCCTCAAATGGCTTGACGGCGTCTGGGATGCGCTCTGCATGTTGCCTCCGCGGCTTCGGGACTCCCGCCCCTTCGCCACTGCGGCAACACGCTCGCGCCCACGCCTACCCGGGACTACGCGCCTTCGCTTCGCTCTCCATGGCGCGCAGCGGATGACGGGCACCTTTCTCGCGCGCTGGTCGGGCAATCCACTCGAGAACCACGCCTGGTGGGTGCGTCTGAACCAGG
>NZ_JAABRP010000385.1 GCF_011390875.1 Thiocapsa sp.
GATGTCCCAGAGAAAGCGCAGCAGGTTATTCGGCTCGGCCGGATCGTATTCCTTGCCCGGACCCAGGTTGCGCCGCCGCGCGCGGTGCGCCTCGTCGAGGATCACGCACGCGTACCTGCCGTTGACGAGCCAGTCCCGGATCTCCGAGCCCGCGACGATGAGGCCGGTGGAGACGATACCGACACGCCGCGGACACTTGCGGATGGATTCCGGGCCGGCGCTCGGATACTCGATGCCGTTCTCGTCCACCCAGCCGCGCCCGTCCCAGACCGCCGAGGGCATGTCCAGCAGCGTGTTCAGCTCACCCTGCCACTGCCAGATGAGTGGCTTGGGGGCCAGGATCAGCACCGGCTTGTCGCCGGCAAGGGCCATGAGTTGGGCCGCCATGGCGAGCTGGATGGTCTTGCCGAGCCCGACCTGGTCCGCCAGGACAAAGCGCGCGCCGTGAGCGCCCCTATGCGCGTCGAAGGCGATCTTCACGAAATGCTTCTGATGCTCCCAAAGCCCGACCTCCTTGCGATAGACCGGAGACTCGATCACGGCAGCCGCCGGATCGGGCTGGCCACGCCAAGCGTCAAGGTCCGGAATGACCGAGCGCACCGCGAGCCGCTGGATATCCTGCACGACCGCATCGGCCAGCTCGACCGCAAACGGCGAATGCCAGAGGCTGTCGAACTCGTCCTGCACCCAGGCGACCGCGTCCTCGGAGTCATCCTCCCACAGCAGCTCGTAGTTTAGACGCCAGGCCGTGAGCGACTCGTTGACGCTCCCGAGGAAGGCGGTGCGCCGCCCATCCGCCAAGGTGATGACGCCGGCCTTGCCGTGGATCAGTCCGAAGATCGCGTCGGGCAGCACCCTGACCTGCAGCTTGCCGCTCGCGAGGAAGTCATAAAGACGCTGAAACCGCGGTTTCACCTTATCCGGCAGGCGCTCCGGCTGCGCATCGCACCACTCCCGACGCATCGCGGCCTGGGCTGCCTTCTTGGCGGTTTCGATGTCCTTGGGGTCGATAATCGAGTTGCAGACCAGGCGGACCAGACCGGAGACGGACTCCAACTCCTCGCCTGCAACCTCCATGATCGATGACGAGAAGAAGCCGGCGATGCGGTCGTAGCCCTGCGCGCCGCGCAGACGCTCGGCGAGAAAGCGGTGATCGAGCCGGCTGCGGCGCGAGGAGAAGCGGTGAATCATGGCCTCGGGTTAGCGCCATTGCTGTCGCTTGGCATCAACCGGCATGGGATGACCTCGGATTGCCTGATCAGCTCGCAGGATCATCGTCCGCACTGGAGGGTTCATCGATCGAGACCTCGGGGGCATCCGAGTTCGCCAGATCGATCCAGAGCGGTGTCAAGAGCGAGAGTGAAATGAAGTGCGGGTCAGTCGTGACAAACCTGCCGCAGCCATAGTGGTTTGCGATCGCGATATGCACCGCATCCATCGCCTTGAGGCGCTCGCTTTCCGCGATCGATAGGGCATCGGTGAACACCGACTTGGGTGTTTTCAGAACAGGTGTCGTTTCCAGGATGGCACGGTAGGCCATCGCCAAGGGTGCTTGCTTCTTTCTCAGAGGCCCGATCAACACCTCCAACCGCACCGCGTCCGATGTGCAGAGCACCCAATTGTCCAAGGCCAGATTCTTCAATGCAGCGCGGATCTTAGGTTGATAGGTGGTGAACCCCTCGACCAGACTGATCCAGACGCAGGCGTCGACGTAGGCCAGTTTCATGATCCCTCGCGAAACCTTCTAATCTCGTCAATGATTTGAGGATGGCTGCGACCGTGTGTGCCGAGCTGATCGAGCCCGTCCAAGACCTCGGACAACTTGCTCCATTGCGCAGAGGCTGCCTGATCGTCGGCTTCTTGAATGCTGACGCGGACGCGCTTGCCGCGGTATCGCTTCGGGACCTGAATCGTCACGGTGCCGTCTTCTTCGACGTCTGCCTCGATGTTCATGAATCGGCTCCTCGATGGGTTCCACTGTTCAGCCAGTATAAAGTGCGGTCGTGATCATTTTCGATCGCGGCACCCGCAGGCGGGTTTGCGTTCACGCCCCTCCACCGCACTACCCGGCAAGGATGCCGCCAACACCCGCCGAGCGATGCCCCATCTACCGGCGGGAGGGGGCTGAGCAGCTCTTGCCCGTGACCCTCAAACGTGATCATTGGCCAAGGCCCCCGCAAGCAGGCGCGCCGCCTCGGCATCGCGCGCCCACGGCGGCATGGGTAAGCCGCCCAGGAAGCTAATCATCTCGACCAGGATCTCGCGCTGGGTCCAGTAGTCGCGGATCTCGGTCTTGAGATAGTTCAGACCGACCTTGGTGCTGTCTTGATCCGCCGCCTGGTAGACGGCGAAGAGCGCGTGGCGCAGCAGGGATGAGCCGAAGCCGT
>NZ_JAABRP010000386.1 GCF_011390875.1 Thiocapsa sp.
ATGTGATCGCCGACGGCAAGGCTCTCGAGCAGATCGCCCTCGATCCGGAGGGCAAAGGGAATATCGCCGGGGGTCGGCTCGGCCGCAGACGCCGGGGTCAACCAAATACGAGCCGGCCTGGCGATGCAGCCGAAGACATCGCGATCGGGTGCCAATCGCTTCACCCGCCCGCTCGCCCGAATGGCGCCCGTGCGGAGCTTAGGACCGGCCAAGTCGGCCTGCACGCGGCAGCTACGCCCGACCAATCGTTCGGCACGACGCAAGTTCTCCACCATCGCGAGCCAGGCATCCGGACCGTCGTGGGCGCAGTTGATGCGCATGACATCCATCCCGGCGATGAGAAGATCCTGCACCAGTTGTGCATCCGAGGCGGCTTCGCTCGGCATGGTGACCATGATGCGAACGAATCGGTCGCGGGGCTCGGGACCCAGAAGCGCACGGGTGTGATCCCGAAGCAACAAGGGTCCGGAACGGAAATCCACCGGCGGCTCCGGCGCCGGACCGAGATCCTTGCCGCTGAGCTGTTCCAGGATGGTCATCACCGAGTTGAGGCTCGCCAGGGCATGGGGCTCCAGCACGCCGAGCGAAGAGAGTCCCAGGGCACCTAGGTCTTGTTGCAGACTGCGGATGTCGTGCTGACGAATGCTGAGATAGTGAAGGAAGTTGCGTGCGCTGTTGCGATGGCCGGGCTCGATCTTCTCGATCTCGGCGGCATAAGCGCGTTCGAATTCGACGGCGCCTTCGCGCAGTGCGGCGAGCTGCGCGATTGGCCTTTCCAACTGTCGCGATGTCGGTGTCGTGGTCATGGGTCGAGTACCTGCGAGCTTGATGTTGGCCGCACGCTGACGGCCGAATCCCGGAAACATAGGGCAGTCTTGTTACGGTTGTGTGATCGTGCCGCGACATAGGAGCCGCCGCGTTGGCACCGATCAGGTCTGATCCGAAGAGGGTGTCTTCACCTGCGGGATTCCCTCGATCCGAATCGGCGGAGCGACGTGTGCGGGTTTCGGTCGTCCCCGGGGGCCGAGCGCGACCTTCGGCCGGGATCGTCAGGCGGCAGGGACAAGATACTCGGGCGCGCCGTTGCCTTTCAGGAGGCGTGCGAGACGCTTTTTGAGCTTCGGCATCGTGATCAGCATGCCGAGGCTGTGTTTGCGGGCGTCCTTGACCAGCGTGGAGGGGTCGAAATAGGCCTTCGCATTCGCAACGGACAGGACGAAGGGTGGTTTGCCTTCGCGCGCCAGCAGGTAGCTCATCATCAGGGAACCGGTGCGGTGGTTGCCTTCGATGTAGAGCTGGGGCCGACTGAGGATATAGACGTAGACACCGGCCGCGCGAAACCAGACGTTGTCGTCCCGGTGATGCGCAAGCCACTCCATCAGGCCGCCGATGCCGGCGCCTTCCTGCGCGTAGAAGTGCTGCTCGGTCGAGGTGATGTGCATGGAGAACTCCCGGCGCCTTTCATCATCCTGTCCGCAGAGCACGCAGGTGTTGAGCTCCAGAAGCCATTGCGAGTATCCGACCTCGAAGGGGTCGAGCCCGCTCGCCAAGGCGTCGTCGACCATTCGGTAGCCGTCCATCATGTTCCGGCGGACCATGTCGGTCATCGGATCCCGGGGTGTGCTCAGGGTCCGGTTGATGCGATCGAAATCGGCCTGTACGGCGCGCAGAGACGCCTCGATCGCCTGCAGGTTTAAACGCATGGGTTCCATGTCGCGATCGTCGGACGGATGGCGCTCGGCCGCGTCGGCACGGGTACCGAGGGTTGCGGGAGAAGGCCGAGGTGCGGGGTAAGCGACTCGGGCCGACGAAGGATCCATCCCTGGATCGAGCGGCTCGGCCGTTGCGGTTCGGCCTATCGGATGGTTTCCAGGGCGCGTGACGCTGCGGAGACGATGTTGGCCGGAAGCGGGATGTAGCCCAACTCCTCGGCGATCGGTTGTCCGGTGTTCAGGGCCCAAGTCACCGCGGCCTTCAGCGCCGCCGCCTTCTCGGGCTCCGGATAGGCTCCATAGAGCAAGAGCCACGACAGACTGACGACGGGGTAGGCATCCGGCGCCTCCGGATCGGGAACGAAGAGCCGCAGGTCCTCGGGCATGCGGACCTCGGCCGCCGCCTCGAGGGTGCGGCGCCCGCTCTCGGCGTCCGGTCTGACGAAGTTGCCGGCCTTGTTCTGCAGGGTGGCGATCGGAAGTCCAAGACGGCTCGCGAAATAGTATTCGATGTAGCCGATCGAGCCATGGCTGATCTTGATCTTGTGCGCGACCCCTTCGTTGCCGTTGCCGGTCATGGCCCCGCCGGGCCATTCCATGAGAGTTCCGGTCCCCGGACCCTCGTTGAGCCAAGCCGGGCTGATGGTGCTCAGAT
>NZ_JAABRP010000387.1 GCF_011390875.1 Thiocapsa sp.
TGCGCTGACCGGGCGCGAGCGCGAGGTGTTGGGACTCTTGGTCCGCGGAAGACGCACCAAGGAGATCGCCGCGGAGCTCGGCATCAGCGCCAAGACGGTCGAGACCTATCGTGGTCGCCTCATGCTCAAGCTCGGAATCGACAACCTGGCCGGTCTCGTCAAGTTCGCGATCCGCGCCGGGATCGCGCCGTTGGTGTGACACAAAGTCGCAAATTCCGGCCGTGTCGGGAAACTCCCGACGGGAATTCCCTGATTCCTTCTCCCGGCCTCCGTCATTAGGATATAGCGTGAGCTTGACCCCGAATACCTATAAAAAAAGCGCTTGAACGCCGGGCACCGTCAAGACCCCGAGGATGCGCGTCCCCGGCATCGCAATCGGGGCGCAGTTCCGAATAGCCTCGGCCCGTCAGAAGCCCGGCGGCGCCTTCTCCCAGGGGTAGCCCTTTGCCGCCATCGCGTAGCCGGTCTTGTAGAGGGCGCGCATGAACTCGGTATCGAACTCCTCGCGATGCGGGGCATTGAAGGTCGCGGGCACATAGGCCAGGTTGAAGTCGACACTGTCACGTTGGGTCGTGAGATAGATGCGATACAGATCGCCGATGCCCTGGGTGTGGATGAGCGATGAGATCGCCCGTCCGGCGATGCTCATGGTCCGGCGGTCGACTTGAGCCCATTCCGGGTCGAGACGCGCATTCCGGATGATATAGGCCCGCCGCTCGCGCTGAGTCCCGAGCTTGCGGGAGAGCGCTTCGATGTCGAGTGACGGCGGATAGACGAAGACCTGCGACATGGTGCCGCCGTCCACATGCATCTCCTGGTAGGCACCTCCGTTTGCCTCCACATCGATCATGACGGGCGGAAAGGCGCCTGGTATGGAGGCTGAGGCGATCATGAGCGACCGGAACAGATCGAGCGCATGTGGATCCTTGCTCGCGGCGATCTTGGTCAGGTTCCACAGCACCGTCTGGCGTGCATCCAGGTCAACGGTGGCGACGAACAGCAAGCGTCCTTTGTCGTACTCGCGTGCAATCGCGTCCAGCAACGACTGATTGACCTCCCTGCTCACCAATTGCCAGAGGGGCGCATTGTCCGCCAAAGCATCGTTCGTCACCGCAGCCAATATCGAGCGCTGTTTCGCGATGTCCGCGGGGCCGGTGGTCGTGTAGAAACGTTTGAGCTGCTCGTCGTAGGCAGGACCCAGAAAGGCAAAAGGCGCAATGAGGGCACCTGTGCTGACGCCGGTGACCAGTTTGAATTCCGGTCGATCACCCGCCGCGGTCCAGCCGTTGAGCAGCCCGGCGCCGAAGGCGCCGTTGTCGCCGCCACCCGAGACGGCCAGGAAGACCGCGGGGGGCAAGCCGCCGCGGTGGCCCGTGGAGGCCAGGAGCGCCTGCTCGCGCCGCACCGAGGCGATGCTCTCGCGCTGGAGCGCCTCGGTGTCGATGCCGACACGGTAGCGCACCTCGGCCATGCCGGGGATGACGGCTTGGTCGGTGAACGCGGCCGGAACGGCCTCCTTGCGCACCGGTCCCGCACAGCCCTGGGCGAGCAGAGCAGCCGTCATCGCGATCAGGCATGCGATGTGTTTCAAGGTCATCTTGGTTCGCCTCCGAGGCGTGTGGAGAGGACTCGTCGGGTGATGGACGCGGGGCATCCTATCCCTGCAGCAAGGCCGAGTCACATGGTGTTCTCAGCGGACGATTCTGCGGTTCCCGATCGCACCCGGTTGATTGATGCCGGGATCCACGCCGATCCCGCGATTTCCGATTGCCCCCGGCTGATTGATGCCGGGATCCACCCCGATGCCGCGATTGCCGATCGCACCGGGCTGGTTGATGCCGGGATCTATCCCGATGCCGCGATTGCCGAGTGCGCCGGGCTGGTTGATGCCCGGATCGACGCCGACCGGATGGTTGCCGATCGCGCCGGGTTGGTTCAGACCCCGGTCGCGAGCCTGGCACGGCGCGGACAGGAAGGCCGCGGCGACGCAGAGAGCGATGATCGCCCCGGTGCCTTTGCGGTGGGGCATGGAGAGTCTCGAGACCATTGGGTGTTCCTCCGAATTCGGAATCCGTCATGAAAAACGCCGTCGGTTAGGGTGCGTGCCGGCGGTCCCGGCTCGCCGGTCCTGACCAGACACCGATAGTATAGGCCGGCGACCGATAGCGACCCTGTTTCGTGCGCACCATGTTCAGCCAATCGGGTCAATCGGAGCTAAACCGCGTCCAGAGCGACATGCGTCGTTTTCATGGTTCGTTTCGCTTCGGAGATATCCTTGATCCCAGTGAGACGCGGTTTAGAATTTAAGATGTTTAATCCTTTAAACCGCGCCGGCTC
>NZ_JAABRP010000388.1 GCF_011390875.1 Thiocapsa sp.
CCGAGCTGCAACAGGCGACCGAGCAGCAAAACCGCTTCGGCCCCTACGCGCGACAGATCGAGGCCGATGTCCTGCGCAGCCTCGGCTGACCCGTGCCCGGCGGGACAGGCAACCGACCCCGCCGACCTTAAACCCTCCGCACCCGCAACGCCGGCGCTGTGCAGGTCAGATCGTCAGACAACCACACTGCACCGGCACTTTAGATCGACAACGACGGGCGAAACGAGACGGCGCGCTTGACCCTGACAAACGTGCAGCACCAAAAGGGTTTGGGGGTCGAACACCAGCACATCCTTGACGCCCTGAGAGAGATAAAAGGGCGGGCCGATCTCTAAGTCTTTTGCCTCGTATCCCTTGCTGACGACCTCGACGACCGCCTCGGGCACCATCGTCAAAACGCTGTCCTGCTCCGCCTCGCCGGGCTCACGACAGAAGATGGAGATGTCGGGTCGTTTCAACCCGTTCGGGAACTGGATGTAGACGTCAAGTGCGTGAACGCAGTCGCAATTGCCGCCCTCCAACCGTCCGATCGAAGCGGCGATCCGCTCGACATGCTTCTGATGCCGATACAGCGGCTGCGCCTCCCAGATCGCCAGCCCATTGACGACCTCCAACCGCACCCCGAGCTCATCCGACCGCAGCACAAGCTGTTGCAGATCCATCGATACCCCCGACGTATTTCCGCATTAAACCGCGCCCAGTGCGGTATGCGATGTTTTTGGATGGGATCGGCCCCGGCGGATTTGACGACCGCTGGAGACGGCGCGGTATAAACAACACCCGAACATCGCATCGCCTCACCCAAGCATTCGACACCCTCGAATCGCGTCCGCTCCAACGCCTGGTGATCCAAACCAGACTGGATCCATGCAAAAACCTCGCAGAGCGCTCGAAGACGCGATTTGAGCAGCATAACGACGGGCTATCAAATTATTTCAATCGCTTGCCGATGCAGCTCGACAAGGGAATCTCAGCGAACCCCGATACTCGTTCGGCCACGCGCCACTCATGTTTCGGGAATCCCCGGCATCGCGTTGCCCCAATCGGCGTAAAAGGACAGAAACCTCAAGAACAGACCGACGCGACCGGCCGCGCCAAGCCCGTGCGGACACACGGCAAACACGGCCCGCTTTGCATCGGAACACGGCTGGCGCAGACTCTTTCCTCTTACCATGTAAGAGGCAGAACACACACAATGTCGACCGTGACCGTTTCGGATAAGGGCCAAGTCGTCATCCCCGCCGCGATCCGTCAGCGGCTCGGGATCGCACCGGGCAGCAAACTGGATTTCGAGCTCGAAGGCGACAGCATCCGGGTCCGAATACTCCGCACCATCAAGCAGACGCGACCCGAGGACGGCTTCGGGCTGCTGAGGTGCGACCGGCCCGGAGCGCGCAACCTGTCGGACTTCGACGTCGCCACCGCGATGCGGGACGAGCGCGATGATTGTTCTTGATACCGACATCCTGGCGCGCTTCTATGTCGATGACCCCGGCGACCCGGAGTCGGCCAAACAACGACCGATCGCCTACGAGATCTTCACCACGAACCCCAACCTCTTCGTCCCGCTCACTGTTTTTTTGGAGCTCGAATGGGTGCTGCGCGCCTTCTACCGCTTCGACGCGGCACAGGTGATCCAGGTCATGAAGCACCTGCTGGGGCTGCCGAACGTCAACGTGGAGGAGGTCGACCGGATCGCGGCCGCGCTGGAGCTTCTCGAACAGGGTCTGGACTTCGCCGATGCGCTTCATCTCGCCGGAAACCGCCACTGCGAGGCGCTCTATACCTTCGATGACCGTCGGTTTGCGCGACGCGCGCGACGCTTGGAACTCCGCACTCGGATTGTGGTTCCCGGCTCCGAGTCGTCCTCAATGGCGCCGTGAACGGAAAACCCACGAGGGATGCGAGGGCACCCCGAAGCCAGTCGTCTCGGAACAACGACTCGACAGCATGATGCAGACAGGAGCCTCGATGGCCAGTCAGGATTCGAACAACAACGACCTCGAGGCGCGCTGGCAGAACCTGCAGAACCAGGCCATCCGGCCCGATATCGCCACGCTGATCGACGACGCCATCCTCGCCGTCGAGCGCGACAACCCGAATCTCAAGGGTAAGCTGCCGCGCGACTACGCCCGCCGCAGCATCGCGCCCGAAAAGCTCAAGGGCCTGATCGACCTGATCGCCGACATCGGTTTCAAAGGCGATCGAGCC
>NZ_JAABRP010000389.1 GCF_011390875.1 Thiocapsa sp.
GATCACGCCCGCGTCCACTGGCTTCTTGTTGCGCGTGATGATGGTCTGGAATGCCTGCACCATCTGGCAGGCCACGGGTACCGGGTCGATGCCATTGTGCGGGAGCGCGGCGTGCGCACCCTTGCCGCGGATCACGATATGGAACTCGTTGCTCGAGGCCATCACCGGCCCGCTGCTGGCGGCGAACGTACCCACCGGCATGCCCGGCCAGTTGTGCACGCCGAAGACCGCCTCCATCGGAAACCTCTCGAACAGGCCGTCCTTGATCATTTCGCGTGCACCGCCGCCGCCCTCTTCGGCTGGCTGGAAGATCAGGTAGACCGTGCCATCGAAATCCCGATGCTTCGCCAGATGCTGGGCGGCAGCCAGCAGCATGGCGGTGTGGCCGTCGTGGCCGCAAGCGTGCATCTTGCCCGCGTGCTGGCTGGCGTGGGCGAAGGTGTTGTGCTCCTGCATGGGCAACGCGTCCATGTCGGCGCGAAGGCCGATGGCGCGACCGTTTTTGCCACCGTCGCGGCCGTGCACAACGCCCACCACGCCGGTGGTACCCATGCCGCGGTGCACCTCGATGCCCCATTCCGCCAGCTTGCCGGCCACCACATCGGCGGTGCGCACCTCCTGGTAGCAGAGCTCAGGGTGGGCGTGGATGTCGCGCCGCACGGCCGCCATGCCCGCGGCCTGGGTGAGGATGGAATCGATCAGTTTCATGAGTGCACTCTCGGTGCCGCAGCGCGGCCTCTGGTTTCGACAGAGGCATGGTACCCAAACCTGCTCGACCCTGTGACGACAACTGGAGGTGGCCTGCTGACCGCAGGGATGTTTGGCGGCGCGGCTCAGCGACGGATGCGGCCGTCTTCCGTCAGAAGGGTTAGCTCCACAAAACGGGAGCCCGTGTGTTTGCCAGGGCCGAACTCCAGTGGAAAGCCGCCCAGATCTACATTCCCCATGCCTTCGACCGCGGCGAGAAACGCGTCCCGCGTGAGGTTGCGTCCTGCGCGTTTCACCGCCTCTGCAAACACTTTGGCAGCGACAAACCCCTCGATGCCCGAGTAATTGGCTGCTCGACCCTGCTTGGCCTTGACAGCCGCCAGGTACTCACCCGAAATGGCCGTGATCGGTGTGTACGGGAAGGGCATTACCTGACTCACTACAACGCCTCTGGCATCCCGGCCGAGTTCGTCAAGTAGCGCTTGGGTACCCACGAACGATACGTTGTAAAAACTGCCGGCAAAACCCCGCTTGCGTGCCTCCCGCACAAAAGCCGCACAGGACTTGTAGGCACTGATCTGAACGATGGCCTGTGGCTTGGCCGCCAGAATATCGCCCAACGCTTTCGATACATCAACCGAATTGCGCTCCACGGTACCGGTGGAAACTGGTTCGAGATTCTGTGCCTTGAGAGCCCGCGTCACCCCTTCGAGACCAGCCTTGCCGTAGGCGTCGTTCTGGTAGAACACCGCCAGCTTGTTGATGCCCGTCGAGGTGTTCTGGCGCACGATGGCGGCGGTTTCATCGAAATAGGAAGCCCGCACATGAATGGCGTAACGATTGAAAGGGGCGCGCAAGGCCTCTGCACCAGTGAATGGCGCAAAGAACGGCAGCCTGGCAGCCGTGGCCAGAGGCAGGGCCGCAAGGCTGGTAGGGGTACCAATGTAGCCAAACAGAGCAAACACATCGTCGCTGATGAACTGGCGCGTATTGGCTGCACAGCGATCTGGCTCGTAGCCGTCATCGAGCCGCTTGATTTCGATTCGCCGGCCGTTGACGCCACCCTTGGCGTTCAGGGCCTCGAAATAGAGTTGTGCGCCGAGGTGAAACTGCAGGCCCAGTTGCTCGGCCGGACCGCTGAAAGGGGCCGACTGGCCCAACACAATGACGTTATCGCTCACTCCAGCGCTTTGCGCCCGAGCAGGAGAAACCCACGTCGCCATCGCGGAGACTCCCAGGATGCTGCCCAAAGTGGACAAAGCCTCACGACGCTGCATGCGAGATCTCCTGATATGCTGTTTTGAAGACTGTCTCCTGCCTCGCAGGTCCCAGTAAATCGCTCGCGCAGGCTACGCACAGAACAGTTCCCCATGACACACTTTCCGACCTTTGGTGGCTCTGGGCCGACGAAGTACGACAGCACCACGGTGCGTGGCGCCTGCCCGCACGATTGCCCCGATACCTGT
>NZ_JAABRP010000048.1 GCF_011390875.1 Thiocapsa sp.
GGTGTCGGCCTCGCGGCCCCACAGGCCGCCGCCGAGCTGCAGACCGCCGGTGTAAAGTCCGCGGTAGTCGAGGATGCCCTGGTGGTCGGTCCAGGCCAGGCGCAGGAAGGCGCCGAGACGATCGCCGAGGGCCTGGTCGAAGGACAGGCCGTAGCCCATCAGGTCGGTCTTCTCCGCGGCAACCGGCGTCGCGTCTTGCGGTGCGTCATCGCTCCCCTGCGTCTCCGCGCCGAGGTCGGCGCGGGGCTTGACGAAGGCCGAGGAGGTGCCGGTGATC
>NZ_JAABRP010000049.1 GCF_011390875.1 Thiocapsa sp.
CCTCCCCGAGCGGTGTGTCGAGCCGATAGCCGATCTGCGCGCCCCAGAAGTTGTAGTTGTTGCCGTCGTCGTTCTCCCCGATGTTCAGCGCCGCGGCCTTGATCTCCCAGTCCCCCAGCGCCAGCTCAAGCGCCACGCCGGCATCGTAGGAGGGCAGATTGAAGCCGCCGGAGTTCACGAACGCCTCGTTCATGAACTGGGTGAACTCGTCGTTGGCGTAGGCGTTCTCGTCGAGATAACCGGTGGAGTCGATGATGCCGAAGGTGGTGCCGAGGGTGGCGTCCTCGCCCGGGGTGAAGGTGTGCTTGTACCAGGCCTGCAGCAGGTAGTCGCGCCCGCGCCCGTTGATGTCCTGCAGATCGTCCTCGAGATCGACCGCCCAGGGGGCGAGCACGAAGGGCGAGGCGGCGTTCAGGCCGTTGTCCACCGCAAAGCCGAGCAGGGCGTAGAACTCGTCGCGCTCGCTCGGGCGAAAGCTCATTTCAAGCTGAAACGGCATGCCGCCCCGGCAGGTGTTGCCCTCCAGCGCCTGCCCGTCCTCGTCGACCAACCCGCCCAGACCCTCCTGGCATTGACCCGCCGCACCCAACACCGCGCCGATCGAAAAACTGTCGGTAACGTCGTAGGCCCAAGTCGGGGAGGCGGAAGCGGCCAACAGACCGGAGGTGAGGGTGGCCAGTGCGAGCCCGCGGCGGGTGGGGTGTTTGAGGGTGGGATACATGTCCGATACTCCAGCTTGATGCGAAGACTAATAAGAACCGTTCGCATTTATATAGGACGCCGGAGATGGAGTAAAGGCGGATTGCGTGCGCCGCTGCGGAGGTCTCCCGGCGGAGCGACAAAAATTGATCAGGATCAAATGAAGGCGACATGTGTCGACTCCGGAGCGTCCGTTCGATCACGCGCTCTTGGCGCGCCGGTCGCGCGACATGCTCAAGCTCGGGTGCTCCGAACGCTTGAGCGACGCTCTTAAACCGCGCCCGGTGCGGTATGCGTAGTTTTTTGGATTGGCTTGGCCGCGCATGCTCGGATGACCGCCGCAGCAGGCGCGGTTTAGCGCGGCGGGTGCGGAAAGCAAGTGCAGGGTAGGCGCCGCGGAAGGCCACCAGGGTTCGAGTGCGGGCGGGCGGAGGGTTGATCGCGGTTGTTTCAACCTAAACCGCGCCGAGCGCGGTGTGCGACATTTTTGGATGGGATCGGCCCCGGCAGACTTGACGACCGATGGAGGCGGCGCGGTTTAAAATATTAAAAAATATATCATTTGAAAGCGCGTCTCCGCTAAGGGTTGTCGATGCAGCAAACGTCGAGCCCACTCGAAAATGCGCATCTCGCTCTGGACGCGGTTTAGATCCGGCCGTAGCGGCCAACTGCTCTTTCTAGGCTCAAGGATAAACCCGGTCGAAACCGGGGGCTTGATCCGTCCATGGATCGTGCGACGGGCGTGGACGGTCGGGTCAGTAACCGCCCTTGCGCAGCACCTCGGGCAAGCCCGCGATCTTGGTGCCTTGTTTGGTCGGCGCGAGTGGGAAGAGGGTGTAGAGATCCTTGCTCGTGGGCTTGGAGCCCCACTTCTTGGCCATTTCCTTCAGAACCACGCGCTCCATGGGCTGGTTTTGCGCGTTGTTGTGGTACTCGTCCCTCAGATAGTTGATCACGTCCCAGTGCTTGTCGGTCAAGCTGATGCCCTCGATCTCGGCGAGCTTCATCGCGACATCTTCGCTCCAGTCTGCGAGATCCTGAAGATAGCCGCTTGGGGTCGTCTCGACGGTCTTGCCATTGACTTCGATGGCCATGGTTGCTCCTCTCGTCTTTGCTCGGCGGGGTACAGTCGTTGCGTGCCGATGTACCTGTCGTTAGGGGTCGATTCAAACTTCCTAATCTTATGATTTTGTGATGCAGGCGTCACATATTTTTGTGCGCCTGCGGAGGCGGCGGCTTGCCTGTGAAGCGGTCGGGTGAGACAACGCACCGGGAGAGGGGGCGGTTAGGCGGCCACGGCATGAGGACACAGCGCGAGCTCAGGGGCGAGGCGTCCTCGGAGGAAATTGCAGCCGAGTCGTGCTCAGCCTTGGCTTGATTTGACCGAGTCGACCCCTTTGTGCGGAATGAAGATGCCGCAACCCAGAAGTGGGTGATGCCCGAGCCCCCGTTGCTGCAGGCGGATGGATTCGTCCTGGGTGAGTCCGGCGAGCATCAGGCTGCGTGTTGCAATGGGACCCTCGGGCGTGGCGAGCCGATTGGTTCTGCCGCACACGGCCTTGCGCACGCGGATGCCCATCTCGGCGAGTGCGCGCGCGGCGGCTTCGAGAAAGAGACCTTCGTCTTCGTCCGCTCCGGCGCTGAGATCGAGTGCGACGTACCGAGAGAACAAGGTGGTCTCGGTGCTGAGCGGTTTGGTCTTGCCCGCGCCGACGACGAGCGTTTCGCCGCCGAGATCGAGTTTGGCCCCGGGAAGGCCGCGCAACACGTCCGTGACGCGGTGTCGGGGAACCCGCAGGATCAGCTTGGTCCGTCGGGAGACGGCGAGATAGGAGTCCGTACCGTGTTCCGGTCGTTCCCAACCGTTCTGTGATCCGGCGACGTGCACGGAGTGCACGGCGACGCCCGGCTCCTCTGCAATCCAGGGCAGCGCCTGTCTCAGCGCCTCGGCGAGCAGGTAGGCGTGGTCGACCGGGATGCACTTGCAGTCGATCCCGAAGAGGAGGTCGACGATGTCGTCCGGCACGCGAGTCCGGTCGGGGTTGTCGTCGTCATTCCAAAACATCGTCTTTGTCCATGAGGTGCTTTGCCGTCGAGTGTGTTCGGGGCGTGATGCGGCGGAAGGCGCTCATGCGAACGGGAGGCGATCTTGCAGGGCGCGCCGGTCGAACCACCAATCGTCCTGCACCAGAACATCGACCACGTTGCGCAAGCGCACCAGGAACTTTTCAGGCTCCTTGAGCTCGAGGCGCTCCATCCAGTGCTCGAGCTGCTCGGGTGTGTCGACGCCGCTGTGTCGCCGTGCAACCGTGCCGAGCATTTGGGTCGCGAAGAACATAAGATCGTCGCGTTGACGGTCCCGGGCGCGGACATCGGCGATGAAGAGCGCCGTGGTCGCGGCCACTGCGGCGCCGTCGGCGTCGTCGGGCGTCTCGTCGATCACGTGACTGAGGAGCTCGATGGTCAGCTCCGGATCGATCGGGCATGTCACTGCCAACCAGATCCCTTGGCCAAGCGCGACGAGAGACTCCTCTTGGCCAGCCTCGAACAGGACATCGCAGGCGTCTGCGGCAAGCTCGAAGGAGTCGTGCGCAATGAAATGGTCGAAGGCCGCGCGGCCGATGGGCCAAGCCTCTTCGCCACGCTCCAGACTCACCAGCGTGCGTGCGACCTGCAGCCGGGCGTCAGCGATCGCGTGCGCGGGCGCGTGGATCTGAACGAGGTTGCGCAGCCGGTCCTGCTGCATCTTCAGATGCGACTCGAGCGATGCGTTCTCGGCACTGCGATTGATGACCGAATCGGCGGCCGTATCGGCAATCTGCGTTGCCAGAACGTCGAACTGTTTCATGATGGCGCCTTCCTATGCTCGGGGCGATGCTCGGACGCGGGCTCGGACCAGGGCTCGGCGATCATCGGACGAGCCCGCTGAAGGCCGCCTCGAGCCGGTCCTCCCAGTTTTCCGGGGTATCGGGGTAGGGTGGCTTGACGTCCATTCTGAAAAAACGTTCGCCTGAACGCGCAACCGCCTGGATGACGGGGACGAGCTCGTCGAACGACTCGATGTCTTGGTTGGAAACCAGTATCTCGCTGAGCTTGAGCATGGGTCGCCGCTACTGCTCCCTTGTCGTGGGGTTGATGTTGAGACCTTCGCCCGGTCGGCGCTGTTGCCGCCACGGGTCGTTGTCTCGTTGTTTTCGTGGCGTCGGGCGACGGGTCAGGGCCGAGCCGCAGGCCAATCGCGCGCCTCGACTTCGGTCGAGCTTCAGTCCAATGCGACTCGATCCAGGAAGCGGATGCGGTAGAGCAGCCGCGCCTTGGCAGGATCCTCGTCGTCGTCGAATCCGGAGCGACAGTGAAGGACGTTGTTCGACACCAACCCTTCCCCCGGCCTTAACCTGTATCTGAACGTGAAGACATCCGGGCGGGAAAACAACCGATCCAGCGCGCCCCGCGCCGCGCGCGTGGCGGGCGTGTCGCGCCACAGGACATGACGTGCGCGTGCCGAGTAACGCATGTGCAAATGTCCATTGCGCACCGAGAACACCGGCCCGACACTCTCCGCCCGGAGCGTGCGCCCGTCTAGGGAATGCGCCGGGATGCTCAGGGCTTGCGGGTGAGAGAGCGCCGCGATGTGCCGCGGTGATTCATCGCGCAGCCGCAGATAGGCCATCTCATGATCGATGAGGCCGTTCTCCCCGCCATCGCGCGCGGCGCGGACACAGAACAGGCACCAGGCCCCGACCTGTTCGTCCTCCGTGTTGTAGTACCCGTCGGTATGCCAGCTCAGCGGTTTGTCGGTGTAGGGGATGAATTCGCGGAGGTTGACGCCGCCGGGAGGCTCGGGGGCCGTGCCGGCGCGCCCCGCATCCCCGGGGTTGCGTCGGGTCGCGGCAATGTGGCTCACCGCCGAGGCGTCGGCGAAGAGGTTGGAATCCGTCCTCTGCAGTCCCAGCGCCCGCGTGAAGGACAGCAGAGCTTCGGTCTGGATCTCGGCGGGATCGACTGCGACTAGGGCCATGTTGAAGGTCTCGATCCGAGTCTTCAGAGCCGCGCGCTCGCCCGGCGTCGGTTGATCGAGTCGTCCGACGGGAACGCGCAGGTCGGCGATTTCGGCCGGATAAGCCCGGAGCTTGCGAGCCCTCCAGTCCGAATAGGCACTGACCTGCGAGAGGTCGAAAGGGTCGTCCACGCCATCCACCCCCCTGAATGAGCAAACCTGAATATTAGTGAATGTTGACTTAGCAGTCATCCGGATGTAGCATCTCCTGTCAATTTGCTCAAGCATGTTCGCCGCCATAAACAACCGGGAGGACACCCGCTGCGGCGCTCGTCATGCCCCTATCCCGAATGGGATAGTCCGTCGGGTGATGGCCCTCCCAATCGTGGAATGGGCGTCGGCCCCGGGAGCCGGTAATTTAGCGAATGCCGATGGGGTCTCGGTAAGACTACGGGTCCGATGTGCGCCGGCTGTTCAGGCCAACCAGCCCGCGCCATGGCCGGACACACGGTGAATCGGTTGCATATCAACGTATGTCCGGTTCGGTTTTATCGACACCCCGATCCCTTCCTGCTTCATTCTGATTCGGAGAGACAGCGCCATGGCTATCGAGAAGCACAGTACCCCGATGCTTGATCAGCTCGAAACAGGCCCCTGGCCAAGTTTCATTTCGGGCATCAAGCGTCTCCGCGACGAGCATCCTGAGCCCCGTATCAATGAGATGACCAATGATCTTCTGGGTCAGCTCGAGCATTCATACGAGACCCGTAAAGGGTATTGGAAGGGCGGCACCGTTTCGGTTTTCGGGTATGGCGGAGGGATCATTCCGCGGTTCTCCGAAGTCGGTAAGGCCTTTCCGAAGTCCAAAGAATTTCATACCCTGCGGGTTCAGCCGCCGGCCGGGAACCATTATTCGACCAGCATGCTGCGCCAATTGGCCGACAGCTGGGAGAAGTGGGGCTCGGGCCTCGTGACCTTCCACGGTCAAACCGGCAACATCATGTTCATCGGCACCGACACCCACAATACCCAGCACTTCTTCGACGAGATCAATGAATACGGTTGGGATCTCGGCGGTGCCGGCCCCTGCGTGCGCACGGCCATGTCCTGCGTCGGTGCAGCGCGCTGCGAGATGTCCTGCACGAACGAGCTCAAGGCGCATCGCGCGCTGGTGAACAACTTCGTCGACGACGTCCATCGCCCGGCACTCCCGTATAAGTTTAAATTCAAGGTCTCCGGCTGCGCGAACGACTGCCAGAACGCCATCGAGCGCTCGGACTTTGCGGTACTGGGTACTTGGCGCGACGATATGAAGGTCGACCAGGCCGAGGTGAAGAACTACATCGCCGACAAGGGCCGGCAGTACTATATCGACAACGTCATCACGCGTTGTCCGACGCAGGCGCTCAGCCTGACCGACGACAACACTCTGGTGGTCAACAACCGCGATTGCGTGCGCTGCATGCACTGTCTCAACGTGATGCCGAAGGCGCTGCATCCGGGCGACGACAAGGGCGTCACCATCCTGATCGGCGGCAAGCGGACCCTCAAGATCGGTGATCTGATGGGCACCGTTGTCGTGCCCTTCAAGAAGCTCGAGACGGAAGAGGACTACGAGTCCATGGTCGAGCTCGCCGAGACCATCATCGACTTCTGGGCGGAGAACGGTCTGGAGCACGAGCGCTGCGGCGAGATGATCGAGCGTATCGGCTTGGCCAATTTCCTCGACGGCATCGGGATCGAGCCGGATCCGAACATGCTGAGCCACCCGCGCCAAAGCTCCTACGTCCGACTCGACGGATGGGACGAGGCGGCCGAGGCATGGTTCGAGCGTCAAGCCGAAGCCGGCAAGTAAATCCGCACCGACACCCTGACGTGCCGCGCACGGGATCGCCGAGATTCCGACATGGGGGCGCTGACGGGTGTCGTCGACTGACTTACCATCAGACTGAAATATTGGAGTAAAGGCGATGGCAGACATGCGTGAGCCGATCGAATCCGGATGCCCTGATCCCTGGCAATATATGCATCCGATGATGCGCAAGAACTTCGGCCAGTGGAAATACCACGACCATCCTCGTCCGGGGGTCCTCCTCCACGTCGCTTACAGCGGCGATAAGATTTGGACAGTGAAGGCGGGAACGCAGCGTATCCTCGATGTGTTCACCCTGCGCAAGCTGTGCGACATCGGCGACGAATTCGCTGAAGGCTATGTGCACTTCACGTTGCGCTCCAACATCGAATATATGGTGACGGATGAGGCAAAGGTCCAGCCCCTCATCGATGCACTGGAAGGCGCGGGATTCGTCGTCGGCGGTACCCAGAACTCGGTGGCGATGATCTCGCACACCCAGGGCTGGCTGCACTGCGACATCCCCGGCACCGACGCCTCGGGTGTAGTGAAGTCCATGATGGACGAGCTGATCGACGAGTTCCGCAACGCCAACATGCCGAACCGGGTGCATATCACCACGTCGTGCTGCCAGATCAACTGCGGCGGCCAGGGCGATATCGCCATCAACGTGCAGCACACCAAGCCGCCGAAGATCAATCACGACTTGGTCGCGAACGTCTGCGAGCGCCCCTCCGTTGTCGCACGCTGCCCGGTCGCGGCGATTCGTCCGGCTATGGTGAACGGCAAGCCCTCGCTGGAAGTCGACGAGCGTAAGTGCATCTGCTGCGGCGCCTGCTATCCGCCCTGTCCGCCCATGCAGATCAACGACGCGGAGCATTCCAAGCTGGCGATCTGGGTCGGCGGGAATCACTCCAATGCGCGCGGCAAGCCGACCTTCCAGAAGCTGGTCGCCGCCGGTATCCCGAACAATCCGCCGCGCTGGCCCGAGGCGACCGCCATCGTCAAGCGGATCCTCAAGGCGTATAAAGAGGGCGCGCGGGATTGGGAGCGGGTCAACGAGTGGATCGAGCGGATCGGCTGGCCGCGCTTCTTCGAAGAAGTCGAGCTGCCCTTCACCAAGTATCACATCGATACCTGGCGCGGCGCACGGGCCAGCTTCAACAGCTCCTCGTACATCCGCTTCTAAAGGCGGGCAGAGGGATCGGTTCAAGAGCTATCGCAATCAGTCGAGAGGTCGGCATGAAGTTCGCACTTCAGATCAACGAGGGACCCTATCAACACCAGTCATCCGACTCGGCATATCAATTTGCCAAGGCGGCGCTGGAGAAGGGGCACGAGATCTTTCGGGTCTTCTTCTATCACGACGGGGTCAACAACTCGACACGTCTGACGACACCGCCGCAGGACGATCGTCATATCGTCAATCGCTGGGCGGAGTTGGCCGAGCAGCATGACCTCGATCTGGTCGTCTGCGTCGCCGCGGCCCAGCGCCGCGGCATCGTGGACGAGGGCGAAGCGAGCCGCAACGGCAAGGACGCCACCAACATTCATCCCAAGTTCCGCATCTCCGGACTCGGGCAGCTGGTCGAGGCGGCCATTCAAGCCGACCGCCTCGTCGTCTTCGGCGACTAAAGGAGAGCTGAGATGTCGGAAGTCGTGAAGAAATTCATGTACCTCAATCGCAAGGCGCCCTACGGGACCATCTATGCCTGGGAGGCGCTTGAAGTGGTGCTGATCGGGGCCGCCTTCGATCAGGACGTCAGCGTCATGTTCCTCGACGACGGGGTCTATCAGCTCACCAAGGGCCAAGATACCAAGGCGATCGGCATGAAGAACTTCTCGCCGACCTTCCGGACCCTGGGCGACTACGAGGTCAAAAAGATCTTCGTGGATCGTGCCTCGCTGGAAGCCCGCGGTCTGACTCAGGACGATCTGGTCGAGATCGCCTGGGAGGATTTCGAGACCGAAGAAGAGATCGAGAACATCGTCGAGGTGATCGACTCGGCCCGCGTCGGCGAGTTGATGAACGAATCCGATGCGATCTTCAGCTTCTAGGGAGGCGTCATGAGTATTCTGCACACCGTCAACAAGTCGCCGTTCGAGCGCAACGCGCTTGAGTCCTGTCTGAAGTTCGCCACCGACGGCTCGGCCTTGTTGCTGTTCGAAGACGGCGTTTATGCGGCCCTTAAAGGAACCGCCGTCGAACCCCATGTGTCCGATGCGCTCGGACGTTTGAAGGTCTATGTGCTTGGCCCGGACCTGCAGGCGCGCGGCTTCTCCGCGGAGCGCATCATCGAGGGTATCAGTGTCGTGGACTATGCCGGATTCGTGGATCTTGCCGCGGAAAACGGGAAAGTTCAGGCCTGGTTGTAGTTTTTTTAGAAACCGATAGGAGCATCCAAATGTCAGACACGATCGAAGTCGACGGCAAGCAATACGGTGTGGACGAGGAAGGTTACCTGGCCAATCTGAACGATTGGGTCCCGGGCATCGCCACCGTCATGGCGGCGCAGGACAACATCGAGTTGACCGACGAGCATTGGGACATCATCAACTTCTTGCGCGAGTACTACGAGGAGTACCAAATCGCACCTGCCGTGCGCGTGCTCACGAAAGCAGTCGGCAAGAAGCTCGGCAAGGACAAGGGCAACAGCAAGTACCTCTACAGCCTGTTCCCCTATGGCCCGGCCAAGCAGGCGTGCCGTTTTGCCGGCCTCCCGAAGCCGACCGGCTGCGTCTGATCCGTCAGCCGTGACCGGGGGCGGGCTCGTTGCGAGCTCGACCCCCGGCGACTTTCCGATCCACTGAGGTACCAGGCACATGTCGTTCCTGACCATGGTCTACGCCTATCTGTACTACTTTGCGGCCCTGGTGTTGTTGGCCGGCGTGACCTTCAAGGTCGTCCAGTACGCGCGCACCCCGGCACCGCTGAAGATTCCGACGACACCGGCACCGACCACCCGAAGCGGAGTCGTTTTCAGAATGACGCGCGAGGTCGTGCTCTTCGAGAGCCTGTTTCGGGGGAACAAGTGGACCTGGATCTTCGGTTGGATCTTTCACTTCGGTCTTTTTCTCGTCACCCTGCGCCACCTGCGCTACTTCATGGAACCGGTGTGGTTGCCGATCGAGCTGGTTCAGCCTTTCGGGATCTACGGCGGCATGGCGATGGTCGTGGGTCTCGCGGGCTTGTGGGCGCGGCGTTTCTTTGTCGACCGTGTCCGCTACATCTCCTCGCCCTCGGATCACCTGATTCTGGCATTGCTGATTGCAATCGGAACGACCGGCCTGCTGATGAAGTTCGTCTTCCACACCGATGTCGTGGCGGTGAAGTCGTTCTTTATCGGGCTCTACAGCTTCGACCCGCAGCCTTTACCCGGAGATCCGCTTCTGCTGCTGCACCTCTTCATGGTGGCCGCGTTGATGATCATTTTTCCCTACAGCAAGCTGCTCCATGCGCCGGGACTCTTTTTCAGTCCCAGCCGCAATCAGGTCGACAACCCGCGCGAGCACAGACACATTGCGCCTTGGGCGAAACGACTCGAGCAGGAATAGACTCTTCGCGCCATCCCGTTCGCAGCAAAGGTTGATCCATGGCTAAGGCAACGTTTGAAGTTCCCGAGCTGAGTCAGTACCTCGACGTCCCGCCCGTGACGCCGCAGACCATGGCTCACAGTAAGCCGTTCGTGGCCAAGCCCGAGTTCCAGGCGCCGCTCGGCTTTCCCGGCGAGCTCATGGACGATTGGCAAGAGAAGGCC
>NZ_JAABRP010000050.1 GCF_011390875.1 Thiocapsa sp.
CTCGGAAAGTATCGCTCCTTGCGGGTCTATCTGGATTCCTGCGTCAAATGCGGCTCCTGCACAGATAAGTGTCATTACTACCTGGGCACCAAGGATCCGAAGAACATGCCGGTGGGTCGGCAGGACCTGATGCGCAAGGTCTACCGGCGCTACTTCACCCTGGCCGGAAAGCTGTTTCCGAAACTCGTCGGGGCCGAGGACTTCACCAAAGAAGTGCTCGACGATTGGTATAGCTATTATCACCAGTGCTCGCAATGTCGGCGCTGCTCGGTCTTCTGCCCTTACGGCATCGACACGGCCGAGATCTCCATGGCGGCGCGCGAGATCATGGACAGCATCGGTGTGGGTCAGAAGTACTGCAACGAGATCATCGGCAAGGTCTATACGATCGGCAACAATCTGGGATTACCCGGGCCGGCGTTGCGCGACACCCTGGAAGGTCTCGAAGAAGACGTCCTGGACGATACCGGCGTCGCCGTGCGCTACCCGATCGATGAGGTCGGCGCCGAGATCCTTCTCGTCACGCCCTCGGCCGATTTCTTTGCGGAGCCCCATGTCGACGGCTTGATCGGCTACGGCAAGGTCTTTCACGAGGCCGGTGTGACCTGGACGCTGAGCTCGCATGCGTCCGAAGCGGCTAACTTCGGCATGTTCATCGGCTCGTACGACAACATGCGGCGGGTCGCTCAGCGCATTCGCGAGGCCGCGATCCAGCTCAAGGTCAAACGCATCGTCTTCGGTGAGTGCGGTCACGCTTGGCGTGTCGCCTACAGCTTCCTGAACACCTTGGCCGGCCCCTGGGACTTCCTGGATCCGCGTTATCCGGTCCCGCAGCACATCTGCGAGTTCACCTTCAACCTGATCCAAGAGGGCAAGCTCACGTTCGATAAGGGCGAGAACGACGACAAGGTTCTCACTTATCACGACAGCTGCAACGTTGCCCGTGCCTCGCGCATGGGCAACACGCCCGGCGGACAGTTCGAGATCCCGCGCGCCATCATCCGGGCGACCTGCAATCACTTCTACGACATGGACGAGGACACCATCCGCGACCGCACCTTCTGTTGCGGCGGGGGCGGCGGATTGTTGACCGACGACCTGATGGAGCTGCGCGTCAAGGGCGCCAAGCCGCGTGTCGAAGCCCTCAACAATGTGATGCTCGAGAAGGGCGTGACGCACATGGCTGCAATCTGCGCCATCTGCAAGAGCCAATTCACGAAGGTGCTTCCTTACTACGGCATGGAGATGGACCAGATCGTGAGTCTGCACCAGCTGGTGTCGAACGCCATCGTGCTGACCGGACAGGATGTCGAGGACGACGAAGACGAGGCAGACGAAGCTGCTTGACCCCCGGCAGCCTTGCGCCGAACGGCGCAGGCTCCGCGGGCCATGAGCTGCACGCTGATACGAACCCCCTGACGATGCATCAGGGTTCAACCGGTACGGAGAGTGATCGACATGGCGACTTCAACCGACGAAATGAAGAGCAAACCTTCCTGGCGCCGTTTCGAGGACGGTCAGCACGAGTGGGAGAAATGGACGGATAAGATCTTCGTCCAGGACACTTCCCACAAATGTCCGACCTATGTCCACAAGACACCGCCGTGTCAGGGCAGCTGCCCGTCGGGTGAGGATATTCGCGGCTGGCTGCAGATCGTGCGAGGAATGGAGAAGCCTCCGGTCGGGATGGACTGGCATGAGTATGCTTTCCGCCGTTCGACGGACGCCAATCCCTTCCCCTCGATGATGGGACGCGTCTGTCCCGCGCCCTGTCAGGACGGATGTAATCGCAACGCCCTGGAGGACTTCGTCGGGATCAACGCCGTCGAGCAATTCATCGGCGATACCGCCATCGAGAAGGGCTACCGGTTCGAGGCAGCGCCGACCGACACGGGCAAGCGCGTCGCCATCATCGGCGGCGGCCCGGCCGGTCTTGCAGCGGCCTACCAGCTGCGCCGCAAAGGGCATGGTGCGACCATCTTCGAGGCCAACGACGGGCTCGGCGGGATGTTCTTTTACGGCATCCCGGGGTATCGCGTGCCGCGCGACAAGCTCAACGCCGAGATCCAACGCATCCTCGACATGGGTCAGATCGAGGTCCGCCTGAAGACCAAGGTCGGCATCGATGTCACCGTCGAGCAGCTCGAGAAGGAGTTCGACGCCGTGCTCTGGGCGATCGGCTGCCAAAGCGGTCGCGGATTGCCGGTCCCGGGTTGGCAGGGCACTCCCAACTGCGTCTCGGGTGTCGCCTTCCTGAAGGCCTTCAACGAGGGCCGCATGAAGATCACCGCCGAGAAGGTCGTGTGCGTCGGCGGCGGCGACACCTCGATCGACGTCGTTTCGGTTGCACGCCGGCTCGGTCACATCACCAAGACCGGTCCGAAGGATCTGCCCGAGACCGTCATCCACGACGGATATGTCGCGCATGACGCGGCCATGACCGCCGCTGCCGAAGGGGCCGAGGTCACGCTCACATCGCTCTTCACGCGCGATAAGATGACGGCCTCCGAGCATGAGGTGCACGATGCCACTCACGAGGGCGTGACGATTCTGGACGGTGTGATGCCGCTCGAGGTCATGCTCGGCGAGAACGGTCGGGCGACCGGGCTGCGCGTCGCCGACTGCCAAATGGTCGACGGCCGTCCGACCCCCGTCGAGGGAACCGAGCGCGTCCTCCCGGCCGACCTGATCGTTGCTGCGATCGGTCAGGGCGGCGATTTGTCCGGCCTCGAGGAGCTCGACAACGGGCGCGGTTTGATGAACGCCGACAAGTTCTATCAGGTGCCGAACAAGCCCGGTCACTTCGTCGCCGGCGACATTATCCGCCCGCATCTGCTGACGACGGCCATCGGCCAGGCATCCATCGCGGTCGACTCCATCGACGAGTATGTCCGCCAGGTCGAGCACAAGCGCCGCCCGAAGGTCGATGTGCATCACTTCAATCTGCTCGAGAAGTTGACCGAGGCCAACCTCGCCCCCGAGGCATTCGTCCCCGACGAGCGCGGCGATATGCGCGGAACCTCGAGTGCAAACTACGCGATCCACAACTACGAGGATCGATCGGGTGCCGAGGTGATCCCGCACGAAGAACTCTTCCTCGGCCACTTCAACTTCCACGCCCGCAATCTACGCAAGGAAGAAGTGCCGAGCTCCGATGACGTGCTCGGCCACTTCAAGGAACGCGTGATCGGCCTCGCCGAGGCCGAGGCGATCGACGAGGCCAAGCGTTGCATGAGCTGCGGCATGTGCTTCGAGTGCGACAACTGCGTGATCTTCTGCCCGCAAGACGCGGTCTTCCGGGTCGATAAGGACAGCCGAACGACAGGGCGCTATGTCGACACCGACTACGCCAAGTGCATCGGCTGTCACATCTGCGCCGACGTCTGCCCGACCGGCTACATCAAGATGGGACTCGGCGAGTAACTACAGTGGAGGCGTCGATGGCAAAAGCCGCAGTCAGAGCTGGCCTCGTCGCCGTTGGATTGGCTTGGGTGCTGGCCGCCCAAGTCGTCCTGGCGGCCGACGCGAAGACATACGTGCTCGAGGGATCCAAGGCGGCGGCATTGGAGTCCTGTGTCGAGCCGACCGATGTGATGCGCCGCAAGCATATGGAGCTCATCAAGCACCAGCGCGACGAGACGGTCCATGGCGGAATCCGCTCCAGCAAACACAGTCTTGCCGGTTGTGTCGAGTGTCACATCCGCTTCGACGCGGACCATGCACCGACACCGATTCACCAAAAGGACGAGTTCTGCGGAGCCTGCCATGCCTTCACGGCCGTCAACTTGAACTGTTTCGATTGCCACGCATCCGTGCCCAGAGGGCCGGGTGCCGAGCTGGCGTCGCATGCCGCCTTCCAAGCCGTCGGTGTGGATCGATCGGTTCAGTCTCGAGCTGATGGGGAAGACCACTGAGATGAAAGATCACCACGAACCAACCGATCGTCCAGCCGACACGAGTCCCGCAGATTCGGGACGCCGGACCTTCATGGGTGTCGCCGCGGGTGTCACGGCGGCGGTCGTCGCGCCCGGGGTCGTTCTGCATTCGGTCACGGCGGCCCCGCGCTCGGAGGCGGTAACCAGCGACGTACGCTGGGGCCTGCTGATCGATACGGCCAAATGTGCCGACGGATGTTCGGCCTGCGTCGATGCGTGCGACCGGGAGAACGGTCTGAACCTTCAAAGCAAGCCCGAAGGCGCGTCGCAGGAACACTGGGACGATCAGAAGGCGGTCTGGATCCGCAAGGTCAAGCTCCAGGACAACCAGACCGGACGTGTGACCAATCTCCCGATGATGTGCCAGCATTGCGAGCACCCACCCTGTGTCGACGTTTGTCCGACCGGGGCCTCGTTCAAGCGCGCCGACGGCATCGTGATGGTCGACCGACACACCTGCATCGGCTGTCGCTATTGCATGATGGCCTGCCCCTACAAGGCAAGGAGTTTTATCCACAAGGTGATGGAGGATCAGCTCACCCGTGTACCCCGCGGCAAGGGATGTGTCGAGAGCTGCAACCTCTGTGTACATCGGCGCGACTTCGGCGAGGAGTCGACCGCCTGCGTCGATGCATGTCGCGAGGCCGGGCACGAGGCGATCGTCTTCGGTGACCTCAAAGATCCCGAAAGCACCATCCGAAAGCATCTCGCCGAGATGGCGAGCCGCCAGATCCGCGAAGATCTGAGCTTGAACACGGGCGTTCGGTATTCCGGAATCTGACCTCGGCGAGGGGAGCAGGACATGAAGCGAATCATCTATCGCGAGTGGCGCATTCCGCCCGCTCGGTATTGGGGCCTCCTCGGGATTCTCGCCTCGGTTGTCGGGATCGGCGCACTCGCCTTCGCTTACATGGAGCACGAGGGCCACTGGGTCAGCGGGATGAGCAACTCGGTCGTTTGGGGTACGCCCCATGTCTTCGCCGTCTTCTTGATCATTTCAGCGTCCGGGGCGCTGAACATCGCCTCGATCGGTACGGTCTTCCGCAAGCCGCTCTACAAGCCGCTCGGACGGCTCTCCGGGCTGCTCTCCGCGGCACTTTTGATGGGCGGTCTGTTGGTGCTGGTGCTTGATCTCGGGCGCCCCGAGCGCTTGGTTGTGGCGATGACCACCTATAACTTCCGCTCGATCTTCGCTTGGAACATCTTCCTGTACTCGGGATTCATGGCGATCGTCATCGCCTACCTCTGGAGCATGGCGGATCGCCATGGCGAGCCCTACAACCGCCCCATCGGGATCTTCGCCACCTTCTGGCGGTTGGCGTTGACGACGGGTACCGGCGCCATCTTCGGCTTCCTGGTCGCACGTCAGGCGTATGACGCGGCCATCCTCGCGCCCATGTTCGTCGTGATGTCCTTCGCCTACGGTCTCGCCATTTTCATGCTGGTGCTGATGTTCACCTTCGCGGAGGAAGGTCGCCCCATCGGCGGGCGCATCCTCTGTCGTCTCAAGAATCTGCTCGGGATCTTCATTCTGGGCGTCTTCTATTTCACGCTGGTCTACCATCTCACCAAGCTCTACGGGGCTAAGAACCACGACCTGGTCGGTTGGCTCCTGCTCGACGGAGGCATCTACACCTTCATGTTCTGGGTCGGTTGGATTCTGGTCGGCGGGCTCATGCCCCTCGGAATCATCTATCACCCGGTATTGAGCAAGGAAAAGAACTGGATCGCGGCTGCCTGCGCCTTGGTGATCGTCGGCGGATTGGCCAGCATGTACGTCATCATCATCGGCAGCCAGGCGTACCCGATGCAGATGTTCCCCGGGCAGACGGTCCTGGCTTCCGGTTTCTTCGACGGTGTCCAAGGCGAGGCGTCGCGATACAGTCCGACGATTCCCGAGGTTTTGCTTGGACTTGGCGGTGTGGCGATTGCCCTCTTGGTCACGTCGGTGGGCGTGCGGGTACTGCAGTTCCTTCCGGAGTCGCTCGCGGACGATGTCCTCCCGGTCGACGAGGAAAAAATCGTGGAGCAAGGTCCGGCAGGCGCCAAAGCCTGATCGCGGACCGGTCGATCCGTCCCGCGAGGACGGAACCGGCAGGGCTTCATCTCACCCGGGACGCATCGGCCCGCGCTACCTCTCGGATGCGCGCGGCCGTCAAAATTCCTAAGCAGTCGAAGGTCGGGTGAAGGGTCGATGTCGCATCTTTACATCTCGGCGGCTCAGAAGTCGTCTGGAAAAACCACCCTCTCCATCGGTTTGTGTCGTGCTTGGCGCGACGCGGGCTTGCGCGTTCAGCCCTTCAAGAAGGGCCCCGACTACATCGACCCGCTGTGGCTGACCGAGGCCTGCTCACGCCCCTGCTATAACCTCGATTTCCACACTATGGGGCGCGCGGAGATCCGCGATGCGTTCGCCCAAGAGCTCGACACGGCAGATTTCGGACTGATCGAGGGCAATGTCGGCCTTTTCGACAGCATCGATCCCGCAGGCTCCAACAGCAACGCCGAGCTCGCCAAGCTCCTGGGGGCACCGGTCGTTTTGGTGATCAACTGCCACGGCATGGGGCGCGGCATCGTACCCCTCCTGCTCGGTTACCAGGCCTTCGACCGCGAGCTCAATCTCGCCGGCGTGATCCTCAATAAGGTTGGCGGGAATCGCCATGCGCGCAATCTGATCGCCGCGATTGAACACTATACCGATCTGCCGGTGCTGGGTGTCATGCATCGCGACGACGACATCGAGATTGCCGAGCGCCACCTAGGCCTGATGCCGAGCAACGAGGCGGACGCCGCCGAGGCATGGATCGACCGCATCCGGGGACGTGTTGCCGAGCAGGTGGACCTGAGCCGGCTGCTCGCGATAGCCGAGGGTGCGCCGCGCCCGCGGTCACCCGCGCCGTCGCCGTTGATCCTCGCACCGGCAGGGGATCCGGTGCGCATCGGAATCGCGCGTGACGCCGCCTTTGGGTTCTACTATCCCGATGATTTGCGTGCGCTCGCCGCTGCGGGGGCCGAGCTGGTCGAGCTCAGCCCCCTTGCCGATCGCGAGCTTCCGTCTGTCGATGCACTCTACATCGGCGGGGGATTCCCCGAGTGCCGCATGGCCGAGCTGGAGGCAAATCGGGGGATGCGCGAGCAGATCGCGGACTTCATTGCTCGCGGAGGCCCTGTTTACGCCGAATGCGGCGGGCTGATGTATCTGTGCGAGGCGATCGGTTGGAAGGGCGAGCGGCATGAAATGGTCGGCGCGCTCAAGGCCGAGGTCCGATTACATGCTCGACCCCAAGGGCGCGGCTATGTGCGACTGCGTGAAACCTCGGATTTTCCTTGGCCGGGCGAGGCCGTCGGGGGTGCCCGCGAGATCCCCGCACATGAGTTCCACCATTCCTCGGTGGTCGCGCCTGACCCGGATTGGCGGTACGGCTATGATGTGCTGCGCGGCGTCGGAATCGACGGCGCCCATGACGGGATAGTTCAAGGTCATCTGCTGGCCTGTTACAGTCACCTCAGGGACGTGGGCGGAGTCGACTGGACGCGGCGCTTCGTCGACCATGTCCGGCGCTGTCTCGGGGCTTGAAACGCGGCCGATCCGGCCGAGGTTGAAGCGATGCAGTTCACTCCGGCCGGGGTTTGGAGCGGAGCCGATCGGACGCATCTCCAGCGACTACTCAACAGGATAATAGGTCTCAGATGTTCAAACTTACGACAGCAGCAGCCGACCAGGTGCTCAAGGCCGCGCAGCAAGGTGGCACCGAAGGCATGTCATTGAGATTGGCTGCGTTTGAAATGCCGGATGGGGCGATCGACTATCGAATCGGCTTCGAC
Source organism: Thiocapsa sp. (assembly GCF_011390875.1). Classification (GTDB taxonomy): domain Bacteria; phylum Pseudomonadota; class Gammaproteobacteria; order Chromatiales; family Chromatiaceae; genus Thiocapsa. The sequence continues at coordinate 7,761 of NZ_JAABRP010000050.1, forward strand.
GAGCCGACCGAAGACGATATCCGCATGACCTGCGAGGGCGTGGATATCGTCATGACGCCCGAGCAGGTTCCGCTGCTCGACCAGACGACGATGGACTACGTGGAGATGGAGCCCGGTCAGTTCCGCTTCATTTTTCTCAACCCGAAGGACCCGCACTACAAGCCGCCGACCGAGGTCTGACCGGGGACGGGGCGAGTCGTCATGGATCTCAGCAACGAAGATAGCTTCCGGCTGAACGTCCTGCTGGCCAATCGCCCGCAGGCCATCCGCATCGACGAATCCAAGCTGATCGTCTATGGCCTTGGTCCGCAGGGCGAGGCGACCGTTCGTCTCAACCCGAACGCACGTCCCGATCAGTATCTGCGTCGCGTCAAGGAGCTCATTTCCGGCCACGTCCTGGGCTCGCCCGGCGGTTACCCCATCTATCTGCGCCGCTGGACCCGCATGGGTCAGATGCGCGACGAGAGCCTCGAGCAACTGCTCCTGCTCGGCGAGCCGGAGGCCGTCGTCGCGGCCGTCTGCGCGCCGGGACTCACGGATGAGCTGGCTCGGCGCGCTTGGTGGGCCATGGAAGACGCGGAGAATGCCCGCCGCATGCTGAGCAATCCGGCGATCGTCGCGGGCACCATGGGCAGGGTCTTGGTTGAATATCTTATCGAATACCTCCCGTTCGAAACCGAGAGCGACAAGATCACCGAGTCGATCAGGCTGATTCTGCAGACCGGTCTCCTCGACGCCGAGCGGCGCGACGATCTTTGGAAAAAGGCGGCGCGCAAGCAGGTCTATCTTGTCGGTTTTCTGCAGGCCGTTCCTGACGACCTGCCGGGGTCAGGAGGCGCGGCGGCGCGCCCGCTACCCGAGTCGATCCTGGCGCTTGCCGAGGCAGGAAACCCATGCTCCGGGCTGCTTCGTCGGGTCTTCGCGCCGTCCGGACAGACCTTCCTCGCGACGGTCGCGACGGTGCTGTCGAAGCCGCCTAGTCAAGACGTGGTGACGGCGACCTTCGACGTGCTCAGAGATTACTTCGGTGCGCTACGTCCGCAGGGGGACCCCGACATTCCGCTCGCGGAGCTGGTCGCGGATGCCGAGCGCTACGCAACGCCGACGAGCCCTGATCCGGATACGGCACGGCTGCTGCGCGACTGCCCCGAGATGGCCCCCGAGGTCGCCGCCATGCGTATCCTATCGGGTGTCGGCTATGGACTCATCCGCGCCGTCGCGCTTGATCCCAGCGTCCTCGGCAGCCTCATGCGCCGGAAGCTGACCCCCGTTATCGACCCGCTCCAGGCTCGCCTGAGCCGTCTTGCAGGACGCTGATACGCGAACCCTGCCGGATCCAAAATGATCGATGAGAACGATCGATAAGTTAATAACTATCGATTTTGAAGATTGACGCATCGTCGCTATGCTCCTATGCAACACTCGAACAGGAGCACTCACATGGCCAAGACGATGACGTTCGCGATCCTGCATATGACGGTCGCCTTCAGCGTGGCCTACCTGTTGAGCGGCAGTCTCCTGGTCGGAGGGGCGATTGCTCTGGTCGAGCCTGCCATCAACACGGTGGTCTACTTTTTTCACGAAAAAGTCTGGGAGCACATCCGGCACAAGCGCGTGCAGGCTTCTCCCGGCAGTCTGCTGCCCGCCTGACAGTTCCGACACCGCGGCTCGATCCTCGGATGCCCGGTTGGGCCGTCCGGCAAAACGGCCGCAGGGCTCAAGGGTGAGACTGTTCAGAGGCTTGCGAGAGACCGACGAGTCTCTCGCTCATGTCCCAGAGTCGCTGATTTGCGGCGGGGTCGGCCGCCTGAGACGGCGCCTTGATGGGCCGACGGCCGTCGAGATACTGCCCTGTCACGCCGTCGAGGTCGGTTGATCGGGCCGCGTAAAGCACGCGCTCGGCGGCCCGCGCCGGGGTCGGCAGGGCCCAGCCGAGCAGTCTGTCGACGGCTTTCCAAAAGACACCTTGTGCGCCGTCCGATCCTCCGAGGTTCGATCGAAAGATGCCCGGGAAGACACAGTTGACGGTCACTCCGGTGCCTGCAAGGCGCCGCGAAAGCTCGAAGGTGAAGTGCAGATTTCCGAGCTTGGACTGGCCGTAGGCCTGCATCATGCGATAGCGGCGGCGCGTCCAGTCCAGGTCGTCGAAGTCCATCGCGGTGTCCATGCGGGTTCCGACATTGACGATGCGCGCGGGCGCGCTGTCCTTGATGCGCTCGAGCAGGAGGCTCGTGAGCAGGAACGGGCCGAGATGATTGACCGCCAGCGAGCGCTCGATGCCCTCGGGGCTGGTTCGGCGGTTTGCATAGGCGGTTCCGGCGTTGTTGATCAAGACATGGATCCGCTCGAAACGGTCGAGGATCTCCGCCGCTGCTCGGCGAACCTCCTGCTGAGAGCCGAGGTCCGCGACGAAAAGACGGATGTCTTTGTTTCCGGATGCGGCGACGATCTCGTCTCGGGCTGTCCGACCGCGTTCTTGGTTACGGACCAGCATGCCGACGCGCATCCCGTCACCGGCGAAGGCGATTGCAAGCGCCTTTCCCAGACCTGAGTTTGCCCCCGTGACGAGAACGGTCCTGCGATTCGCATCGGCCATACGCGGTCTCCGGTCGACGCTCGTTACTCGGAGTAGCCGCCGCGCCCGGTGCCTCGGGTATCGCGTGCGAAATAGCTGACGCGCCCCATCGGAACCACGGTCACGCCTCCTGCGCTGACATGGAAGCGTTGCCGATCCTTGGCAGGATCAAAACCGATGCGATCGCCGGCCTCGATGACGTTGTGCCGATCCACGATGACATTGCGCAGATGGGCGCCGCGGCAGACGCGGACATAATCCATGATGATGCAGTCCTCGAGGACGACATCCTCCTCGATCACGGTCTCGCGCCGAATGATGGAGTTGGTCAGGCGTGCACCGTCGTGGATCATGGTCGCCGCACCCAGGAGCGTGTTGCGCAGCTCCCCGCCCAGCACGCGCGCGACCGGGCCTTGATAGCCGCTGGAGAAGACCGGCCACTCGGGGTTGAACATATCGAAGGCCGGCTCGGCCCCCAGGACGTCCTTGTGGGCGTCGAAGTACGCATCGATGCTGCCGACGTCGCGCCAGTAGACCGGCGTCTCGTAGGGGTGCACGCCGGGTATGACGTTCGTCGCAAAATCGTAGGCGAAGAGTCGGTGGGTGTTGAGCAGCCGAGGCAGGACATGTTGTCCGAAGTCCGACTCGCCCGCCGCTTCGCACTCCTTGAGTGCCTGCATCAGGACCTTCGCGTCGAAGATATAGTTGCCCATGGAGGCGAAGGCCATGGTCGGATCGCCGGGCAGCGGGGAGGGATTCGCCGGCTTCTCCTCGAAGGCGTTGATCCGCCCCTCTTCGTCCGCGGCGATCACGCCGAAGCTCGATGCCTCGGCAAGCGGGACCGGCAAGGCGGCGATCGTCACGTCGGAGTTGCGTGCCTTGTGGAAATCGACCATCTGGCGGATGTCCATCCGGTAGATATGATCGGCACCGAAGACGGCGACCAGATCAGGCCGATGCTCCTCGATGAGGGCGATATTCTGATTGACCGCGTCCGCCGTGCCCTGGAACCAATGCGTCCCGGACATCATCTGGGGCGGGACCACGGTCACGAACTGACTCTGCAGCAAGGGCGAGATGGTCCAAGCCTTGCGTACATGCTCGATCAGAGACTGTGACTTGTACTGCACCAGCAAGTAGATGGTCTGGATCTGGGAATTGACCAGGTTGCTGAGCACGAAGTCGACGATGCGGTAGCGGGCGCCGAAGGGCACCGACGGTTTGGAGCGCGCCGTCGTGAGCGGCTGGAGTCGCGAGCCTTGGCCGCCGGCCATGACGAAAGCGATGATTCGATCGGTCTGCATGGTTCCTCCGCTTGCCCCGCCATTAGGAGCTTGTGTTGTGATGGCTGGATCCGATCATTGGATCCACACGAGAATGATAAACCCGTCGACCTGAGCTTTCCCGTTTATCGCAGGTTCGTTCGACACGCCGTCGGATGGGTCCGAAGCGTGGGAGACGTGCCTCCGAAACCCGTACCGAGCACATGTGGGTTATTTGCGGCCTTGTACGCTCCCCGCACGCCGGGCCGGCGGTGCGCCTCGTAGCCGTCGTGACCGTTGCGCCTCGTCGGCGCGACTTGTCCCGACGCCGCGGGACGGACCTTGCTTCCCGAAAAAGCCATGCGCGCTCGGTATACAATGTTCAACCCCGACGTTAGAGGAGTAAGCGAGAGATGAGTCAACCGAGGAAGAAGGTCCCGGGACGTCCGGTCATCTTGATCATCCTTGACGGTTTCGGCTTGAATCCGGCCAAGGCCAATAATGCGGTCGCGCTCGCCGACACGCCGAACCTCGATCGCTATTTCTCGAGCTATCCTCACACCGCGCTGCAGGCGTCCGGGCTGGCGGTCGGGCTCCCCGACGGACAGATGGGTAACTCCGAGGTCGGGCACATGTGCATCGGCTCGGGTTGTGTCGTGCTCCAGGATCTGGTCCTGATCGATCGTGCAATCGACGACCGCAGCTTCTTCGACAACCACGCCTTGGTGAATGCTGCGCGTGCGGCGGCGGCGCAAGGGCGGCCGATTCATCTCATGGGCCTGGTCTCCGACGGCGGTGTCCATAGCCATGTCCGTCATCTGGCCGCGTTGATCAAGCTGTGCAAGCGTCAGGGTGCGCGCCCGCTGGTCCACGTCTTCACCGACGGTCGGGATACCCCGCCGCGCTCGGCACTGAGTTATCTCAAGTGTCTCGACGAGGCGCTGGAGACCTCGGGGGGGCGGATCGCCACCGTCAGCGGACGCTATTACGCGATGGATCGAGACAATCGCTGGGACCGCACCGAGATGGCCTGGCGCGCCATGGTCGACGGCGAAGGCCGGCACGCGACGAGCGCGCGCGAGGCGATCGAGGCGGCCTATGCCGCCGGCGAGGACGATGAGTTCATCCGCCCAACGGTTATCGCAGGCGCCGAGCCGATTCGCGACGGCGATCAGGTGATCCACATCAACTTCCGCAAGGACCGTCCGCGACAGCTGGTGTCGGCCTTGCACCAGAGCGATTTCGATAAGTTCGACCGCCGCGGTGTGACCCGGGTGCAGGTCACCGGCATGATGGAGTACGACCCCTGGTTCGGACTGCCGTTTGCCTTCGACACCGACACGCCGAAAACCACGCTCGGGCAGATCCTGAGCGACGACGGCATCGCGCAGTTTCACTGCGCCGAGACCGAGAAGTACGCTCACGTGACCTTCTTCTTCAACGGCGGGCGCGGCGACCCCTTCCCCGGCGAGGAGCGCACCCTGATCCCCTCCCCGAAGGTCGCCACCTATGACCTCAAACCGGAGATGAGCGCCCCCGGGGTGGCGGATGCCGTCATCGAAGCGCTTCGCGGCGGCAGCTTTCCCTTCATTGTGGTGAATTTCGCCAACGGCGATATGGTGGGGCATACGGCCGTGCGCGAGGCAGTGATCGCCGCGGTCGAGACGCTGGATCGCGAGGTCGGTCGCGTGCTGGACGTTGCCGTCGAGTGCGGCTACTCGGTCATCCTCAGCGCCGACCACGGCAACTGCGACGAGATGGTCGATCCGGTCACGGGTGATCCCCATACCCAGCACACGACCTACCCGGTGCCTTGTCTCGTCCTCGACGAGGTGCCGTGGCGACTGTCGGTCGGCGGCGGGATCAAGGACATCGCCCCGACGATTCTCCATCTAATGGGTATCCCCATTCCGGAGCAGATGGATGGACATTCCCTCCTGCTCGGGCCGGCGACGGTCTGACGGATGCGCGTCTATCTCGATCTGCTGCGCGATGTGATCGACAACGGCATCGACAAGGCCGATCGCACCGGCGTGGGCACGCGCTCGGTGTTCGGTCGTCAGGTGCGCTTCGATCTACAGCAGGGTTTCCCGCTCCTGACCACCAAGCGGGTGCATACCAAGAGCTTGATTCACGAGTTGCTCTGGTTCCTGGCCGGCTCGACGGACAACCGGTGGCTTCGGGATCGCGGCGTGACGATCTGGGACGAGTGGGCGGCCGAGGACGGAAATCTTGGTCCCATCTACGGCGCACAGTGGCGCAGTTGGGCATGTCCGGACGGTCGTGTCGTCGACCAGCTCGCCGAGCTGGTTGCCACCATTCGGACCCGACCCGATTCGCGTCGCTTGGTGGTTTCCGCCTGGAATCCGGCCGATTTGCCGGACGAGACACGGAGCCCGCGCGACAACGTGCATGCCGGGCGTATGTCGCTTGCCCCCTGTCACTGCCTCTTTCAGTTCTATGTGGCCGATGGCCGGCTCTCCTGCCAACTCTATCAGCGCAGCGCCGATCTCTTTCTCGGAGTGCCCTTCAATATTGCCAGCTACGCCTTGCTGACCCATCTGATCGGGCACCAGTGCGATCTGGAGGTCGGCGAATTCATCCACACCTTCGGCGACCTGCATCTCTACCGCAATCACCTCACGGACGAGATCGTCTTCGAGCAGCTCGGGCGCGAGCCCCGGGCGCTGCCGCAGTTGCGACTGCTGCGTCGCCCCCCGAGCCTGTTCGACTACCGTTTCGAGGATATCGAGATTGTCGGGTATGAGCCGCAGGCGGGGATTCGCGCCCCCATTGCAGTCTGAGGCTGAATCGCGCTCGGAGCGGTTTGCTCGGCTTGAGCGTGGTGAAGTGTTGTCGTGACCTTGCGATGGCGGAGCGGCGCGATTCAGGATTTATTAATCGGGGTCGGTTGGTTGGATACGGGAGAGCGTCGAGCCTCGGGGCCGGCGGTGCGCATGATGCCGGCCACTGCGATGACTTTGCGCTGTAGGGTGTCCAAACGCCCTAGGGCGGATAGGTACCGTAGGCCGGACAAGCGCAGCGCAGTCCACCAGTGGCCTTCGCTCTCGCCCGTCCACTCTACCGGGGCCGGTCTGGTGAAGGAGTCCGGCGGGGTTTTGTCGGTTTCCGTGTGCTGTCTTCCGTGTTGCGCGGGCTTGCGCAACATTCACGAAATTTCCGGGCGAGGAGTTGCCGCTGATGGAGTCACTCATTCAAGTCCTGCTCGCGTACGGACTGTTTTTGGCCAAGACGATCACGATCCTGCTCGGAATCGGCGTGCTGCTGATTCTGGCATTGCGGCTAAGACAGGGTGCGCACGCCGATTCCGAGCAGTTGGAGATCACCGATCTCAACCAGCGCTATCGCGAGCTGAGCTCGGCGCTGAAGGCGTTCTCGATGTCGAAGAAGGCGTTCAAGGTGTATCGCAAGGCCGAGCACAAAGAAGAGAAGGCCCGCGAGAAGGAAGGACATGCCGACCGCAAGCGGCTCTTCGTCATCGAGTTCAACGGCGACATCCGAGCCAGCGAGGTCGGCGCGCTGCGGGTATTGGTGACGACGCTCCTGATGGAGGCGCGCGATGGCGATCAGGTCTTGGTGCGTCTGGACAACTCCGGCGGTCTGGTCAGCGATCACGGGCTGGCCGCATCGCAACTGGCGCGCATCCGTGAGAAGGGGATCCCGCTGACGGTCGCGGTCGACAAGGTCGCCGCAAGCGGCGGCTATCTCATGGCCTGTGTGGCCGAGCGCATCATCGCCGCGCCCTTTGCCGTCATCGGCTCGATCGGCGTGCTCGCCGAGCTGCCCAACTTCCATCGCTTAATGGAACGTTACGGGGTCGACTTCGAGCTGCACACCGCCGGCGAGTACAAGCGCACACTCACGATCTTCGGCGAGAACACCGACGAGGGTCGCCAAAAGCTGCGCGAGCAGTTGGAAGAGACACATGCACTCTTCAAGTCGTTCGTTGCGACCTATCGTCCCGCGCTCGATCTCGACCGTGTCGCCACCGGCGAGTATTGGCACGGCCAGCGCGCCGTCGAGCTCGGACTGGTGGATGCCATCCAGACGAGCGATGACTTTCTCCTCGCCGCGACCGAGGACATGGATCTCCTCAAACTCAAATACCGCGCCCGCAAGAAACCGATCGAGCGTCTGCTGTCGAGCATCCGAGCGCGCTTGGAGGACGCCGCTGCAACTTGGCGCCGCGCGGGCTGAGCCTTCGTGTCGAGGCGCGCCTTTGGGAAATCCTCGCCCATGATTGAAGGCAACACCATGCGCTGGAAGGTGACGGCGTCGAAGGACACCGCCATTGCCGTGCGCAGTCTGCTCGCCCAGCGCGGGATGAAAAAAGGTCGGTGCCGAGCCTATTATTGGGCGCTCTTTGGCGTTTGGTCGCGTGCCAACTCCATGAGCAACCGCAGTGCCCTATTTACAGAACCAGAGTCACGAAACGCCCGCGCAACATCAGGCTCCAAAAGCACGACATTTGTACCTTCTCGGCAGGCTCGGTGATGCTTGCCTTGTAAGGCATCAGAGAAGTCGTATTCGGAACGCATATCATCGCTATCGATTTGCCTCGTTATGTGCTTTTTGCCGTGAGTGGAAAACGTTCTGGATGCTCAATGATCTGCTCCGTTAAATCAACGTCGAGATCGGGCCAGTAGAAATGTCCTGGAGATTGCTCTTCGACGTTTACGATTGACTTTACAGTCTGGTCCTTAAACCATGGAAAATCGTCGTAAGACATAAATAGTTCTTTGTCATGAGCAAGTATCCAAACACCGTGTACCGAAATATTGGTTACTTCAACTGCCGAAGTGCTGGCGCCATGCGCTAATGAGCTCATTATAACGAACCTCAATCAGTGACTCGATGTGTTTTAGTTGTTTTCTCGAATAACGATGATTCTTCGCCAATTCGATTTCCGGCTCCAACCAAAACTTTGCCTCACCGTCGCCGGACACGACATGAACGTGCATTCGTTCCTCCTCCCTTGAGAAGAAGAAAAATCTGTATCCGTTATCTCGGAATACGGTAGGACTCATATGCTGCTCTGCACATAACGAATCGCTAGCCCCCGCCGCTGCTGCTGCATAACGAAGCGCAAAGCTTTCCGGCGTCGGGTTCAGCGACTTGTTGGGCCATTAGAAATAACAAGGCTGCCTCATTCTTCACCCTTAATCTTCACCAGGGAAGGTGCAGGGCGCTCTACGTCAACGCGCTCGGACCAACCACAATAGGAGCAACTGACAATGGTTTCTTTCGGTTCACCTTTTGCCACTTGGCGATCGATGATGTCTACTTGGCGGCTTTTGCAGGATGGGCAGACTAAAACGCCTTCTGCTTGGTCTACCTTCGCAAGTAGTTGCTCAAACATTGATAGGACTGCGGCTGTCATAGTGATGCATACTATGGCGTCTTGGCGCGTCGAATGCGTTGAATGGGTAACGTGACACGAAAAACTCCACGCCCCATCTGCAACCCGCCTCGCTTCGTCCCTAATTTCGCTGTTCTCGCTACCAGGAGCCAAGCGTTCAATACTGAGCCGAGAACGGCTCTTGAAGTCGGCGTCCTTCGGTGCTTCGTGATTAGGTGGTAATTCGCGATCCAGAAGAACCTCTTTGCCTAACTCGATCAGGACCTCACGACAAGTCAGCCCAATCGCTTGGGCATGTTCGGGTTCTGTGACGGTTGCTAGCGCCTCAGACGCAACATGAAGCTTACGCCGAACACCCACGAACCTTGTCGACCCAAAGGATATCGAGTATAAGACGCGGTCTGGATCGTGTGCCTCGCGCGTAAGTAGACGCGCCATTAGCCCCATGTGAAAAGAATACACTTCATCCGAGGAAAAATAGTAGGCGTCTTGTGGGTACAGGTTCATGGGAACACCTTCTCCTTCTACGACCCACCACGCTCCTTTGTCAGTCTTTACATTCCATACTGTCACCTTTGGACCAAGATCGTTGAAGTTGTGCTCAGGCTTGGCACTCGCGACCTTCTCTTGCCCGTCGCGCTCAACATACGACGCCACTTCAAATCTGGTTGCCATTTATCCTTCTCTAACGACAGTGACTGAACAATTGGCGCTCGACGAAGAATCCGGGAGCCCAATGTCTTGAATGGCGCGCCCAAAAACCGCGCCCGAAGCGCTCGGATCTAGGCACAGAGTCGGCCGCGGTTTTTGGGTCGCAGCCGATTCACTTGTTGGGAATTTTTTTCTTCCGGGAATTAAGTGCATGTCTTGTCCAAAGGCTTTCGCCGGGCCCGCAACTTCGGCTTTCTGCATCCCAACAGCAAGCGCGCCATCGCTGTCCTGCAGTGGCTCTTCGGACTCGAGCCGAAACGCCTGATCGCGCACCTGAAACCTCGGCCTCGACTGGCATGCCCATGCTGCGGGGCCGACATGGTCATCGTGCAGACCGGTCTGCCGCCACAACCGCCCCGAGCACCGGTCATCCCGAACCTCGCGGCGAGCGAAATCCCGGTGATGTCACCGCCGCGACGAGCGCCGTCCCCCGGATGTCGGCTTCCACGGGCCGAAGCCCGCGCTCGGCCTGAATTCGGGTATCAGCGCCCGTTCAGGCCGTCTCTGCAGCTGAACTCGCGGCAATGGCGAGTCACAACCGCCGCGCGGCGAGGTCTTGGTCGGCATCCGAGTCCAGGGCTCCCTCGGCCTCGCAAAAGCTATTTTCTATCCTCCCACAGCGACACGATGCCGGGCTCGTCCAACAAACGGCTCAGATCGTCGCTCGCTGCGCTCGGACGATCTAACCTTATTCGTTAGCTCAGATTTGCTAACTCAAACATAAGATCCCCATCCTACCGAATGAAATTCATCTCGCCAGCGAGCACCAAGCTCAGGCTGAACCTGGTGTGCGTAACTGATAA
>NZ_JAABRP010000051.1 GCF_011390875.1 Thiocapsa sp.
AGCATTCGCGGCGCCGCGGAAGTCGAGCTCGGAGAGCTTGCGGTAGAAGCTGCCGGAGAACTGCGGGGCCCACTCCGGTGCGGTTTGGCTCGGCGCGCCGGGGAGCGTATCGACGAGCTTCGAGCCCGGCCGCACGGGGCGCTCGGGCGTTGCGGAGAAGCCGGCAACACCGGTGTAGGCGAATATGCCGTAGGATCCATCCGCGCCGTAGCTCCCCGTATGGCTCAGGGTCGACTCGCCGAGGCTCAGGCCGGCGAGCGGGAGGTTCTGATAGGCGAGACCCAAAATCGGACCGTCCGCAGCGTGCACGGTCATCATCGCGAGAGCCCATAAGAAGGCGGCCATGAGTCGAGCCTGCGTTCTGCGCGAGACGGGGCTGTTCATGCGGGGTGACCGCGCTCGGCCGCCTCGGGCAGCGCACCGGTGGGTCGGGGCGATTTGTCGTCAGGCGCTCAGGGCATTCGGCTCGATTTGTTCGGGTTGCGCAGCAGGACATAGACGGCACCGGTGCCGCCGTCGCGGCGCGTGGCCGAGCAGAAGGCCAACACCTCCTCGTAGAGGCGCAGCCAGTAGTTGACCTTTTGCTTGAGCACCGGCTGTCGTTCGGCGGAGCGAAAACCCTTGCCGTGGACGATGAGAGCACAGCGAATGTGGCGTCGACTGCATTCGGCAAGGAACTCGGCGAGGAGCGTACGCGCCTGTTCGGCATGGAGTCCGTGCAGGTCGAGCTCGAGTCCGACCGCGATCCCGCCGCGCTGCAGCTCCGCCATCAGGCGTCGCTGGACACCTGGGCGGGCGAAGAGGAGAAACTCGTGCGTCTCGACCTCGGATTCGGACAACCGAGGGACGCCTGCCTCCTCGGGCAGCGCAACGGGGCGTGGGCGCGGGATCGGCGGCGGTTTGCGCCGGTCGTGCTCGATCCGATCGTGTCGAACCGGCTCGGCGTCCTGGACATGCTCGCGAAACAATGCCAAATCAGATTCTTGGATTTGTTTCTTCATGTCTCGACAGGGTATCGTTGCGCTTTGGCGGAAGGTGCCGCCCGTATGTCCGGCAGAGGACAGCACGAGGAGGCGAAAGTCCGCATGCACCATCACGCCGGCATCCGCCGGGTCGGTCTCGTGGTCTCGCGTCGAGCCGTCTTCCGGCCTCGCAGTATAGCAGCGCTGTTCGGCCGAGGCGCTCGGCGTGCTCTTGGTCAAGAATGGGTTTTTACAGACGCGGTATTGAACCGCGTCCAGAGCGAGAAGCTAACTTTCGAGTGAGCTCGACGTTTGGTGAATCCACGGCCTTTAACGTGTACGCGGTTTAATATGATTTATCGTTTAATTTCTTAAACCGCGCCGGCTCCAGCGGTCGTCGCGTCGGCCGCAGCCGATCCCATCCAAAAACATCGCATACCGCGCTGGGCGCGGTTTAGGACGACATGAAGATTCTCGTGAGCAACGACGACGGTTATCAGTCCCCCGGGTTGGTCAAGCTTGCCGACGCCCTTTCCGCGCTCGGGGAGGTCCTCGTCGTGGCGCCCGAGCGTGACCGCAGCGGTGCCAGCAACTCTTTGACGTTGGATGTTCCGCTGCGGGCGACCCGGACGGCGAACGGTTACATCCGTGTCGACGGAACGCCGACGGATTGCGTCCACCTGGCATTGACCGGTTTGGTGGATGTCGACCCCGATATCGTGGTAGCCGGGATCAATCACGGTCCGAATCTCGGTGACGACGTGCTCTATTCCGGGACCGTTGCGGCGGCCACCGAGGGGCGGTTTCTCGGCCTGCCCGCGATCGCCGTATCGATGTATGCGCATGAGCCGCAGCACCTGGAAACCGGCGCGGCCGTTGCGGTCGAGTTGGTCACCCGATTGCGCGCGGCACCGCTCGAGTCCACCATCATCCTGAACGTCAACGTACCGGACGTTCCTTACGAGCAGATCAAGGGCTTCGTCGCGACCCGTTTGGGACATCGGCACAAGGCGGAGGCCGTCGTCCCGGCATTGGACCCGCGCGGGCGTCGCATCTACTGGGTGGGGCCCGCCGGTCCGGAGCAGGACGCCGGACCCGGCACGGATTTTTTCGCCGTGCGCAACGGCTTCGTGTCGATCACCCCCTTGCAGGTGGATCTGACGCGACACAGTGCCTTGGAGTCCGTTCGCCAATGGTTGGATGCGAGCCCTTGAGCGCCGGGTCTATCCACCAAGGGATCGGGATGACCTCGCAGCGCACCCGCGCTCGCCTGATCCAGCGTCTGGAAGAGGCGGGTATCAGGATGCCCGAGCTGCTCGATGTGATCCGGCGATTGCCGCGCCATCTGTTCGTCGACGAGGCGTTGGCGAGCCGGGCCTACGAGGACTCGGCGCTGCCGATCGGGCATGGCCAAACCATCTCTCAGCCCTACACGGTCGCGCGGATGACGCAGGCGTTGATGGAGTCGGCCAAGCCCGATACCGTGCTCGAGATCGGCACCGGCTCCGGGTTTCAGACGGCCGTTCTGGCGTCGCTGGTGCGCCGAGTCTACAGCGTGGAGCGGATCGGGGCCTTGCTCGAGCGCGCCCGGGATCGACTGCGTCTGCTTGAGTATCGAAATATCCGTTTTCGCCATAACGACGGTGCTCTGGGTTGGCCCGAGTATGCGCCATTCGACGGCATACTGGTCACGGCAGCGCCGCGCGGAGTGCCGCGGGCGCTCGCCGAGCAACTTGCGCCAGGGGGCGTCATGATCCTGCCCATGTGGGACGGCGAGGCTCAGGTGCTGCTGCGGGTCACGCGCACGTCACAGGGCTTTGAGCAGGAGGTTCTCGAGTCGGTCAGTTTCGTACCCCTGGTTTCGGGGATAGGTTAAGAATAAGGAGACTCGGATGCTCGTTATGGAGCAGACCCATGAGTCGTCGATGGGCGGACGGTCGCTCTCGGCGGCCAATGATGCCCGTGTCGTGGACATTTTGCGGCATCTTACGATGCTCGTGATCGGCTTCTGTGGGCTTGGCCTCTGTGTGATCTTCCTGCTCGGGGGGTGCGCCTCGAAAGCGCCGGCGCCTGTCGGGGGATGGGATTGGGTCGGTCCGGCTCCGGACGGCTACTATCTCATCCGCAGAGGCGACACGCTCAGCGAGGTCGCAACTCGGCACGGCGTGGGTGTTCGCACGCTCGCGGGCTGGAATGGCCTGGAGTCGCCCTACTCGATCTATGCCGGTCGGCTTCTTCGGATCGAGCCCCCCGACGGCTCGCCCGCGCCACAACCGTCCGCGGCGCCGAGCAGTCCGACAGTGGTCGCTGCACCTGCGCCCGCAAACCCTGCACCCGCAGCGAGTCCGCCCCGGGCGTCCAGCGCAGAGCCCGCTTCGCGCGAGGTGCCTCCAAGTAAGGCAGTCCGCTCTGCCGGCAGCCCGGCCGCGGCCTCCGGCGTCGCTTGGGCGTGGCCGCTCAAGGGGTCGCTCGCGCAGACATTCAGCGACGGTGACCGCACGCGTCAAGGGATCCGCATCCGCGGGCGCGCGGGCGGGCAGGCAACAGCCGCGGCCGACGGTCAAGTGGTCTACAGCGGTGGTGGACTCAAAGGGTACGGCAACCTTATCATCATCAAACATAACGACAAATATCTGAGCGCTTACGGATTCAATCGCAGGCTGCTCGCCGCCGAGGGGGATCGGGTCAAGCGCGGACAAGCGATTGCGGAGGTAGGGCAAGCGGTCGAGGGGGGCAGCTACCTCCTGCATTTCGAGATCCGCCGAGACGGCACGGCCGTCGACCCACTACTCTATCTGCCTCCGCGAACGTAAACGCGTCCGACCCGACGGAGGAAGATGTGGATGTCAAGTGCCGATCCTCTTGAGCCCAAGGTCGATGTTCCCGATCTCGCCGCGGACCTCGACGGGGAGATACTGCTCGACGGCGAGGACTCCGAGCCGACCGACGACGATATCGACGTGGCCGAGTCAGACCCCGTCGAGCCCGAGCCAGCAGCGATCGAGCCCTCGCCCGAGCGTTTCAGCTCGGGCGAGGGCGATTTCGATGCGACGCGTCTGTACCTGAACGAGATCGGAGAATCCAAGCTCCTGACCGCGGAGGAAGAGATCAGTCTCGCGCGGGCCGCTCAGAGCGGCGACAATGCCGCGCGCCAGCGTATGATTGTCTGCAACCTCCGATTGGTCGTGAAGATCGCTCGGCGCTATCTGAATCGCGGCTTGCCCCTTTTGGATCTGATCGAAGAGGGCAACCTCGGGCTGATCCGAGCGGTGGAGAAATTCGATCCGGAGCGGGGGTTCCGCTTCTCGACCTATGCCACCTGGTGGATCCGCCAGACGATCGAGCGGGCGATCATGAACCAGACGCGGACCGTGCGTCTGCCGATTCATGTCGTGAAGGAAATCAACATCTATCTCAAGGCGGCACGCAAGCTCTCGCAGCGCCTTGATCACGAACCCACCACCGAGGACATCGCCGTCCTGCTCGACAAGCCGATCGGCGAGGTCAAGCGAATGCTCGGGCTGAACGAGCGAATCGCCTCGGTGGATACGCCCTACAGCAAGGATGCCGACAAGCCGCTGGTCGATATGCTCCAGGACGAGGCCGCCGACGATCCCGCCGACCGCATCCAGGACACCGACATTCAGGCCAATCTCGAACACTGGCTCGGTAAACTCAACGCCAAACAGCGCGAGGTCGTGGAGCGTCGCTTCGGTCTGCACGGCTACGAAAACTCCACCCTGGAGAACGTCGCCCAGGAATTGGGTGTGACCCGCGAACGGGTGCGCCAAATCCAGATGGATGCGTTGCGGCGGCTTCGCGATATCTTGGAAAAAGAAGGGTTTTCGATCGACGCTTTTTTTAAGTGATACCGTTCGTCCGGATGTCCAAATCCCCTGCTCGGACCTGATCCAGATCAATGACTGTTGCGGTATATCCCATATGGATCAGGTCGGATGCCCTGCTCCTATGTTGACTTTCCGACTCTGATCCAGTGATATGATCTGCGCACTGTCGCCCGATGGAGCGACATCACGAGACGGCTGGATCGCCTTATAATCCTTGTTGTTTTCCCGACGTTTTCTGGGAGGGTCTAATGGAAGCCAGTCTGGAACGGAAGTACAACTTCGACGTTGTACGCTGGTTCACGATTATGGCCGTCGTCTACCTGGTGGTGGGCGCGTCTGTCGGGGTCTATATCGCAGCGGAGCTGGCTTGGCCGGCACTGAATTTCGATAGCCCTTATCTGTCGTTCGGGCGTCTGCGCCCGCTCCATACCAACGCCGTCATCTTCGCCTTCGGCGGCTGTACCCTGATGGCCACCGCCTTCTATACCGTCCAACGCACCTGCGGCGCACGCCTGTGGAGCGATAAGATGGCGTGGTTTACTTTTTGGGGTTGGAACCTGGTTATCGTTCTGGCCGTCATCACCCTCCCGCTGGGTCTGACCCAGTCGAAGGAATACGCCGAGCTTGAATGGCCGGTCGACATTCTCATCGCCGTGGTGTGGCTGTCGTTTACCATCAACTTCGTGATGACGATCGCCAATCGGAAGTCCTCGCACATCTACGTGTCGAACTGGTTCTTCCTCGGCATGATGATCATGATCGTCTATCTGCACGTGGTGAACAGCCTGGCCATCCCGGTCGGACTCTTCAAATCCTATTCGATCTTCTCGGGCGTGCAGGACGCCATGATCCAGTGGTGGTGGGGACATAATGCGGTCGGGTTTTACCTGACCGCCGGATTCCTCGGGATCATGTATTATTTCGTACCCAAGCAGGCCGGGCGCCCGATCTACTCCTACCGTCTCTCGGTCATTCATTTTTGGGCCTTGATGTTCGGCTATGTCTGGCTCGGTGCGCATCATCTGCAATACACCGCCCTGCCCGATTGGACCGGTTCGCTCGGAGCCGCGGTCTCCATCGCGATGATCATCCCCTCCTGGGGCGGCGCCGTGAACGGCATGATGACCCTCTCGGGCGCCTGGGATCGGTTGCGGACCGACTATGTTCTGCGTTTCCTGATCATTGCACTCGCCTTCTACGCCATGTCGACCTTCGAAGGCCCGGTCATGTCGTTGAAGACCGTCAACGCACTGTCCCATTACACGGACTGGACCATCGGTCACGTGCATTCCGGTGCACTGGGCTGGGTTGCGGGTATCTCGATCGGTGCGATCTACCACCTCATGACGCGGCTTTATCACACCGAGATGTTCTCGGTGCGACTGATCAACTTCCACTTCTGGACGGCGACGATCGGGACCGTGATCTATATCGTGGCTATGTGGGTCTCGGGAATCATGCAGGGTCTGATGTGGCGTGCCTATGACGAGTACGGCACTCTGGCCTACACCTTCGTTGAATCCGTGGACGCGATGCACCCCTACTACGCCATGCGAACGGTCGGTGGTGCGATCTTCCTGCTCGGCGCCGTCGTGATGCTCTTCAACATCTTGATGACCGTGCGTAAGTCGTTGTCCGAAGGCAGCCTGAGCAAGGCTCGCGCCTTGCCGGCGCCGGCATGATCTCCGGAGTAGCATCTCATGGCCGATAAAAAGACGAAGCCGAAGTCCTTTCAGGAATGGATGGAAGTCAACATTTGGGGCCTACTTATCGTGACGGCACTGGTGCTGTCCGTGGGTGGGTTGGTCGAGATCGTCCCGCTCTTCTATATGAAGAACACGATGGAGCATCACACCTATCCGGAGATCGTGTGGGACAAAGCCGGAAAAGAGCCGATCGTGACGGTCGACGAGGCCGGTCAGCAGCAATGGAACTGGAAGGCGGGTGAGGGGATGCGTCCCTATACGGCGCTTGAGCTGGCCGGGCGTGATGTCTACCAGAGCAATGGTTGTTACCTCTGTCACTCGCAGATGATTCGTCCCTTCCGTGACGAGCGCGAGCGCTACGGCCATTACTCGCTGGCATCCGAGTCCATGTTCGATCACCCCTTCCAATGGGGATCGAAGCGGACGGGCCCGGATCTGGCGCGTGTGGGCGGCAAGTATTCCGACGAATGGCAGCGTCAGCATATGCGTGCACCGCGTTCCCTGGTTCCGGAGTCGGTGATGCCGGGCTATCCCTGGCTGGACGAGAATTATCTCAGCGGCAAGAAGATGCAGCGGCACATGCGCGGGATGCGCACGGTGGGGGTGCCCTATTCGGATGCCGATATCGAGGCCGCACCTGCTCTCGTGGAAGGAAAGACCGAAATGGATGCGCTGGTGACCTATCTCCAGGTCCTCGGCACGATGGTCGCTCTCGACGAGTCCAAGACCTACCGTGAGTAGCCTCAGCGACTACTTCCAGACGGATTGGCAGGCGATGACGACGAACGATTGGATCGGCACGATCCTCACCGTCGTCATCTTCCTGCTGATGGTCGGTGCCTACTTCTACGTCTTTCGTCCCAAGAACCGGGAAAAGCTCGAAGCCATGAAACACATCCCGTTCGAAGAGGACAACGAGAACACCGGAGACCCGCATGGCCGAAAATAACCCCTTTCCCGGCGAGAACAATACCGGGCACGTCTGGGACGACAACCTTCGGGAGCTGGCGAATCCGCCTCCGCGGTGGTGGATGCTCGGATTTTGGGCGTCCATCCTCTTCGTCATCGTCTATACGATCCTCTATCCGAGCTGGCCGGTCGGTCAGCAGGCGACACCTGGACTCCTAGGGTGGACGCAGATTCAGGAATACGAGCAAGGTGTCGCTCAGGTCGACGCCAAGCGCGGTCCGTTCGAAGAGCAGATCAGTCAGATGACCGCCGAGGAGATTATTGCCGACCCGGGCCTGCTGCAGTACACGCTGGCATCGGCCAAGGTGCTGTTCGGGGATTATTGTTCTGCCTGCCATGGGAGCGGCGGGCAAGGCAATCCGAGCTATCCGGTCTTGGCGGATGACGATTGGCTCTACGGCGGCTCGATCGCGAAAATCAAGGAGTCGATCACCAACGGGCGTAAGGGCGCCATGACCGCCCACGCGACCATCCTGACTCCGCAGGAGATCGATGCGCTGGCGCACTGGGTCGTCGAGATGACCGAGGGCGGCGAAGGCAGTGCCGAGGGCTGGGAGCTGTATCGTGCCAAAGGCTGCAACGCCTGCCACGGCGAAAAGGCCAACGGCGTGCTCGCAGAGCTGCCGGGCGGAGAGATCGTGAGTGTCGGTGCGGCAAATCTCACCGACAGCATCTGGCGCTTCGAGCCGGGCGGTTTCGAGAGCGCACGTCACACGATCATGTATGGCGTCAACCAGCCCGGCATTCCCGAGACGCGAGATGCGGTGATGCCGGCTTTCGGATCGGTCGCGAAGGTCGACGATGTCGAGGTTCGAAAACTCGACGATCAGGACATCAAAAAGCTCGGCATCTATGTTCACCAACTCGGCGGGGGCGGGTGAGCCCAGCGGGATGACCTGAGGGCCGGTGTCGGTACACCGGCCTGCAAGCAACGAGGAATTCAAGGGAGGAGATCGACATGACCGGAGGACTGACGTGGGACTTCGTGACCTGGATGTCGCTCGCGATGGTCGTCATCGCTATCTTCATCATCGTATTCCTGGTCTACAAGGTCATCACCTTGATGAATCGGGATGCGGAGGCGCATAAGAACAACGAGCATTGACGGCGTCGGACGTCGTGTCATGTCATCGAGGGGGGATCTGAGATCCCCCTTTTTTTGTGCCGTAAATGGCTTTCGAATCAACTGGTTGCGCTTGCGAAAACGCATGGCCAAAACGTCGCGGGAGGCGTAAGCTGATTCGTTTACGGAAGTGATGATCGGGTGATCTCAACCGGGTGATCTCTAACGGGCCGACGTCGTTTTCGGGCAGATCAGTCCGACCGGTTCGGTCCCCGGGGCGTCCTCGGGTAGGCCACACCTGCGTCGCTTCCCTCTTGCGCGCCATCACGATGCGCCTGAACTGCAATGCCCGAGCGCGCCTGTCGTAACCTTGACCCCGTCGTGGAGATGGTCAGTGAGCACGAATCCTGTGGCAACCCAAACCGCCGTTGACGACCTCTATGCCGAGGCCGAGCATTGGCATGTCAATACCGGCGGGGAGACGATCCACGCCAAGCGTCTTGCAGGACGTTGGCGCACCATCAAATGGGCGGCCGCGTCGGTCTGGTTGATCTATTTCCTGGGTCCTTACCTGCGTTGGGACGGCCGGCAGGCGGTCTTGTTCGATATCCCGAATCGGCAGTATCACATCTTCGGCGCGACGATCCTCCCGCAGGACTTCTGGATGCTGTCGCTGTTGCTGTTGTTCTTTGCCATCCTGCTTGCCGTTGCGACGGCGTTGGTCGGACGTGTCTGGTGCGGTTATTTCTGCTTCCAGACCGTGTGGACCGACGTCTACACCTGGATCGAGGAGAAGCTCGAAGGCAGTCCGCCGCAGCGCCGGAAGCTCGACAAGGCGCCTATGTCGTTGAGCAAGTTCCGGATCAAGGCGACCAAGCATGCCCTCTGGCTGTTGATCGGCTTTATCACGGGTTTCAGCTTCGTGGCCTGGTTTACCGATGCACCCACGCTGTGGGGCAGCTTCTTTGCCGGCGAGTCCGGACCGGTAGCCTACATCACGGTGGCGCTCTTCACCGTCGGGACCTACGGGCTTGCCGGCTTCATGCGGGAGCAGACCTGTTTCTGGCTCTGCCCCTATGCGCGCATCCAAGGTGTCATGCTCGACAAGACGACCATCGTGCCGACCTACGATGTCGAGCGCGGCGAGCCGCGCGGTCGCGTGAAACGCGGCGAAACCGGTGAAACGCGCACGGGCGGCGACTGTGTGGACTGCAACCAGTGCGTCGCCGTCTGTCCGACCGGTGTCGATATCCGCAACGGGCAGCAGGAAGGCTGCATCACCTGTGCGCTCTGTCTCGATGCCTGCGACCAGGTGATGGACAAGGTCGGGCGTCCGCGTGGACTGATCCGCTATTCCTCGCTCGACGAGCTCGAAGGACTACCCGCCAAGAAACTCTTGCTGCGTCCGCGTGTCTGGGTGTACGCGGCCATCATGAGCGTCGCGTTGGCCGGGATCCTTTACGGTTTCTCGACCTTGGCGGCCATCGACCTCAAGGTCCTTCACGAGCGTGCGCCGCTGTATGTGCGGCTCAGCGACGGATCCATCCAGAATAAATACACACTGAAGATCCTCAACAAGATGCCCGAGGAGCTCGCCGTGCGGATCAGCGTGACCGGGCCCGACGGCTTGGTGCTGATGGGTGCGGACGAGCCGGTCGTGGCACCGCCGGGTGGAGTGACCCCCGCCGTCGTCTTCGTCAAGGTGCCGAAGCGTTCACTCGACAGCGAACAGCACCCCGTTCAGTTTCACGTCGAAGCGGCCCGACCGTCCGGTGCCGTGGTCGAGGCCGACCGGGAAAGCGTCTTCATCGGTCCGCGTCGCTAGGCAGGTCCGATCGATCGAAAGCCGACGCCTGTGTCGGCCCTCTCGAAGCGGTTCCCGGGCAGCCCCGGAAATGGCATCCAAGAAATATCGAGGCAATGCAAAGCGATGAGCTCGACGACTCACACCACGGAAACGCCCTCCAAACCGACCCCGGCGCTGCGCAGCCCATGGGTTCTGGCCTGGATCGGCCTGCTCGTCACGGTGCTGGCCGTGAATTTGACCTTCGTGATTCTTGCGATCCGAACCAACCCCGGACTGGTCAACGCAAACTACTACGAGCGAGGTCAGGACTACGAGCAGACCATGGTCTCGCGCCTCGCCCGCGATCCCGGCTGGCTGATGCGTGCGGACATCCCTCAGCCGCTGACGGCCGGTGCGGAAGAGTCGATTCGCCTGGTCTTGGTCGACCGGTCCGGGCAGCCCGTCGATGTCGATCAGGCGACGTTTTACGCTTACCGGCCGTCCGATGTCTCGCGCGATTTCGCCCTACCGATGATTCGCGAGGCCAAGGGACGTTATCTGGTGGAGACATCCTTTCCGCTGATCGGCGTCTGGGACATCCTGATCGCCGCGAAGACCGGCGAGGACGAATACAGCGTCGGCGAGCGTGTCAACGTCGCTCGTCCCTGATGTCCGGACGACTCCGGGTTTGAGTCCGGAGTCGGAGGCGCAGTCGGATGCGTTCTCGAGCCGAGCGCGCTGCTTTCACTGCGGTTTGCCGGTTGCCGAATCCGCACGCGAGACGGCTGTGGTGGGCGGTCGGGAACGTAACTTCTGCTGCACCGGCTGTAAGTCGGTCTGCGAGGCGATCTTCGCTGCCGGACTCGAGGGTTTCTACAAGCGCACGCCGGAGGGCGAGATCTTCGGCCCGCCTCCCGAGCCGCCGAAGGACTTGGCCGTCTTCGATCTCGATGCCGTGCAGGAGGAGTTCACCGACACCGCCGGCGAGTCCCGCGAGATTAACCTCTTGGTCGAGGGCATCCATTGCGCGGCCTGTGTCTGGCTGATCGAGAAGGGTCTCTGCGCCATGCCGGGGGTCGAGGAGGCTCGCGTCAATCTGACCGGCCGGCGGCTGCGCGTGCGCTGGGACAATGGGCGCCTGAAGCTCTCCAGGATCCTGCGCCGACTCGCCGATCTCGGCTATGCCGCAGCGCCCTTCGATCCCGAATCCGCCGAGGGTGCGATCGGTCGCGAGAACCGCGCCATGCTCTACCGCATGGCCTGGGCCGGGTTCGCGATGATGAACCTCATGTGGATCTCGATCGCGCTCTATGCCGGCGCCGATCAAGGCGAGTTCCGCGGTCTCTTTCAATGGCTCGGTTTCTTGATCGCCACGCCCACGCTCCTGTATTCGGGCGCGCCCTTTTTCCGCGGGGCCTGGTCCGGTCTGCGCTCGGGTCATCTGAGCATGGACCTGCCGATCGCGATCGGCGTGACGACCACCTACGTCTACTCGCTCTATGTCACCCTCGGCATCTCGCGTATCGGCGACGTCTACTGGGATACCGTCGTCAATTTTCTCTTCGTCATCCTGGTCGGGCGCTATCTCGAGGCGATCTCGCGCCGTAAGGCGGTGGCATCGTCTCAACGGCTGCTCGATCTGCAGCCGAAGGTCGCGACCCGCCTGGACGGAGATAGCGGCGAGAGCGAGTCGGTCGTTCCCGTGCGCGCACTCAAGCTCGGCGAGCGCGTGCTGGTGCGTCCCGGCGAGCGCATCCCGGTCGACGGCGTGGTGATCTCGGGCGGCAGCGGGGTGGATGAGTCCATGCTGACCGGCGAATCGCGACCGGTCGCCAAGACGCTCGGCGATCAGGTCGTTGCGGGCACCATCAACGGAGCCGGTGTCCTGACCGTGCGGATCGGTGCGCTGCTGCGCGAAACCGCGCTGGGTCGCATCATCCGACTGGTCGAGGACGCCCAAGCCAGCAAGGCGCCGATTCAGCGGCTTGCCGACCGGATCGTGCCCTGGTTCGTCGCGGCAACGCTCGGTTTGGCGACCCTGACCTTCCTGATCTGGATGCAAGTGGATGTCGAGGTCGCGGTCATGGCGGCGACGGCCGTGCTCATCATCACCTGTCCTTGTGCCTTCGGCATGGCCACGCCCATGGCGGTGGCCGTAGCGACCGGGCTTGCCGCCTCGCGCGGCATCCTGGTCAAAAACGGTGCCGTGCTCGAGCGCCTCTCCTCGATCGATCATGTCGTCTTCGATAAGACCGGGACACTGACCCTCGGACGGCCGACCGTGATCGGGCTCGCGAGCGCGCCCGGCCGGTGGCGTCAACTCGACGGACCGCATGATCTGGCGCCCGAGGAGCGCGATGTCCTCGCAGGGCTCCAAGCCCTCGAACGGCTCTCCGAGCATCCGATCGCCGCGGCGATCTTGGACCTTTGCGAGCGTGCCGAGATCGGCCGCATTGCCGCTTTGGTGGATGCCGTCGAGGTCGCGCCCGGACTCGGGATCAAAGGGCACATCGAGGGCGTGGAGATTCTCGCTGGCTCGCGGGAATGGTTGACCCGCAACGGCGTGCAGCCTTGGCCCGACGGTGACGAGCAGTCCGCAGGTACCTCGGGTCTTGTCCATTGCGCGCGGGCCGGCCGAGAGGTGCTGCGGCTCGGCGTCGCCGATCCGCTGCGTCCGGATGCCGCACGCGTGATCGCGCGGATGCGCGAGCGCGGGATCCGGGTGACGCTGCTGACCGGCGATCGCCGCGAAACGGCCGAGGCGATCGCAGTCCAGCTCGGAGGCGGGGTCGAGGTTATCGCCGAGGTGATGCCCGAAGACAAGGATCGCGTGATCGCCGAGCTGCAGCGTGGCGGCCGTCGGGTCGCCATGGTCGGCGACGGGGTGAACGACGCGCCTGCTTTGGTGCGGGCCGACGTCGGCATCGCCATGGGGAGCGGGACCGATGTCTCGATCGCCAGCGCGGACATCGTGCTCATGTCCAGCGAGCTCGGGCGTGTGGAGGAGGCCGCCCGACTGTCGCGACGCACCCTTCGGACCATCCGCCAAAACATCGGCATTTCGGTGGTTTACAATCTCATCATGGTCCCGCTGGCGATGGCCGCGGTCATCACGCCACTGATCGCCGCCATTTCGATGCCCCTCAGCTCCCTGGCGGTCATCGGCAACTCGGCGCGGATTCGTGCGGTCTTCAAGCCGCGGGACGATGGCGAGCCGCGCGCGCCGTGACCCGAGCGGGCGCTTAAACCGCGCCCCACGCAGTATGCGATGTTTTTGGATGGGATCGGCCCCGGCAGATTTGACGACCGCTGGAGCCGGCGCGGTTTAAGAGATTAAAAAAGATATGATTGTAAATCGCGTCCCCGCTAGGGGCGGTGGATGCGCCAAGCGCCGAACTCACTTGAAAGTGAGCATCTCGCTCTGGACGCGGTTTAATGGCATAAAGTGGAGGTTCGAGCGAAGATGGACGTCATCTACGGCCTGATCCCCGGAATGCTGGTCCTTGGACTCGCTGCGGTCGCCGTGCTCTTCTGGGCGACCCGAACCGGTCAATACGACGACCTGGACGGCGACGGTCGCCGCATCCTCATGGACGAAGACGCTGAGGACGGAGACCCGCGGCGGGCGCCCCCGATGGACGCCGAGCCCGATCTGAATCCCGTCGCGAGTGATCCAACTAAACCCCGTCGCGAGTGATCCGCTGGGTGAGATGCGCCATCGACGCCGTGCCGATTAAAGAGTTCGGTAGACGACGGGATTTAGGAGGCAAAAAACAATAAAAAATAATGACTTAAACTTCGGCATACACCGGCGATCCAGGGGGCTCCGACATCACCGGAGCCTACCGACATCTCAAACCCCAGAGGGCCGAAGTTTAATTCAGAACTCGTTTTGGAGGCGTTTGTATCCCCGGACTAAATCCACATTGGCCCGGATCACGTCCTCGGAGAACTCGCTCGCTTGGGGCGTGACCCGCCGGATGGAGTCCAGATCGGTCGAAGGGCCGATGCGGGTCGTCGAGGGGACGTAGAACTCGGGCGGGAGGTCGCAGCCGTCCACGACGGCATTGTGGCGGACCACGCAGCCGTCCCCGACGCGACAGTTGAAGAGTACGCTGTTGAAACCGATGAATACGCGGTTGCCGACATGGCAGGGGCCGTGGACGATCGAGCGATGGGCGATCGAGGTGTTGCTCCCGATCGTGACCGCCGCGCCCGACTTCGAATGGATGACCACACCGTCCTGGATGTTCGAGTTGGCACCGATCACCACCGGGTCCATTTTACCCTGCGCATCGACCTCATCGGCGCGGATGACGGCGTAGGGCCCCACGAAGACGTTCTCATGGATGATGACCTTCCCGCAGATGATCGCGGTCTTGTCGATGTAAGCGGATTCGTCGATCACCGGCAGATCGCCGGAAGGGTTCTTGCGGATCATTCGGAATGCCTGTTTGGATAAGTCCTTGAACGCGTCGAGCGCGGCGACACCCTGCTCTGCGCCGATGCGAGAGCAGCCCGCGCCGCGGGCGCTTTAAACCGAGCCCGGTGTGGTCTGCGCCATGTGTTGGCGCGGTTTAAACCTAGACCCGGCAGTTGACCGCTTGCTGCCACGTGCAACCGCCAGATGGAATTGGAAATTCCAGCGGCCTGTTCACTCACCCGCCGGGTGATGGCCGCTACGGCCCCTGGAGCACGCCCCGCGCGGCGCCCGGCTGCGTTGCAACTCGTTGTCGTAGAATCACTACGACGCCTCGTCGCGCCTTGCCGGACACCGCGCGGGACGCACTCCAGGGGTCGTTCAACTGCCGGATCTAGGTTAAAGCATTAAAAAAGATTCAATTCTAAACCGCGTCTTACCGAGATCGAGGATGTCTCCAAAGCTAAACGCGACGTGAAAATGACGCATGTCGCTCTGGACGCGGTTTAGGTGACGACGTCGGGCTCGCTGCGCCCGGTCCGTGCCTCGATCTGAGCGAGCTCGCGCGCAATCAGGATCAACGGTTGCATCGCCTCTTGGGTGTCCTGCAGGTGACGCTCGGGATCCGGCTCGAAGAATTCGAGATAGATCCGCAGCGTCGCCCCTTCGGTGCCCGTTCCCGAGAGACGAAAGACAATGCGTGCGCCGCTCTCGAAGCCGATGCGGATACCCTGCCGCTCCGAACGGCTACCGTCGATCGGGTCGGTGTAGGCGAAATCATCCGCGTAGCTCACCGTCTGATCGCCGAGCCGCCGACCGGGCAGGCCGGGGAGCAAAATCCGCAGGTGGTTCACCAGACCTTCCGCCGCGATCGCGTCGACCGCCTCGTAGTCGTGACGGGTGTAGAAGTTGCGGCCGAACCGGCGCCAGTGCTCGGCGAGGATCTCGGCGACCGACTGCTGGCGCACGGCCAGCAGGTTCAGCCAGAAAAGCACGGCCCAGAGCCCGTCCTTCTCGCGGACATGATCCGATCCGGTGCCGAAGCTCTCCTCGCCGCAGAGCGTGATGCGACCGGCGTCGAGCAGATTGCCGAAGAATTTCCAGCCGGTCGGGGTCTCGAAGCACTCCACGCCCAGCTGCTCGGCAACACGATCCGCGGCCTGGCTGGTCGGCATGGAGCGCGCGATGCCGCGGATGCCGGCGCGATAGCCGGGGACCAGGTGCGCATTCGCCGCAAGCACGGCAAGGCTGTCGCTCGGGGTGACGAAGCATTTCTTGCCGAGGATCATGTTGCGGTCGCCGTCGCCGTCCGAGGCGGCACCGAAATCCAGCGCGTCCGGTCCCTCGGTCATGGCCACCAGTTCTTTGGCGTGCGCGAGATTCGGATCCGGATGCCCGCCGCCGAAATCTTCCAGCGCTTCGCCGTTCAGGACGGTGCCCGGTGCCGCGCCCAAGCGCGTCTCGATGATCTCTTTGGCATAGGGTCCGGTCACCGCGTGCATGGCATCGAAGCGCATGCGGAAGATGCCGGAATTAAACAACTGATGGATGGCGTTGAAGTCGAAGAGCGACTCCATCAGCTCGGCGTAATCGCTCACCGGGTCGATGATCTCGACCTCCATGTCGCCGATACGCACCGTGCCGAGCGCGTCCAGATCGGTCGCCGGGCAGTCGAGCGTGCGGTATTCGCGGATCGTTTGGGTTCGCGCGAAGATGGCGTCGGTCACCGATTCCGGCGCAGGTCCGCCCGCCGCGATGTTGAACTTGATGCCGAAGTCGCCGTCCGGGCCGCCCGGGTTGTGGCTTGCCGAGAGGATGATGCCGCCGCGGGTGCGGTACTTGCGGATGACGCAGGAGGCGGCCGGTGTGGAGAGGATTCCGCCACGACCGACCAGCGCGCGTTTGACCCCGTTGGCGGCCGCCATGCGCAGGATGGTTTGGATCGCCTCGCGATTGTAGTAGCGTCCGTCACCGCCGACGACCAGTGTCCCGCCGGCGACATCGGTTTGGGTGTCGAAGATCGCCTGAACGAAGTTTTCCAGATAGTGCGGCTGCCGGAACACCCCGACCTTCTTGCGCAGGCCGGAGGTGCCGGGGCGCTGCCCTTCGAATGGCGTTGTCGCGATCACTTGCGCTTGCATCTTCAACCCCTTGACGTGTATTGACATGGCCGGCCCCGGTCGTTACATGGCCGGATGCGGGCGCGAGGGCGTGTGTCCAATCGGGGCGGGCCAACGGTGTGGGCCGGCAGTGTCGGCGATGCAGTTTCCCGTCCCGAAAGGCGTACTCGCGCGGCATTGTATCGCCGCAAGCCCGTGCGACAATACCGGATCGGCTCGGGCGCGCGCCGCCGAGTCCCCGCGGCGGGTGTCGGGCGGCCGGGTGCGTACTCGGGATACTCCCTTAAATTCAGTTGGATCGAAGAACGATCGAGGTGTTAAAGGCAATGACAGTCGAAGCGCACAAAGAAACACTGGAGTTCAAGGCAGAGGTCAGCCAGGTGCTGGATCTCGTCATCCGGTCGCTGTACTCGAACAAGGAGATCTTTCTGCGCGAGCTGGTCTCCAACGCCTCCGACGCGGCCGAGAAGCTGCGCTTCGAGGCACTCAGCGACGACGGGCTCTACGAAGGCGTGAGTGATCTGCGCATCAGGGTCGAGATCGACAAGGAGGCCGGTACGCTGACCGTGTCGGACAACGGGATCGGGCTCAGCCGCCAGGAGGTGATCGACACCATAGGCAGTATCGCCAGCTCCGGCACGCGCCGATTCGTCGAGGCGCTCTCGGGCGATCAGGCGAAGGACAGCAAGCTGATCGGCCAGTTCGGCGTCGGTTTCTACTCGGCCTTCATCGTCGCGGACAAGGTGACCCTGATTTCGCGTCGCGCCGGTCTCGGCGCCGAGCACGGGGTGCGTTGGGAGTCGGACGGCCGCGGCAGCTTTACCCTGGAGACGCTCGAGAAGCCCGGCCGCGGCACCGACGTCATCCTGCACCTGAAGGAGGAGGAGAAGGAGTTCCTGGATGCCTGGCGTCTGCGCAGCATCATCGGCAAGTTCTCCGACCATCTCGCCCTGCCGGTGGAGATGCGCAAGGAACTGTACGG
Organism: Thiocapsa sp.; assembly: GCF_011390875.1. Classification (GTDB taxonomy): domain Bacteria; phylum Pseudomonadota; class Gammaproteobacteria; order Chromatiales; family Chromatiaceae; genus Thiocapsa. The sequence continues at coordinate 17,857 of NZ_JAABRP010000051.1, forward strand.
CGAAGAGGCCGAGAAGGCGAAGGACGAGCCGCCCCAGTACGAGCAGGTCAACCGCGGCACCGCGCTGTGGATGCGCAACAAGTCGGAGATCACGGAGGAGGAATATCACGACTTCTACAAGCACGTTTCGCACGACTTCGACGTCCCGCTCGCCTATGCCCACAACCGGGTCGAGGGGACGAACGAGTACACCACGTTGCTCTTCGTGCCCAAACGTGCACCCTGGGATCTGTGGGAGCGCGACGCCAAGCACGGCGTGAAGCTTTATGTGCGCCGCGTCTTCATCATGGATGAAGCCGATAAGCTGATGCCGCACTATCTGCGCTTCGTCAAGGGTGTGGTCGACTCCGATGACATGCCCTTGAACGTCTCGCGCGAGATCCTCCAGCACAACCGCAAGATCGACACCATCCGCCAGGCCAACACCAAGCGAATCCTCGGACTCCTGGATACCCTGGCCAAGGACGAGCCCGAGAAGTACGGCGAGTTCTGGGACGAGTTCGGGCGTGTGCTCAAGGAAGGTCCGGCCGAGGACTTCGCGAACAAGGAGCGCATCGCCGGCCTGCTGCGCTTCGCCAGCACCCAGAGCGAGAGCGATGCCCAGCGCGAGTCGCTCGATGGCTATCTGGAGCGGATGAAGGAAGGCCAGGACAAGATCTACTACATCACCGCCGACAGCGCTGCGGCGGCGCGTCACAGCCCGCATCTGGAGGTCTTCCGCAAGAAAGGCATCGAGGTGCTGCTGTTGTCCGACCGCGTCGACGAATGGCTGGTCAGCCATCTCACGGAGTACAAGGGCAAGGCGCTGCATTCGGTCGCCAAGGGCGATCTGGATCTCGGCGGATTGGCCGACGCCGAGGAGAAAGAGGCGAAGGAAAAGGCCGCGGCCGAGCACGGCGGTTTACTCGATCGACTCAAGTCCACCTTGGGCGAGCGGGTCGAGTCGGTCCGGCCGAGCACCCGGCTGGTCGACTCCCCGGCCTGTTTGGTCGTCGGCGAGCACGACATGAGTGCCAATCTGGCGCGCGTGCTCAAGGCGGTCGGTCAGAGTGCACCCGAGAGCAAGCCGATCTTGGAGGTCAACATCGGCCATCCGTTGGTCAAGCGCCTGGAGTCCGAGACCCAAGACGATCGCTTTGCCGACCTCGCGCTCATCCTGCTCGATCAGGCGCAGCTCGCCGAAGGCGGGCAGCTCGACGATCCCGCAGCGTTCGTCGGGCGTCTGAACAAATTGATGCTCGGTATGCTGATGTCCGGACGTTGACGGTGAATTCCGCGGCAACGCCGCGTCGATTGCTCGCGCCTGCCGATCTCGGCGGGCGCGACGGTGCCGGGCGGTCGTCGGAGTCGCGTCCGGCCATAAGCCCGGCCGATCCCGCAATGGATTTGTTCTGTGGTCCTGTCGAATCGGACTGTGGCACACTCGGGCGTACCGTTGAAAACATCACTGAGGGAAAGCGAAATGCGCGTCATCCTATTGGGCGGCCCGGGCGCGGGAAAGGGCACGCAGGCTGGATTCATCAAGGAGCACTTCAAGATCCCGCAGATCTCGACCGGCGATATGCTGCGTGCGCACGTCAAGCAGGGGACCGATCTGGGCAAAGCGGCGAAGAAGATCATGGACGAAGGCGGCCTGGTCTCCGACGACATCATCATGGGCATGGTGAAGGCCAGGATCACGGAAGACGACTGCAAGAGCGGCTATCTGTTCGACGGTTTCCCGCGCACCCTCGGCCAAGCGGATGCCTTGAAGGCGGCGGGTGTGGGGATCGACGTGGTGGTCGAGATCGACGTGCCGGACGACGAGATCATCCGCCGCATGTCGGGTCGTCGCGTTCATCCGGCCTCGGGTCGGACCTATCACGTCGTCTTCAATCCGCCCAAAGAGGCCGACAAGGACGACGAGACCGGGGAGCCGCTGATCCAGCGCGACGACGATCGCGAGGACACGGTGAAGGAACGGTTGCGGGTGTATCACGACCAAACCGAGCCGCTGATCGACTACTACTCGACCTGGGCCGAGAAGGGCGGCGATGACGCGCCTCGCTACGCCAAGGTGACCGGGACCGGCTCTGTCGACGGGATTCGCGACGAGATCATCGCGAAGCTCTCCGCACGCTGACGAGTCCGAGCGCGTGTCGGCGACACGCCGCACCCCATGTCGGGTCCGGCCCTACCGGCCCGATCGGGGCGCGGATCTCCGCAATACCCCTGTTTCGAGTCCGTGAAACTGCCGAAGGGCCGGGATTCTGATACCATCGACGGCAACATTTCATCGCCGAATTGATCGCAGGATATCCTTATGGCCGTAATCGAGCTCGACGGGACCAATTTCGAACAAACGATCCAAGACAATGCATTCGTTGTCGTGGACTTCTGGGCACCTTGGTGTGGTCCTTGCCGATCCTTCGCGCCTGTTTACGACAAGGTGTCCGAAGACCTGACCGATGTCGTCTTCGCCAAGATCAACACCGAAGAGCAACAAGAGATCGCGGCTCATTTCCATATCCGCTCGATTCCGACGCTCATGATCTTCCGCGAGCAGATCATCATCTTCTCGCAGCCGGGCGCGCTCCCGGAGAGTCAGTTTCGAGACCTCCTGGCCAAGGCCGGGGAGCTCGATATGCTCGAGGTCAAGCGCCAGATCGCTGAGCAAGCTCAGACCCAGGCATCCGGCAGCGCTTAGCTCGACAGTCGCGCACCGCTCGCTCGGTTCCGGTCTCGATGCAGCGCGTTTGCCACCCCTGGGCGACGGCCTGCGTCCTGTCGGGTCGCCCCAACATCGGGGCACTCATGAGTCTCTGCGAAGAGAACTTCGCACGCCTCTCTCGTTTGGTCCCGGATCTGGCTGTGCGACCGTCGGGTGTCTACGGCTCGCGTTGCTCCGAAGGGGTCGATCTCTATCTCGAGATCGAAGAACAGGCGCGCTTCACGACCATCCTTCGTCTCACCTACATCTTCCCCGTGCAGGGGATTGCGCTCCCGGATCCGGATGCCCGCTTGAGGGTGTATCGCGACGCCGGTCAGGTCGAGGTGATCGACCTGCGCCAAACGGTCCTGCCGCTGCGGGCCGACTATCGTGCGCCGGCGCTCGCCGAGAAGTGGCAAGCGAATGTCTTTATCGGCAAATGGCTGACCTATTGCCTGCGGCAGGGGCGCGTCTTCGCAGATGCGCCGGTCACTCCGCCGACGTTTGCCTCCGGCACGCGGGTCACGCTGTGCCCTTAGTGCGCCGTTTACCGGCGCCGGTCTGATCCGCGCGGGTCCCGATCCACGCTGGCCGCAAACGCGGATTCCTCCCCTCGAGCCCGATTCTCGGACGACCGATCACGCGGTTGTGCATTGAAATGTCAAAAATGTTGACTACTTAACTGGGGGACATTGGGCGCCGTCGCTCCGACCCGCGCGCCCGTAGGCTCACTCACTCCAGGCATCCTACGATGAGACTATCGACGAAAGGCAGATATGCGGTAACCGCTATGCTCGACCTCGCGCTGCATTCCGGCAGCGGGCCGGTGACCCTGGCGGACGTCTCGGTAAATCAAGGGATCTCGCTGTCGTACCTCGAACAACTGTTCGCCGCGTTGCGCAGCAAAAAACTCGTGCGGGGCGTGCGCGGACCGGGAGGAGGCTACTACCTTGGTCGGTCCGCCGAGGAGATATCGATCGCCGACATCATCTGCGCGGTGGATGAGTGGGTCGAGTTCACGCGATGCGGCGGCCGCGAGAACTGTCGCGACGGGCAGCGTTGCTTGACACACCATTTGTGGGATCAACTCAGCGACGAGATCTTTCGCTTTCTCAAGGACATCTCGCTGCAGGACTTGGTCGATCGCGGCCGAGGTCGATCCGATTCCCCGAAGGTCGAGGTCGAGACGCTCGAGGACGACGCCAAACGCCGTGCCGCCTGAGCGCCGATCCGACTCGAGGTCCGACGTCGAGGCGCGTGTCGGCCTCATCTGTGCTGTTGACCGGCAACGGGGCTGAACAGGGGCTCGCGGTAGTGGTATCCTGCGGCGCTGGATTCACTGACGCGTTCTCTTCGATATTTCGTATGGCCGAGCAGCCGGATGGTTTGATCACGATACAAGACTTCGTGCGGTGGGGAGCAAGCCGCTTCAACGCCGCCGGTCTTTACTTCGGTCACGGGACCGACAACGCTATCGACGAGGCCGCTCACCTGGTCCTTGGGACGTTGAGCTTGGAACCCGGACTGCCCGCCGGTTTTCGCGACTGTCGGTTGACGCCGGCCGAGCGCGTACAGGTGTGCGATATGCTTGAGCGACGCATCGCGGAGCGTATTCCGGCGGCCTACCTGACCGGGCGGACTTGGTTTGCGGGTCTGGAGATGATCGTGACACCGGATGTCCTGGTGCCGCGTTCGCCGATCGCGGAGCTGGTCGAGGCCGGTTTCGAGCCCTGGATCGACGCCGAAATCGTCGGTCGAGTGCTCGATTTATGCTGCGGGAGCGGTTGCATCGGTGTTGCCGCGGCCGTGCATCTCCCGGACGTGGACGTCGACTTGGTCGACATCTCCTCCGTCGCCCTGGACGTGGCGAGACGCAACGTTGCGCGTCACGGCGTCGAAGACCGGGTTCGCGTCTTTGCTTCGGATCTGTTCGAGTCCCTTCCGAACGACCGCTACGACGTTATCGTCTCCAATCCCCCCTATATTTCTCGCTCCGAGCTGGATTCCTTACCGCTCGAGTACCGCAACGAGCCCGAGTTGGGCCTCCTGGGAGGCGAAGACGGACTTGATCTCGTCGTGCGGATCCTGGCGGACGCCGCAAGCCACCTGACGGACGACGGCATTCTGATCGTCGAGGTCGGGAGCGCGGCCCCGGAGCTGGAGCGCCGTTTGCCGAGCGTGCCCTTTACCTGGCTCGAGTTCGAGCGCGGCGGGGAGGGGGTCTTCCTGCTGACGCGCGAGCAGCTCGATCGCCATCAGCTCGAGCTGCTCGAAGAGGCCACGACCCGATGAGCTTGCCCCGCCCACCGGCCCTTCTCTTTCCCCTTCAGGAGGGTACTCAGAGGCTCCACGACGCCATGAAGGATGCGAGCTACGCCTTCGGGCGCGAGGATCTGCCGTTCACGGACCTGGCCGGCAAGTACGCGGAAGAGATTCCATTCCATACCCTGCTTAAACAGATCAACGAGACGCACCGTCGCGGCCTCGATGTCGGCGGGGATGATGCCTGAGACAGGCGCTACGAACATGGCCGAGCGGGTGTCGCAGCCGACCCCGCGGCCGGAGGGTTGAACGGTGGAACAAGGTATTTCATTCGATTTGGATCTGATCCGTCGCTACGATCAAAGCGGCCCTCGGTATACCTCGTATCCGACCGCGGTGGAGTTCGACGAATCCTTCGACGCCGCAGCCTATCGTGCGGCCTGCGAGCGCAGCAATCACAGCGGCCGACCGCTCTCGCTCTACTTCCACATCCCCTTCTGCGACACCGTCTGCTTTTATTGCGCCTGCAACAAAATCGCGACCAAAGACCGTTCTTTGGCCCCGCCCTATCTGGAGCGCGTCTACAAGGAGCTCGCCCTGCAGTCGGAGCTGTTCGACAAGTCCCGTGTGGTCGAGCAGCTGCATTGGGGCGGCGGCACGCCGACCTTCCTCAGCCATGCTCAGATGACCGAGCTGATGGACACGACACGCCGGCACTTCAACCTCGCCGGGGACGATGTCGGCGAGTACTCGATCGAGATCGATCCGCGCGAGGCCGATGCCGCCGGTGTGGCGTTGCTGCGCCGCCTGGGCTTCAACCGGATGAGTCTAGGCGTGCAGGACTTCGACCCGCGCGTTCAGCAGGCCGTGAATCGCATCCAGACCGAGGCCGAGACCATGGCCGTGCTCGAGGCGGCCCGTTCGGAGGGTTTTCGCTCGATCAGCATCGACCTCATCTACGGCCTGCCGTTCCAGACCCCCGAGAGCTTCGCGCGCACCTTGGAGCGCATCATCGCGGTCGATCCGGAGCGCCTGTCGGTCTTCAACTACGCCCATCTGCCCGAGCGCTTCAAGCCGCAACGGCGGATCAACGAGGCCGATCTGCCGGCGCCCGAGGCGAAGCTCGACATCCTCCAGTCGACGATCGAGCGCCTCACCGAGGCCGGCTATGTCTACATCGGCATGGACCATTTCGCCCGCCCCGACGACGAGCTGGCCCGTGCCCAACAGGCCGGCACCCTCTATCGCAACTTCCAGGGCTACTCCACCCACGCAGACTGCGACCTGATCGGCATCGGGGTGACCTCGATCGGCAAGATCGACAATACCTACGGCCAGAATCGGCGCGGGCTGGAGGAGTATTACGCGGATCTCGACGCCGGGCGTTTGCCGGTCTTCCGCGGCATCGAGCTGACCCGTGACGATCTGATTCGTCGCGACATGATCACCCGTCTGATTTGTCACTTCGAGCTGGACATCCCGTCCGCCGAGGCCGCCTGGGACATCCGCTTTGACGACTACTTCGCCGATGCCCTGATGAAACTGCGCGACATGGCAGGGGACGGACTCCTGGAGGTCGATGCGCACAAGATCCGCATCCTGCCGCGGGGGCGACTCTTGGTGCGCAACATCTGCATGGCCTTCGACGCCTATCTGGCCACCAAGACCGGGCCGATCGGCTTCTCGAAGGTGATCTGACGGCATCCTCGATGGTGGGTACGCGCGTCTCGCCGGACATCCCCGCGCGCTTTCGGGCGGCGGCGGCAAGGTTCGGCGAGTCAATCGGCGTCTGCTCCGATCAGGGTGATTGGAGCTACGCCGCACTCGATCGGACCTCCGACGGGGTGGCCGGTGCACTGGCCGCGGCCGGGATCCGGGAGGGCGACCGGCTGGGCCTGCTCTGCGGCAACGGTGCCGAGTTCGTCATCGCCTATCTCGGTGCGCTCAAGGCCGGCGTGACGCTGGTGCCCCTCAACCTCCTGCTCAACCCCAAAGAGATGGCCTACATCCTCGCCGACAGCGGGGCGGTCGGTCTCATCCATCAGGAGGCGTTCGATGCGGCCGCGGCCGCCGCGCTCGAGGGCCCGGCCGAGCTTGCCATGCGGGTGCGGGTGCGAATCGGCGCGACCCCGTCGGCCGATCCCGCGATGCTGGACTTCAGCGCCATGATGCGCAGCGCGGCGCCTGCACCGGCCCGAGCGCGCGATCCGCACCACGCGACGGCGGCGATCCTCTACACCTCCGGCACCACGGGTCGTCCCAAGGGCGCGATGCTGTCCCACGCCAATCTGATCGCGAACGCCGATGGTGTCGCCCAGGCGCTTGCACTCACCCCGGCCGATCGAATCTTGGTCGTGCTGCCGATGTTTCACGCCTTTGCCGCGACGGTCGGGGTGCTGACACCGCTGCTGCATGGACTCGGGATCGTGCCTGTCCCCAAGTTCGATCCTGGGGCGATCTCGACGGCGATCGCGCGTCACGGTGCCAGCGTCTTTCTCGGCGTGCCGAGTCTCTACGGCGTGCTGCTGCGGCTTGATTCCGAGCAGCTTGCGCACTGGCGCAGCGTGCGGGTCTGCGTCAGTGGAGGCGCGGCCATGCCCGCCGCACTGATGACGGCGTTTCAGGAGCGCTTCGGGATTCCCATCCTCGAAGGCGACGGCCCCACCGAATGTGGCCCCGTGACCTGCGTGAACCCGATCGCGGGCCTGCGCAAGCCCGGCTCGATCGGGCTGCCGATCCCCACGGTCGAGACCCGGATCCTCGATCCCGAGGGCCGCGAGGTGCCGGACGGGACTTACGGCGAGGTCTGTGTCCGCGGCCCGAGCGTGATGCAGGGCTATCACAATCAGCCCGAGGCGACATGCGAGAGCTTCTTCGACGACTGGTTTCGCACAGGCGATCTCGGCTATCGCGATGCGGACGGCTATGTCTTCCTGGTCGACCGCATCAAAGACCTCATCATCACCAACGGCATGAACGTCTATCCGCGGGTGATCGAGGAGGCGCTTTATGCGCATCCGGAGGTGGCGGAGGCGGCGGTCGTCGCCGATTCGGATGCACGTCACGGCGAGATCCCGGTCGCGTACGTCGTCCTGCGCACCGGCTCTTCGGCAACCGAGGCGAGTCTGCGTGCCTGGTGCCGCGAGCACCTGGGGCGGCACGAGGTGCCGCGCCGGCTCGTCATCCGGGACGCCTTACCGAAGAACGCGGCGGGCAAGATCCTCAAGCGCGAGCTGCGACGCTCCGGCGAGCAGGAGCGCGGGGTCGACACGGCGTGAGCGCCCGGGTGATCCGATAGAGTGGTATCCGATAGCGTTCGCCACGACCGGCTCGTGCGCTATACTGGACAGCTTTTATGCGGTTTGGGCGTCTCTGCCCGATCCAAGATTCAACAACCTACGGACCCCTCGACGAGGGGACCGACCGGAGAGACATGATGCAGGTTTCGGTGGAGACGGGCGAGGGACTGGAGCGACGGATGAAGATCGATCTGCCTTTCGAGCAGGTTGCGGCCGAGGTGGAGAAGCGCTTGCAGAAGCTCGGTCGCAGCGCACGTATGCCCGGATTCCGGCCGGGCAAGGTGCCCATGAAGGTGCTGCGCCAACGCTACGGCGATGCCGTGCACCAAGAGGTCTTCGGCGAGCTCGTCGAGTCCAGCTTCTCCGAGGCGCTCATGCAGGAATCGCTGCGCCCGGCAGGAATGCCGCGTATCGAGCCGGCCATGGATCCGGTCGAGCAGCGTTTCAGCTACACGGCGATCTTCGAGGTCTTGCCGCAGGTCGAGATTGCATCCCTGAGCGGGCGCGTCGTGAAGTCCCCGGTCGCCGAGATTGCAGACGAAGACATCGATGCGATGGTCGAGCGGCTGCGCCGGCAGCACGCGACCCGGCAACCGGTGGAGCGAGCGGCCGCGACGGGCGATCTTCTGACCATCTCCTTCAGCGGAACGCTTGACGGCGAGCCCTTCGAGGGCGGCTCCGCCACCGGGGTCAAGCTCGAGCTTGGCTCGGGTCGCATGATCCCGGGGTTCGAGGAAGGTCTGATCGGCGCCGCGGCCGGCGAGCAGCGCACGCTCGATCTCGTGTTCCCGGACTCCTACCAAGCCGAGCATCTCGCCGGCAAGCCGGTGCGTTTCGAGGTGACCGTCGAGGCAGTGGAGGAGACCGTTCTGCCCGAGGTCGATGCGACCTTCATCGAGGCGTTCGGCGTCGCCGACGGCGATGTCGCGCGTTTTCGCGAGGACGTGCGTCAAAACATGGAGCGGGAGATGAAACAGCGGCTCGAAGCCCGCAGAAAAGACGCTGTGATGGACCTGCTCCTCGAGGCCCACGAGATCACGTTGCCCGGCGTCTTGATTCAGGAGGAGATCCGCGCGATGAAGGCGCAGATGCTCGAGACGCTCGGCTCCAAGGATATCGCGCTCCCGGACGGGCTGTTCGACGAAGCCGCGAAGCGACGTGTCGCGCTCGGACTCATCATCGGCGAGATCGTGAAGGGACAGGGGCTTCGCCCCGATGCGCAGCGGGTTCGCGCGGCGGTCGAGGAGAATGCGTCGACTTACGAGAATCCGCAGGCGGTGGTCGATTATTTCTACTCCGACCCCAAGCATCTCGCGCCGGTCGAGAGCCTCGTGCTCGAGAGCCAGGTCGTAGATTGGGTTTTGGGACAGGTCGAGACCGAGGAAGAGGCGCTGACCTTCGCCCAGTTGTCCGAGTCGGGTCCTCGCCCGGGCGTTTGACGGCAGCGGTCACGACGTCGAGTGTTCGTGCGCCGGTCAGGCGCACATCCGCGCGCGGAGATCGTCCGCGCGCGGGTGCCGGTTTTCTTCATTCTGAACGCGATTTAAGGCGATGAAACATCCTATGAGCTATTCTTCTAGCCGTTCGGATTGGCAGCCCTCCGGCTTGGGGCTGGTGCCCATCGTCGTGGAGCAGACGGCGCGCGGCGAGCGCTCCTTCGACATCTACTCCCGGCTTCTCAAAGAGCGCGTCATCTTCCTCGTCGGTCCGGTCGAGGACCACATGGCAAACCTCGTGGTGGCGCAACTGCTGTTCTTGGAGTCGGAGAACCCCGACAAGGACATCCACCTCTATATCAACTCGCCGGGCGGTTCCGTGACGGCGGGTTTGGCGATCTACGACACCATGCGGTTCGTCAGGCCCGATGTCAGCACCATGTGCATCGGTCAGGCCGCCAGCATGGGCGCCTTGCTGTTGGCGGGCGGTGCCGCCGGCAAACGGGTTTGCCTACCCCATTCGCGCATGATGATCCATCAGCCCTTGGGCGGGTTCCAGGGCCAGGCCACGGATATCGACATCCACGCGCGCGAGATTCTGTATATTCGGGATCGACTCAATGACATCCTCGCCCACCATACGGGCCAGCCGATCGAGAAAATCGCGGACGATACCGAGCGCGACCGCTTCATGAGCGGCGAGGAATCGGTGGCATACGGATTGATCGACAAGGTCATCGATCAGCGCGGCCCCGCGCCGACGAAGGCCTGATCTCGTCGTCCCGGACCGTCGGCGGTTCGAGTCGCGATCACGGCGCGACACCGGATATTGCCGATCGAAAGACGAATTTCGTGGTGATGCGCGGAATTCGTCACCATCTTGCCATCCAACAGCAAACCGTTATGATTGAGTTTGCGCCCTTAGGGACCCTGTTACCTTGACCCCAACCGACCGCACGGAGACTCAACCG
>NZ_JAABRP010000390.1 GCF_011390875.1 Thiocapsa sp.
CCGAGCGTGTACAGCGCGAAGCCGCCGATGATGGCGGGGTTGAGCATGACAGTTCCTGCCACGTGCAGCACGGCGGGCTTCGCCAGCGCCGCCTTGACCGCGACGCTCGACATGCCTGCCTTGATCAGAAACTGAGCGGTAACCGACAGCAGAACACAGGCGATCGCAGCGAACGTCGTATTCATCGGTTCATCCGCTCATCATTTCTTGATCGAAATCCAAGGAGCGACAGGATTTCGTTCTTTGCGCTTCGCGCGGCCTAAGCTTCGGGATTTTCGAGAAAGCCATCGACGGGTCGCCTCGCGACGGAGCCGGGCATTCGGTTCCCGCCGGCCGTGCAACCCCGACCACCTTGCGGCGGTCCGAGGATGAATCCACCAGACCCACAACCCCGGGATGCTGCCGCGCCTGCTCCAGAATCTGCGCGAGGATCTGCGGCACTTCGAAACCAGCGCGGTTATCGATCCGGCGCACCCGGGCTTGATACTCGGGCAGGTTCCGAGTGATGTCGTCGACCGCTGCGGTGATGGACCGAAGACTGCGTCGCACGACTCCCAGGCCATGTTCGCGCACCCACTCGGTATTCCAGCGCTCCTGCGGCATGGTCCATGCGTTGCGGGTCACGATCACCGGCAGTCCCTGGTGAACGGCCTCGCTCAGACTGCCCGGTCCCGGTTTGCCGATGAAGAAATCGGCCAGCCGCATCCAGCGCGCAACTTCGGTCGTGAAGCCAACCACGACACGCGGCGCCTCCGTCGGCAGAGCGCGGAGCTCCGCTGCCAGGGCCTCGTTGCGACCGCACATCAAAATCAGAGGGGTCTTCGGCAGGCGAGCGGCGATGCCCTTCATCGCCCGTGACCCGGTGCCGCCGAACAACACCAGACCGGTCGGCGTCGCCGCATCCAAGCCTACTCGCTGCCGCTCTTCGGTCCGCGCGATGGGCACTTGTGCATAGAACTCCGGGCGAAGGATCATCCCGCTGCTGCGATGCACACGATCCGGCGAGCAGCCGGCATCCATGGCCTGCGAGGACGCGTAGGCGGTACCACACACCACATGTTGAGCGAGGTCCGGTTCGATCCAGAAGTGCGGCGGGTGGTCCGCCATGTCGGTGAGCACCGTGACGAAGGGTACGCCCGGGTCGGCCAGCGCCAAGCTGTCGTGCAGCGCGCGGTTGAAATTCGGGATCAGCGAGACGACGAGATCGGGACGGGTCGTTCGCCAATGCACCGCCAGGCGCCGTACCATGAGGGCATGCGTCCAGCGGATCATGCCTTGCAGAAGCTTCAGTTCCTGCGCCAACCCGAACGTAAAGCCGGTGGCCAAGCGCCGATTGTAGATGTCCTCGGGCTCCATCCCGGTAACGCGCCGAAAATGCTCGAGCGGGTCCAGCACCTGCGTCAGGTTGACCTTTCGTACACGCCAAGGCAAACCCTGATCATGGATTGCCTGCTCCAGTGCCAGCGCCGCGGCACGATGACCACCGCCCGCATTGAACCAGACCAGATCGACGGTAGTCATGAGGGTGGTCTTCGAGCGCGGCGGCGTGCCGAGGCGAGAGGATCTGCGGTGTTCAGCCAGCGGGCGAAGAGTCACGACGCGAGGTTCCAGGCGGCTGGGCCACATCCGGTCAAGGTAGGCGGGATTATCGACGGTTCCGGTGACAATCGTGTGACACCCGTCGATGCGGGGCCCGCGGTAGGGTCACGAGTGCCGGTCCTCGCGCCTTCGGGCGCCGCATGAGAACGGGGTCGGTCGACTCGGCGACGCCGCCCGCCGAGGCCCGATCCGATCCCGCCGAATCGACGCGCGAGATGCAGGCCTCCCGATCCGCGATCGATATTGGGTCGGTTTCAGACCCGGCTTCAGACATAGAGCGGCGCCATGCGCCGCCAATCGTGGCCGCGGTGCGCCCGTCCATCCCACACGTGCAGCGCGTGCCAAATCCCTTTCGTCCAAAGCAAGTGACTGAACCTGCGATTGTGATCGAGAAATGGATCTTCGTTGCCGACAACCAAGGTGATGTCCATGCCGCGCAGGGCGGCAAGGCGTGTCGGACAGTTTAGGTTCGCGAGGAACTGAGCGGGGCTGTGGAAATAGACCAAGTCGTCCCGGTGGCCGCTGAAGAGATCGCGGAAGCAGTCTACC
>NZ_JAABRP010000052.1 GCF_011390875.1 Thiocapsa sp.
GCGGCACCTTGCGCGGGCGCCTGCGCGTTCCGGGCGACAAGTCGATCTCGCATCGCTCGATCATGCTGGCGGCGATCGCGGAGGGCGAGACCCGCATCAGCGGGTTCCTCGAGGGTGCGGATGCCTTGGCGACCCTGAACGCCTTCCGGCGCATGGGCGTGCGGATCGACGGGCCCGACGGCGGCGAGGTGCGAGTGCAGGGCGTCGGGATGCGGGGTCTTCAGGCGCCCGACGGTCCGCTCGACATGGGCAATTCCGGCACCTCGATGCGGTTGCTTTCGGGTCTCTTGGCCGGGCAGTCGTTCCCGGTGACCCTGGTCGGCGACGCCTCTCTGTCCAAGCGCCCGATGCGGCGCGTGACCGAGCCGTTGGCGCAGATGGGTGCGCGGATCGGCACGAGCGAGGGCGGTACGGCGCCGCTCGATCTCACGCCGGTCGAGCGTCTGACCGGTCTCGACTATGCGATGCCGGTGGCCAGTGCGCAGGTGAAATCGAGCCTCTTGTTGGCGGGCCTCTATGCCGAGGGCGAGACCTGCGTGACCGAGCCCGCGCCGACGCGCGATCACACCGAGCGCATGCTCACGGCCTTCGGGTATTCGGTTCGGCGTCAAGCGGCCAAGGTCTGTCTGACCGGCGGCGGACGGCTGACGGGCTGTCGCTTGACGGTACCCGCCGATATCTCATCGGCGGCGTTTTTCCTGGTCGGCGCCAGTATCGCGCCGGGTTCCGACCTGATCCTGGAAGGTGTCGGTATCAATCCGACGCGGGTCGGCGTGATCAACATCCTGCGCGCCATGGGCGGGGACATCGAGCTGATCGACCGGCGCACGGCCGGCGGCGAGCCGGTGGCGGACATCCGGGTGCGTCATGCGCGTCTGCGCGGGATCCGCATCCCGGTCGATCAGGTGCCGCTGGCGATCGACGAGTTGCCGGTCCTATTCATCGCGGCGGCCAGCGCCGAGGGCGAGACCATACTCACAGGCGCGGAGGAGCTACGGGTGAAGGAGAGCGACCGCATTCAGGTAATGGCCGACGGTCTGGCCAAGCTCGGAGTGTGCGCCGAGGCGCTGCCGGACGGGATGCGGATCCACGGCGGCGCGCTGGGCTCGACAGGTGCTGCGGCTGCAGGCGATGCGCCCTGGATCGATGCACACGGCGACCACCGAATCGCCATGTCCTTCGCCATCGCGGCCTTGCGTGCGAGCGGTCCGATCGCGATTCGGGATTGCGCCAACGTCGAGACCTCTTTCCCGGGATTCGTCGAGCTGGCCGCAACCGCCGGTTTGACCATCCAGGCGACCCGAGGCTGACCCGGTGTCGTCCCCCGTCATCACCATCGACGGTCCGTCCGGAACGGGCAAAGGAACGATTGCCGAGCTGCTGTCGGCGCGACTCGGCTGGCGTTGTCTGGACAGCGGCGCGCTCTATCGTGTGCTCGGTCTCGCTGCGGAGCGCCGCGGGGTTGCGCTCGACGATGCCGAGGCCGTCGCCGAGGTCGCGGCCGATCTGCCGGTCGCCTTTGTCTCGGGCCGCGTGCTCTTGGAAGACGAGGACGTGAGCGAGGCGATCCGCACCGAGCAGGCGGGCATGGCCGCCTCGCGCGTCGCGGTGCATCCGCCGGTGCGCGATGCCTTGCTGCAGCGCCAACGCGCCATGGCATGCCCGCCGGGCCTGGTCGCCGACGGGCGCGACATGGGCACGGTCGTCTTCCCGCTGGCCCCGTTGAAGATCTTTCTCGACGCGAGCGCCGAGGTGCGTGCGGACCGCCGGTATAAACAGTTGAAAGGAAAGGGGTTGGATGCTAACCTCCCCGACCTTGTAGAAGACATCCGGGCGCGCGACGCGCGTGATCGCGGCCGCAGCGTGGCGCCCTTGTGTGCCGCGGAGGATGCGGTGATCGTGGATTCCACTGCGATGTCCATCGAAGAAGTGCTCGATCGGGTCCTGAAAGAGGTGAGGCGCGTCTTTCCGGAGCTGGTCCCTTAATAAATCGGCAGTCCGTCCAGCGGGACCTCTGTCGATCCAGTCGGGTCGGTGCCGAATGCGCCGACCTTTTCATCTCATTCATACCCCTCGTCCCGGATGGGACGGGTCAGCGCGCCGTTCTCAGGATAATTTCATCTTATGACCGAAAGCTTTGCCGAACTATTTGAACAGAGTCTGAGCACCACCCAACTGCAGCCTGGCACCATCGTCATCGGAACCGTGATCGAGATCACCTCCGACAACGTTGTGATCAATGCCGGGCTCAAGTCCGAGGGCGTGATCCCCAGAATTCAATTCATCGGCCCGGATGGCCAGCTCGAGGTCGCGATCGGCGACGAGGTCGAGGTCGCTCTGGACGCGGTCGAGGACGGCTTCGGCGTGACCCGTCTCTCGCGCGAGAAGGCAAAGCGGTTCGCCGCATGGGATCATCTGGAGAAGGCGTTCGAGGCTGCCGATACCGTCAAGGGCATGATCAACGGCAAGGTCAAGGGCGGTTTCACCGTCGACCTCGGAACCGTTCGCGCCTTCCTGCCGGGTTCTTTGGTGGACGTGCGCCCCGTGCGCGATACCACTTACCTCGAAGGTAAGGAGCAGGAATTCAAGGTCATCAAGCTCGACCGCAAGCGCAATAATGTCGTCGTCTCCCGCCGCGCCGTGGTGGAAGAGGAATACAGCGCCGAGCGTGATCAGCTGCTGAAGAACCTGGAAGAGGGCATGGAGGTCAAGGGTATCGTCAAGAATCTGACCGACTACGGCGCCTTCCTGGATCTGGGCGGCATCGACGGCCTGCTGCACATCACGGACATGGCTTGGCGTCGCGTCAAGCATCCCTCCGAGGTGGTCGAGATCGGCGACGAGGTCACCGTGAAGGTGCTCAAGTTCGATCGCGAGCGTCAGCGTGTCTCTCTTGGCCTCAAGCAGATGGGCGAGGACCCCTGGGTCAATATCTCGCGCCGTTACCCGGAAAGCACCCGTGTCTTCGGCAAGGTCACCAACATCGCCGACTACGGCTGCTTCGTCGAAATCGAAGAGGGTGTCGAGGGTTTGGTCCACGTCTCCGAGATGGATTGGACCAACAAGAATATCCATCCGAGCAAGGTCGTGGCACTCGGCGACGAGGTCGAGGTCATGGTGCTGGATATCGACGAGGAGCGTCGCCGCATCTCGCTCGGCATCAAGCAGTGCGCCATGAATCCCTGGGACGAGTTCGCGGTCACCCACAAGAAGGGCGATCACGTTTCCGGCAAGATCAAGTCCATCACGGACTTCGGTATCTTCATCGGTCTGGACGGCGGCATCGACGGTCTGGTGCATCTGTCCGACATCTCCTGGGACGAAGCCGGCGAGCAGGCCCTGCGTCGCTACAAGAAGGGCGACGAGCTTGAAACCGTCGTGCTGTCGGTCGATCCGGAGCGCGAGCGCATCTCCCTGGGCGTGAAGCAGTTGGACAAGGATCCCTTCTCCAGCTTCGTGGCCCTGCACGAGAAGGGCAGCGTCGTGACCGGTACCATCCTGGATGTGGATCCCAAGGGGGCGACGATCGCCCTGGCCGACGGCGTCGAAGGCTACTTGCGTGCCTCCGAGATCTCACGCGACCGCATCGAAGATGCGCGTGCCGTTCTGAAAGCGGGCGAGGAGATCGAGGCCAAGTTCCTCGGCGTCGACCGCAAGAATCGCACTCTTTCGCTGTCGATGAAGGCGAAGGATGTCGAGGAAGAGCAGGCGGCCATCAAGGGCTACTCGCGCGATTCGTCTACCGCGACGACCCTTGGCGATCTCCTCAAAGAGCAGATGGAAGAGGCGCAGCGCGGGGGCTGATACCCCTTCGTGATGTCTCCAGCTTGATGCCTCTTTAGGCGGGGCCCGTATTGCGGGCCCTTTCTCCTTTTCCAGGAGTCGACACCATGACCAAATCCGAGCTGATCGACGTTCTGGCGGCGGCGCAGGACCACCTTCCCTACAAAGATGTGGAGGAGGCGGTACGAAAGACCCTCGATCGCATGAGCACGGCACTTGCCTCCGGCGAGCGGATCGAGATCCGAGGTTTCGGAAGCTTTTCTTTGCATTATCGGCCGCCGCGGATCGGGCGTAACCCGAAGACCGGCGACTCGGTCGCCTTGGCCGGGAAGCATGTCCCCCATTTCAAACCCGGCAAGGAGCTTCGGGACCGCGTCAATCAAGCCTTTCAAGACGAGCAAGTCGCGCAAGAGGAAGAGCGTATTCCGCTCGTCGCGGCCTCTCGCTGACACTGTCATACCAATGGGTACCGCGTTCGGCGGTGCCCTTTCGGTTCTGCACATTCCCGCCCTGTGATCTCCGTCACAGGTCTTTCGATCTATCCTGCTAAGCTCGCCGCACCCGTGCCGTTCGGTCCCCCTCGATGGATCCGGGGTCTTGCGAGTCCGTCCCTTTCGTCTCTCGTTGTCGGGTCCGCGCGGTCGGTGTGCCATGGTATGAGCAGCTCACCTGAGAGTGGGTTGCTCCGCATCGATTTTTAGCGCAATGGGTGTGTGGGATGACAACGAATAAGCAGGGTTCGGGCCTAGATCGGCGTGATTTTTTGAAGGGGTTTGCATCGGCGACCGTTGCCGCGGGACTGGTCGGGCCGGGGGAGGTTCTGGCCAAGGGTCAATCGGGCCCGCCCGGGGTTCCGCCGGGTCAATTCGGCCGGGAGCTGTTGGCTCCTCCGCGAATCTCCGGGCGACCGACGGGCGAGGCGTACTGGCATCGAGTTCGCCAAGCCTTCTCGTTGGCGGACGACTATATCCATATGAACACCGGCACCACCGGCTCGCCGCCCGAGTTCGTGCTCAACAATCTCGCCGTCTACAACCGTTACAAGGCCGCGGATCCGCTGAGCTGGTCGGCCAACCTGGCGGCGGAGGCACCTGCGCTGTTTCCGATCTCGCCCTCGGCGACCGGCGCACGTCAGGCCATGGTCGCAGCGGTCTACGGTGCGAACGCCGACGAGATCGTCTTGAGCTACAACACCACCGACGCCTGCAACCTCATCTTTGCCGGAACACCCTGGAAGCCTGGCGATCGGATCGTGACGACCAGTTTCGAGCACCCCGCCCTGGCCGGCCCGATCGCCTGGGCACGGGACTACCATGGGGTTGAGGTCGTTGTCGTCGATATCCCCTCGAATTTCACGGAGGACATGACCGTCGACGAGGTGCTGGGCTGGTTCGAGTCGGCACTGGAGGCACCCCTGGCGCAGGGAGGCGAGAAGAAGTACCTCGCCATCTCCGAGATCTTCTACAAGAACGGTCTCAGGATGCCGATTCCCGAGCTGTGCGAGCTTGCGCGCATGCACCGAGCCTTTTCGATCGTCGACTCCGCGCACGGCTGGGGGATGCTGCCCATCGATTGCCACGGCTACGGTGCGGACTTCATCGCGGGGGCGGGTCACAAATGGCTCTGCGGCGGACCCGGCACGGGCATTCTCTACGTGCGAACCTCGGATGCAGACGTCTATCCTCTGCCGCCGTTCGCGATGGGCAATTTCTTCCTGTACGGGAATCCCTTTGTCGCTCCCAGCTCCTGGTACGAGAGCCGCGCTTGGAACCCCGGTGTCTATATGCAGTTTCGGGGCGAGAGCAATACCCCCGCGGTCTATGCCATGACCGACGCCTTGAGCTTCTTCGATCAGGTCGGTGTGCACTCGATCTACGAACGCGGCATCGCGCTCGGTAATCATCTCAAGGGGTTGATTGCGGGCCAATGGGGCCGCGACGCGCTCTGGGTGCAGGAGAACCGCGACGCGCGGTTTGCAACTGCGCTGACCTGCTTCAATCCGTTCGCGTCCAGAAACGACGCTGCGAGTTTCGCGGTGATGAGGGACGCGATCAACGCGATTGTGAACGGCCTTGCCGGGGAGACGCCCAAGATCTACATTCGCTCCGTGACGTGGCGCAGCAGCAAATTCGCGCTCGCCGACGACCGGATCGGGTTCCGGATCTCCACCCACGGGGTCTACAACAGCTACGACGAGGTCGACTATGTGTTCGGCCGACTCGTCGATCACATTGCGCGAAGCGGCTTGAGGCAGAGCACCTAGGCGATTGCCGGGAAGAAACACTCCGACTGCGCATGCCTGAAACACCAAGGGGCGACTGAAGTCGCCCCTTGTATGGTCGATGCCTTCCCGGAAATCGCCCCAGATCGCTGTTCCCGTGAGCTTGGATCCGACGTTGAGGAACTAAGCAAGCACGTTTGCCCGCTCGCCCGAGGCCATTGCGAGTCGTTCGAGAAGGTCGAGCAACTCGATCCGATCGAGCGGTTTGGTGAGATAACCGTCCACACCTGAAGCCAGTGCGGCCGCGCGCTCCTCGGGGAGCGCGGCGGCCGTCAAGGCGTGAATCGGGATGCGTGCCGACGTCGGGTCGGCGCCCTCGCGCTCGCGGATCAGTCGGGTCGCCTCCAGACCTCCCATCACCGGCATCTGCATATCCATCAGAATGAGATCGAAGGTGTCGTTTTCGACCTGCTCCAGCGCCTCTCGGCCGTTGCTGGCCAAGGTCACATCATGGCCCCACTTGCCGAGAAGTCGGATCATGAGTTTCTGATTGACCAGGTTGTCCTCGGCCAGCAGGATCTTGAGCGGCTTCGCGGCTTGCCGCGATGAACGGGCGGCGGGAAGTGTTCCGGGCGCCGTATCCCGCGTGGGCTCGCCCAAGGCATTTTGCACGGCTTTCAGCAGCTCGTCGTAGGCGACGGGCTTGGCGAGGAGGGCATGGATGCCCAGTTCTCGGCAGCGCTCGGCATGGCCGGGAATGACCCCCGAGGAGAGCATAATCATCTTGAGGTCGTACACGCGCGGGATTCCCTTGAGCGCGGAGACAACCGCAAAACCATCGATATCGGGCATCTCGTAGTCGATCAGGAGCAGGTCGAACGCCCGGATGTCCGGGTCGCCGACGACGGCGAGGCATTCGGTGCCGTTGCGCACCTCGGTCACCTGCATGCCCCATTGCACGAGCATGCGGCAGAGAATCCGGCGATTCACCGCGTTGTCGTCGACCAGCAAGACCCGTTTTCCCTTCAGCTCGGGCGGTTGCTGCGCCACGAGTTCCCCATCGCCGACGCCGAGCGGCAGGGTCACATGGAAGGTGCTGCCCTCGCCGAGCGTGCTTTCGACCCAGATGCGCCCGCCCATCAAGGCGGCCAACCGAGTTGAGATCGTCAGGCCCAGACCGGTGCCGCCGAAGCGGCGCGTGATCGAGCCGTCTTCCTGCGAGAATGCATCGAAGATGCGCCTCTGGTTCTCCGCGGAGATGCCGATCCCGGTGTCGCGCACGGCGAAATGAACCTCCACCCGATCCTCCGCGAGCGGTCGTGCATCCACCTGCAGAGCGACCTCGCCCTGGTCGGTAAATTTGATTGCGTTGTTGACTAGATTGACGAGGATCTGTCGCAGGCGGCCCGGGTCGCCGATCAAGCGGCGGGGGACGCCCGGCGCGAGCTCGCTGAGGAGCTCCAGCGGTTTCTCCTGTGCTTTGACCCGCAAGGAACGCATGATCTCGGTGACGAGGGCATGCAGGTCGAGATCGATCGACTCGACCGCCAGCTTACCGGCCTCGATCTTGGAGAAATCGAGGATATCGTTGATGATGGTCAGAAGGCCGTCGGCCGATGACTTCACGACGGTGAGACAGTCGCGTTGCTCGTCGGTCAGTGTCGTCTCCAAGGTCAATTCGGTCATCCCGATGATGCCGTTCATCGGGGTTCGGATCTCGTGGCTCATCGCCGCAAGAAACTCGGATTTTGCGCGGCTGGCATCCTCGGCCCGCGCGACGCTGGTCTTCAGGGAATCCGCCATCTCCTCGAGCCGACGGGTGTTGTCGAGCAGATCCTGCTCCAATGCCTCGCGGCGCGCGATCTCCTCGGACAGTCGTTGGTTCTGGTGCTCCAACCGGTCTCGCAGACGATCCGATTCGGCGTATTTTTCTTCGAATCGAATTGCCCGCAACCGCATGCGATCGAAGGCGACGGCCGCAAACAGCAGCACGACGGGAAAGGCACCCAAGGTGTAGAGAAAGAGCCGTGAGGCGAGATGGCCGTAGACAGAGGCTGCCGTCATCAAGGTGACCAGCGACAAGGGCGTACCGGCGACAGCGCTGCGCACCGCAAGCCACCCGTCGAGGTCCGCGCGACGGTCCGCACGACGCTCCCCACGACGGTCCGTTCGGCGATCCGGGTTCGCGCCGATCGGCTGCAGAGTGTCTTCGGGCAAGCGCGCAAGGGCTTGCGCCAGCTCGGGATCGACCTCGATCTCGGGATCGGGCGGCGTGATCACCAGGCCGTTCGGTCCGACCAGAAGCTCCTGATAGCCTGCCGAGGATGTCACTGCGTCCCCGCTCGAGATCAGCAGCCAGGCGAGTTGATCGAGACTGCCGACCGTGACGACGACGCCTTTGTACATCCCTTTGTGGAGCACCGGGGCGCTCGCGATCAAGCGGTGCGATTCTGTTTGAATCGAGACCTTGGATTCATGCTCGAATCCCTCCGGCAGATCGACGGACGGTGCGTGGGGCTGCAGGTCGACGAGTGTCTTTCCTTCCTCATCTCGGAAGATGATCCGCTGGTAGAGCGGCGATCCACGCAGTGTCTTCTGCTCGACATGTCGGCGGAAACGCTGCTCGATGGCATCGAGATTGGTGTTCAACCCGTACTGCAACGACATGCCCAAGGCGTGATTGACCAGGTAGGCCTCGATCTCGTGGCTTTCGGCGAGGTCGACGGCGCTGTTGCGGCGTTCGGCGGTGAAGTCGGCGACGGCGATCGCGCGACGTTGGCTGTCCGCAACCAATCGGGCGTCCGCGGCGGAGCGCAGCAGGTCTTGCGCCGTGAAGACATTCCAAAGTAGAACAATGGTATAGACGCAGAAGATAACCGCTAGGAGGAGCGGCCAGCGCGGGGCGAGTCGACCTAGCAACGCCATCTTGGTGCGGATCGCTCAAGGCCTGCGCGGATGCCCGAAGAGGCATGTCGATCGCTGAAGGCGTGGTCGCTCACCATCGGGACGTCAAGCCGCTCGGAGGGGACTTGCGGTTCTCGACGGGATCGGGCGAGCGTCGCTCCGACGACGCCGGATTCAGGAGGCGCGGTCGAAGAACCCCGGAAAGTAGCGGCGGATCCCCGGGTAGTATTTGTCGACCAAGCGATCGTAGGTGCCATCGGCCTTGATTCTCGCGAGGTATTCGTCGAAGGCGTCACGCAGAGCAGGTGCGCTCTTCGGAAAAGCGGCGGCTAGATCCTGATGTTCCGAGATCGGACCGATGATCTTGATGGATCCCGCCCATTTCTTTAGATCGAGAATGGCATCCGGGACGTCCAACAGGGTCAGCTCGGCCTCTTCGTTGAGCAGCGCCGGGACCATCTCGTTGAGATTCGAGCTTCTGGTATAGGACTTGAGATCGACCCCGGCACCGGTCAGGCCGTAGTTGGCCGGGTCGAGACAGGTCCGCTCCATCACCAAGAGGCTTTTGGATCCGATCAGCGTCTTGGTCTGAAGGATATCACGGGAGAGGTCGTCGCTACCCGAGATCGGGGAAAGCTCGGACTCCGAGCGGGCGACCAGGAGCACCTGGGAAGGAAAGGTGGGTTGCGAATACAGCAGTACCTGCTCGCGCCAGGGGAGCACGGTGAACCCGGCTGCGATCATGTCCCCGCGGATCGGGTAGTCGCCCTCGAGGGTGACCTCCGAGCCGTTGCGTACCACGTCCTTGCCCAACAAATCGCGCATCACGTTGTAGAAATTCGTATCGACGAGGACGTACTCGACACCGAGCTCCTGCGCAAAGCCTTTCACCAATTCCACGTCGAAACCGTCGCCGGAGCCGGTGACGAAGTTTGCGTATTTGATGCCGAGGTGGCGCAATTCGCCGCGCTCCCGGATCTCGTCGAGATCGGCGCACCAAGCCGACGAGAGTCCGGCAAGCACCAGAGCACAGCCGAGGGCGAGACCTTTGCGTAAGTCGTTCATCAGCGAATCCTCCGGGACCTGTTGCGACCGGGACCGACTGGAAATGCTACGCCCGCGCGCGAACATCAACAAGCGGCCGAGCGTCCACCTCGGCCCCGGCGCGCGCGGGGCGTGCAATGCGGCGAAACATCCACGCTTGCTCGGTCGATTAGGTCGCCGGGTCAGGCAACGCGCGAGGTGCGGTGCCGTGTTCGACCTCTTCTCGGAGGATCGCCCGCACGCGGGGGAAGACGCATGAAAAGGTCGAGCCTCGATCGATCTCGCTTGCGATCAGCAGGCGCGCATCGTGCCGGTTCATGATGTGCTTGGCGATGGCGAGACCCAGTCCGGTGCCTCCGGATTCGCGTGAGCGCGCCTTGTCGATCCGATAAAAACGTTCAGTCAGCCTCGGCAGATGCTCGGGCTCGATGCCGGGTCCGTTGTCTTCGACGCGCAGCTCCAGGTTGTCGCTCCATGCCGTCCAGCGGATACGGATCTCGGTGCCGTCGGGCGTGTGCTTGACCGCGTTGAAGATGAGGTTGGAGAACGCGCTGCGCAGCTCGGGCTGGCTCCCGAGCAGGAGGAGATCCTCGTCGAGGTCGGTCGAGAAAACGTGCCGCCCCTTGCTCAGTGCATGCGCCTCCTGAAGGATCAGGTGCAGCTCGTCCGGGACATCGACAGGCTCCTGCACCTCCGGGTGCTCATGCATCTCAAGGCGCGAGAGTGTCAGCAGGTCTTCGATGATGAGACGCATGCGCTCGGCCTGATTGTGCATCAGGGTCAAGGGGCGACGATGATTAGGCGGTGTCGCCGCGGCGTCGATCAGGCTCTCGAGGAAGCCGGCGATGACGGTCAAGGGCGTGCGCAGCTCATGCGAGGCGTTGGCGACGAAGTCGCGCCGGATCATGTTCAGATGATAGATCTTGGTGATGTCGCGTGCGACCACGAGCCGCTGGCGCTTGCGTTCGCCGAACGGGGTAATGCGCAGCGACAGCATCAGGGCGCGGTTGTGCTCCGGGGCGAGATCCATCGGCCGTAAGGATTCGCCGGTCTCGACAAAGTCCTTGAGATCCGGATGGGTCAGGATCTCGAACAGGGGCCGCCCGTCGTCCTCCGGCCAGTGCACGTTCATCAAGGTTGCCGCGGCGGGATTCGCCCAATCCACGCGATGCAGCTTATCGAGGATGACCAGACCGTCGGGTACTGCGTTGGCAGCCTCGCGAAAGCGACGGGTGAAGCGGATCTGGCGCTTGCGGCCCTTGCGCCCGCGCTGCTGATACTGTGCGATGCTGCGATAAATCTCGCCCCAAAGCCCGCGCGGAAACGGTGGGATGAGCCGGTGGTGACGTCGGATCAGCAGCGCGAGATGTGTGAGCAGGTAGACCTGGCGCAGCAGATAGGCGACGAGCACCGCGGTCCCGACCCAAGCCCACTGGGGTGCGATCAGCCACGGCGCGGTGCACAGGACGATCGTGGCCGTGAACATCCACAACTCGAACGACACGGCGTGACGCCAGGACTCTTCCCGTGGGTGCGGCTTGCCGGCCAATCGCGTCAGGTCTTGTCCGAGAAGCGATAGCCGACGCCGCGCACGGTTTGGAGCAGTCGGTCGTGGCCGGACGTCTCGAGCGCCTTGCGCAGGCGACGGACATGCACGTCGACCGTGCGTTCTTCGACATACACCTGATCGCCCCACACTTGATCGAGCAGCTGCGAGCGGCTGAAGGCGCGATCGGCGTGGGTCATGAAGAAATGCAGGAGGCGATATTCGGTCGGGGCGATGTCGACGGGGCGCCCCTCGGCAGTCACGCGATGGCTGATATTGTCGATGCGCAGACCGCCGACGTCGATCTCGTCCGCCGGCTCGTCGGTCTTCGCCCGCCGCAGGACCGCCTTGACGCGAGCGACCATCTCGCGCGGCGAGAAGGGCTTGGCGATGTAGTCGTCGGCCCCGGTGTCGAGACCTTTGATCCGATCTTCTTCCTCGCCGCGGGCGCTGACCATGATGATGGGTACAGCGCGGCTCTTGGGATTCTGCTTGAGCTGTTGGGCCAGCTCCAGACCGGAGCGTCCGGGCAGCATCCAGTCGAGCAGGATGAGGTCCGGGTTTTCGTTGTTCAGGAGCTTGCGCGCTTCGTCCGCATGGGCGGCCTCGATCACGCGATATTCGGCGCTTTCGAGTGCGAAACGCATGACCTCGCGAATATCCGGTTCATCGTCGACGACAAGAATGGTGGTCATGGTGTTCTGAACCGCGTCCGGAGTGATCTGTGATGTTTCAAATGAGTCTCGGCCCTGCAACGGCTTTCCACCGTTGCCGTCGACGCGGTTCAGGTGATGACCCCGAATTCGCAGCGCGGGTTCGCCGAGGTTTACGTGGCCTCGCCTGTTGAAGCCAGTCGACTGAGGCGCATTCTATTGAGGTTTGATGACGGCGCTATGACGGCAGCTGTCTTTGTCGGCCCTCGTTCCGCCGCATCTACGCTCGACCACAGCCTCGCCCCTTGTAGCGGATCCCGCGGCCCTGCAGCCACTGCCTGAGTCGCTCGACCTTGGTGCGGAGATCGCAGGTCGGGGGAAGCTGCTCCAGATCATAGCCGTACTCGATCAAGAGTGCGGTCTGCTCCTCGACGCCCAGGTCATTCCACTCGCGCAGCGGCGGGCTGGCGCTCGGCGTCTCGGACCGCTCGCTCATGCGGGCGGCGCCTTCAGCTCGGCCTCGACCTTGGCGAAGCGCGCAGCGAGTCCCTCCTGTTTGCTCTTGTCCGCGCGACTGACCAAAACGATCGCAATCGCTGCGAAGAGAATGCCCGGCACGATCTCGTAGAGGTCGAACAGTCCGCCTTGGAGCTGCCGCCATCCCAAGACCGTCAAGCCGCCGACCAGGATACCGGCGAGCGCACCGAGCCCGGTCATGCGTGGCCAATACAGCGAGAGGACCAGTGCCGGGCCGAAGGCCGCACCGAATCCGGCCCAAGCGTAGGCGACCAGATCGAGCACCATGGCATCCGGGTCGAGCGCCAGCCAGAAGGCGGCGACCGAGATCACGACGACCGTGATCCGCCCGACGGAGACCAGCTCGCGCGCCCCGGCCTTGCGCCGCAGCAGGGTGCGATAGAGATCCTCGGTGAAGGTGGACGAGGAGACCAACAATTGCGAGTCGGCGGTGCTCATGATCGCGGCCAGGATGGCGGCGAGGAGCAGACCCGCGATCAACGGATGAAACAGCAGATCGACGAGCAGGATAAAGACGGTCTCGCGCGCCTCGGGCGCGAGCGGCTGCTCGATGATCAGGATGCCCGCAAGACCGGTCAAGGTGGCGCCCGCAAGCGTGACCGCCACCCAGGTGACGGCAATCCAGCGGGCCAGCGGGACCTTGCGCGGCGAGGCGATGGCCTGGAACCGGGCGAGGATGTGCGGCTGACCGAAATAACCCAGACCCCAGGCCGCCAAGGACAGGATGCCGATGAGGCCCAGTGCGCTGCCGTCCGCGCGGGTGAAGGGATCCAGGAGGTTCGGGTTGGCGGCCTCGATCACCTCGAGCGCCAACCTGGCATCTCCGATCTGCGACACGGCCACCAAAGGCACGGCGACCAAGGCCACCGCCATCAGCATCCCCTGCAGGACGTCGGTCCAGGAGACGGCCAGAAAGCCGCCGACCGCGGTGTAGACCATGATGGACAGGACACCGATTGCCACGGCCCAGAGGTAGGGCAGCCCGAAGACAGATTGGAAGAGCTTGCCCCCGGCCACCAAACCGGCGCTGGTGTAGAGCAGAAAGAACAGGAGGATGAACAAGGCAGCGATGCCGCGCAGCCACCCGGCCCGGTCTTCGAATCGGTTGGCGAAATATTCAGGCAGTGTCAGTGCGTTGCCGTAGGACATGCTGAAGACCCGCAGGCGCGCCGCGACCAGGCGCCAATTCGCCCAGGTGCCGAGCAGAAGTCCGCCGGCGAGCCAGAGGGACTCCAGTCCGGCTGCATAGGCGAATCCGGGCAGACCGAGCAACAGCCAGCCGCTCATGTCCGAGGCGCTGGCGCTCAAAGCGGCAACCCCGCTGCCGAGCCGTCGACCGCCGAGGACAAAGTCCGACAGATCCCTGGTGCGTCGATAGGCGTACCAACCGATCACCCAGACCACGGCGAAGTAGACGGCGAAAGTGAACGCGAGAAGGAAAGGATTCTGGGTCGACATGCGGGATCCCTGCGTTGGCCGATTCGCCTTGTCGGATCGGTCTCGGATCGTTAGTTTAGGGTCTGCCGGCGGTCGTTTCCAAAACGACTGAACCGCGCCCAGCGCGGTATGCGATGTTTTTGGATAAGATCGGCCCCGGCAGACTTGACGCGCCTTGGAGTCGGCGCGGTTTAACGTATTAAAAAATATATTAGTTTAAACCGCGTCCCCGGCAAAAGTCATGGATGTACCAAACGTCGAGCTCGCTCGAAGATGAGCATCTCGCTCTGGACGCGGTTTAGATCGAGGAATCTCCCATGACCGAAGCACGGATCCTGAAACGTGAGCCTGTCTTTCAAGGACGGGTGATCGACGTCGCCCTCGAGACTGTCGCCATGCCCACCGGGCAGGAGGTTCAGCTCGAGATCATCCGCCACCCCGGCGGGGCTGCAACGGTCGCTCTGGACGAGCAGGATCGCGTCTGTCTGCTGCGCCAGTTTCGACACGCCGCGGACGGTTGGCTCTGGGAGCTTCCGGCGGGAAAGATCGATCCGGGCGAGACGCCGCGCGATACGGCGACCCGCGAATTGGCCGAAGAAGCCGGCCTGACCGCGGAGGATTGGACCGATCTCGGACGCATGCACAGCTCGCCGGGGGTCTTCACCGAGGTGATTCACCTCTGGATGGCCCGCGGGTTGACCCGCCAGCCTCACGCCCATGAGCAGGACGAGTTGATCGAAATCCATTGGCTGCCCTTGGCGCAAGCCCTCGACTGGTGCAACGACGGCGAGATCACTGACGCCAAGACACTCATCGGGCTCTATCGTGCGCACGGCATGATCAAGAGTGCCCTCGAAATGCTCTCCGAGGACGCGGGCTGCTAAAACGCGCCCAGCGCGGTATGCGATGTTTTTCGGGTGGGATCTTCCCCGGCAGACTTGAAGACCGTTGGAGCCGGCGCGGTTTAGAATATTGAAAAACAGATCATGTTGAACCGCGTCCCCCGCTAAGGGTTATGGATGCACCAAACGTCGAGCTCATTCGAGCTTGAGCATCTCGCGCTGGACGCGGTTCAACGCACTTGCCGCGGGCGCACTAGACGTATTCGGCCGATCAGGCCTTGCCCCGCCTCGACCGTCGCGGCCAGCGTGATCAGCACCGCCACCAGCACCGGACCGAAGGGCTGATCCAGCGCCATTGCCGCGAGGTAGGCCAGGAGATAGCCGCCGGCGCCGACGAGCGCGCAGATTGCCATCGTCCAAGTCCAGCCGGGGGCAATGCGAAAGGCGATCCAGGCCGGCACCAAGACGAGCGCGAACGCACCCATCAGACCGACGGTCGCGGTCCCGATCGCCATCGCCAGCGCGCTCAGCAGGTCAAAGCTCAGGTGCCAGCGGTGTGCCGGCAGTCGGTTCGCGGTTTCGTCGTGTGGAAAGAAACGCGCGCGCAGCAGCCGGGGCACAAGTCGGGGCAGGGCGGCTGCGACGAGCCCGGCGAGCGCGAGTGCGGCAATCAACTCCAGTGCCCCGGCGAAATAGAGCTGACCGTCGACGAGCGCATGCCCGAGTGTCCCGCCGAGACTGGTGTTGGCCGCGATCAGAAAGAGCGCCGACCACCCGAGCAGGATCATAAACCCGTAGGCGAGATTGCCGCGCGCCTCGGTCAATGATTTGACCGCGCCGCCGGCCAGCGCGCCGAGCGGTGCACCGAGCACAGCGGGCAAACCGACGGCAAGTCCCAGCAGTGCGCTCGCGGCGGCCAGGTGCGCCAGTCCGAGGGCGGCCAGCCATTCATCGCGAAGCAGGAGCAAGGCCCCGATGAGGGGCACGACCAGCGCGATGGCCATCCCGGTGATCAGCGGCAGCCGAAACAACGGATCCAGAAAGAGATCGAGCGCGCTCATGCGATCTCGATCATCCGCGAGCAGGTCTCCTCGAGGAATCGCCGCTCGTGGCTGACGAGCAGGACGCCCCGGTCCGGTAGAGCGCGCGCGCCGCTCATGTCACGACGGGCGAGCCGGCTCGGGGTGAGCATCTCGGTCAACAGGGTCTCCCGCTCGGGGTCGAGGTTGTTGGTGGGCTCGTCGAGAAGGATCAGATCGGCCCGACCGGCGATGGCGGCCCAGACGCAAAGGAGCTGATACTGCCCGCCGCTCAAGCGGTCGATGCGTTGTCTCGAGACCGCTTCGAGGGCGGCGGGCATGTCTTTCAGGGATGCGCCGGCAAAGCGCAGCAGCTCGCGTCCCGTCACCGGCATGCTCGCGAGGCGGATCGGCTGCTGCGCCTGATAGGCGATGACTAGGCCGGGCATCCGCACGATGCGTCCGGCCAGCAGGTCAGCGCGGTCGGCGATGGCGTTGAGCAGCGTGGACTTGCCGCAACCGTTCGCGCCCCAAAGACCCACGACCTCGCCGGGGAAGACGTCGAGCGAGACAGGCCCGACCACCGGCCGACCATAGCCGGCCATGAGATCCTCCACGCGCAGCAGCGGCCCGCTCACCGAGCTTGCGACAGGGTGTCCACCCAGAGGTCGATGTGGTCGAGATAACCGTCTCCGTCGGCACCCATCGGTGGGTCGAGCGTGAGACGGCGGGCTTCCCAGCCCAGGCCCTTGGCCAGGCGTTCCGGTGCCTGTGCCGAGGCGTATGGGGCATAGACGATCACGCCGGATCGCTCCCGAAGCCGCTCCGACAGGCTTCTGATCTGCTGGGCCGTGGGCGGTACGCCCGGGGTCTCCTCGATGGTGCCCAGCAGCGGAACACCGAAGCGATCGAGCAGATAGAGCGCATCCCGATGATAGAGGACCACGCCCGGTGCGCCCGCGAGCCGGGTTTGCCAAGCGTCCACGCGTTGCTCAGTCGCAGCGGCGAAGGTCCGCGCATTGGCTCGATAGGTCTCGGCGCCCGCAGGATCGAGCAGGGCCATGCGCTCGCCCAGTGCGGAGGCAACGATCGCCATCCGCACCGGATCCATGTTGATGTGCGGGTTGCCGACCGGATGGACATCGCCGAGCGCGCGGTCCGCCGGTGAGCCGACCTCCAACAGATCGACCTGGGCAGCGGCCTCGAAATAGCCCGGCTTGCCGGGCAGGATCCGCGGGTTGGCGGCGCTGCCGGTCGCGGCAGGCAGCCAGCCGACCTCGAGCTCGGCACCCACCGCGACGACCAGATCGGCGTCGCGCAGGATGCGAATCATGACCGGTTTGGCCTGGACCATATGCAGATCGCGATCCGGCGAGGCCAGCACCGTGACGTGCGCGCGTTCGGCACCGACCGTGCGAGCCAAGGCGCCCATGCCGGAGCTGGTTGCCACGACATCCAGCTCGGCGGCATGCAGTGCCCCGACGGTCAGCAGACCCCCGAGAAGCGTCCCGATCACCGAAACAATAAACCCTCTAAACATAACGACTCCCCGTATCAAACGCGTGCCTCGCACGCTCGGCACAGTCTCAAGGCGCTGCAGGGCGACTTGATTCGGCCCTACACGCCGGAAAACACCTCTGGAACGATTCAAAAACAACCGAAACACGTAGGATGGGTAGAGCGAAGCGAAACCCATCCTCCAAACCGCCGCGTTGTCGGGTTTCGGTTCGATACGCTTGGTGCGGGCTGGATGGGTTTCGCTGACGCTCTACCCATCCTACGGTCACCGATACACCCTGAAATCGCGTCGGCTCCCAGATCCCGGATCGATGAGGAGCCCGATCCCGAGTAAACCCGTTGCATGCCCCCACGAGACGCGATTTCAGAAGGGCGCGATTTCAGAAGGCGTGCGCCCCGTGCGAGCCCATACTGACCAGAAACTGTAGATAAAAGGCGTCGAAACGCTCTCGCTCGCCCGGTGCTTGCAGAATATCGTTGTGCGCATATTGGGCGCGCAGTCGCGAGAATTCCGAGAGGTTCCAGGTGACATCGAAGGTCCAACGATCCGACGAGCCGAAGCCTGCATCCTTGCCGCCGCCGCTGATCTCGTTGGTCATCCCCAGCACATCGTAGCGCAGGCCGGCGGTCCATTTCGGGGCGAATCCATAGACCGCCTGGGCATAGAGCCCGTCCGTGGTGAATGTGCGGCGTGAGCCGATAATCTCCGGATGGGCGCTCGCGGTGATCTTCATATCCTTGATCGAGCGAAGGTACTCGCTCTGAAATTTGAAGTTCTTGTGTCCGTGGGCGCCGCCGCCGTCGTACTTGTAGACCAGGTCGACTCCCCACAGCTGCGCGTCGCCGGCGAGACCGTTGCGGTGGATCTCGATCGCGTGATCCTCGTCATGCGCGTCGTCGTCGCCGTGCGCATGGGTATGCTCCTGAACCTCTTGATGCTGGTTGTTGTTCGCGTAGGACAGCCCGAGCTGAAGCGCATGATTGATCCCGATCTCGGGGGCGACCTTGGCGAAGGCGGTCCAGAGGCGCGGGCCGTCGTCGGTGGCGCCGAGCTCCAGCGCCGCTTGGTCGTCGTCGCCCAAGGTCGCGCCGAAGATCTCTTGGTTGCCTTGCAGTCCCTCGACGCCGAGTAGGGTATAGAAGGGCAGCTTCGGGAGCCAGGTGAGCTGAAGTCCGGTGTCCTGAAGCCCGTGCGGACCGAGCAAATTGAGGTAGGGCAGGTTCTGATCGACGAAGTCCCATTGATGGGGATGTTGCCGATTGATGTAGCCGAAATCGCTGAGGAACTTGCCGCCTTTCACGCGCAGGCCGGCCGGGAGGCTGCGGGTCTGAAAATAGCCCTCTTCCAGCTCGACGGTGCCGTCCCTGTCGATTGCGAGGAACAGCGAGGCATCGAAATAGGGATCGACGGTTGCCGAAAAAGCGATCTCGGCCTCGCGAAAGTTGAAGCCGTTCTCGGTGAGGCCGTGCATGTGGCCGCCATGCTCCTCGTCGTCGTGGTCGTGACCCTGGTCTGCACCGCCTGAGGGTTGATAGGCGAGCCCGACGAGCGCCGCACCCTCGCCGTCGATCCCGTCATGGTAATAGTTGCCGTCGAGAAAGACCGAGATCTGCGGATTGAACGCGTTGCCCGAGCCCAGTGCACCGAGACCCGTCGCGCCTGGCTCCGCGCTCGCGGGAGCCGTGACGAGCGGCGCGGTCATCGGTCGGGACTCGGTCGAGGCGACCCGGGCAGCCTGCTCTGCCCGCTCCGCAGCTGCCTCCGAGCGTGTTGCGGCCCGGTCAGCCTCACGCTCGGCCTTCGCCAGACGGGACTCCAGATCCTGAATCCGGCGTTCGTACTGGGATTTCATCTGGTCGACCATGGCTCGGAGCTCGGCGATCTCGGCATCCGTGGCGGGGAACGCGGTCATCGGCGTCAGCAAGGCCATCGCGATGGCGATCCGAACCTCGGCTCGTTCCGCGAGCCGGCGTCGGACCGCAAATCCTTCCCGCAACGGGCACGGTGTTTTAATGTTATAACGTGTCATATACAAGGCGAGCTTCTCCGGTTGAAAAGAGAAATCATGCTCCGGTGTGCGAAACCGGGCCGATTCAGCCGCGGCGGATCGCAAGGGCGGTTTTGGCCCGACCATCCCCGCGGAACCGCTGCCGTTTTCGGCGGCCGGTCCGACGCCCCCGAACGGCGTGCCTCCGATAGACTTGCCGAAGGCCACCCGAATACGCGATGCTCCGCGGATGTCATCTGGAATACCGGCGGTCCGACCGGCTGAGGCCGAGGACGGTGTGCGGTGCAGGCCCGGTCGCGGCATGTCGGCGATATCCGCTACGGTTTATTCGCAAACAGGGGGTTGCATCGGGACCGATGGGTTGCACGGTCCAGGTGCCGACAGCGTGTTCGGGTCAGCCTCCACAAGGAGAGTGGTGAAGGCGTGTTATGTTATTACATATTCGATCTGCGTCAAGGTGAGGGGGTGTCCGATGGCTGAGGATCCAGGATCCGACTATTCTCCCGGTCCCGATGAGGAGTACATGAACGAGCGCCAGCTGGCCTACTTTCGCGCCAAGCTGCTCGCCTGGCGGGCCGAGCTTTTAGACGAGGCCCAAGGAACGCTCGACGGCCTGCGCGACAGCGCCCATCAAGAAGTCGGCGACGATGTGGATCGCGCTACCCGCGAGGCGGATCAGGCGCTGGAGCTGAGGACCCGCGACCGTTGTCGCAAGCTGGTTCACAAGATCGACGAGGCGTTGGTGCGTATCGAGGACGGAAGCTACGGCTACTGCGAGGAGACCGGCGAGCCGATCGGCCTGGCGCGCCTGGAAGCTCGTCCGGTCGCGACCCTCTCCGTGGAGGCGCAGGAGCGGCGCGAGATCAAGGAGCGCCAGCGCTTGAGCGGTGCTATGTGAGGCAGGCCCCGCTGCCGTCCTCGGGCGAGGGCGGTGCGGGCCGGTCGGTTTTCAGCGCGGACCGATATTGATGCCGATCGACAGACGCGGCAACGTGCTGCGATTGGTCTCGACGGCATGTGGGAGGTGTGGCGGAAAAAAGAGGAAGGTCCCGGCACAGGGCTCGATGTGAATCGTCGATGGCCCGTCGTAGAGGATCAGATCGCCCGAGTCCGGCGGGATCGCGACGTAGTAGACGCCGGAGAGCAGCTCGTCGTGCTCGTCGTGGGTGTGCTCCGAGGTGCCTTGCCCCGGCTCGGTGAGATTCAGCCAAAACCCGCAGCGCAGGGTCCCGGACGGGCGCCCGAGGATCAAGGCGGCGCAGGCGAGTGCCTGCTCCAGGACCGCCGCAATGGCCGGGATGCGTGTGCGCTCGAGGTACAGATTCTCGAACCGACCACCGATAAAATGGGTGCGCCGCTCGAATTCATCCTCTCGCATCCCGTTCACCGCGACCGTGATAGCCGTATTGATCCGCTCGGCGTCGGGAAGTCCGCATCGGTGGATCTCGGCATTGGACCAGCCGACTCGGCTCGGCACTGCAGGAGCGGTTTCGCTCCCGCCGAGTGCGATCCGTTTCGTGGTCTTGTGCGCTTCTGCGATAGGCTGTTTCATCGAGCTGTCTTCCCCCTTCGTTCCGTCGAGAACGGGTGGAGTGCGCGCCCTGCCGCCGATTCTTTTTGCGCCAGGCATTCGCTTGGCCTCAATCGGAGCACCCTTCTCTCGTTTTTTCGTTCTTGAGGGCGCGGGGCTGCGCCGCGGCAGCGACGTAGGCTGTACCGAGCCGTGCGAGGCACAACTGGCTACCGTCGGCGCAAGTTGTGCCTCCTATGGTCAGCACAACCGGGTTTGGGGTTTTTCGGGATCGCCTTACGGCGCGAGGCTGCCCCAAGGCAGAATCGGTACAGCGGTAATGCTGTTCTTGGGCGAGCCTTCGATGACCCTGTCGCTGTAGCTGAGGTAGACCAGTGTGTGACGGGGTGCATCGTAGAAGCGCACGACTTGAAGGCTCTTGAACAGCAGCGAGGTGCGCTTCTTGAAGACCTCGGTGCCGTCCTGCTTGCCGTTGCGAATGTCGGCGGTCAGCGTGATGGGCCCGACCTGGGCGCAATGGATCGCCGCATCGGAGGTGTCCTCCGCGACGCCGACCGCACCCGAAACGCCTCCCGTCTTGGCGCGACTTAGATAACAGGCGACGCCCGGGATCTCATCGTCATCGAAGACCTCGACGAGGATCTTGTCGTTCGGGCCCATCCACTTGAACTTGGTGGCAACGCTGCCGATGATCTCGGCGGCGGCCGTGCCGATCAGAAGGAAAAGGGCCAAGCCGAGCGCGATACGTGTTCTCATGGGGGTGATCTCAAGCGGGGCGACGTTGTGCCTTATCCCGCGAAGAGTCGGTCCGACTCGCTGCGGCTGCGTGTCAGGGCGTCCTCGATGGAGACGCCGAGGAACCAGTTTCCGGTGACGGCGAGCCGCGTTCCGGCGAGGATCTCGTCGAGTCGCCGTACCCGCGCGGTATGGCCCGTGCGCAGGGCCGGTAAGCGATTGTGAACCCGCGCCTGCGCCGCGATGTGGCGCGGCGTGGTGCCGAGCGCGAGACAGGCCCGCTCGATCTGCGCCTGCTCGCTCAGCACGCCGGGTCGGAAGTGGAAGGCGAATCCGCGGTAGCTCGGGTCGGCGAGGAAATCGCGCGAGACGGCCGAGTAGAATGCCTCGTCCACCGCGATGAGGCCGGCAATGGGTTTGAGCCCAAGGTCAGAGGTGCGGAACGCCAGGACCAGGGTCTCGATTTCGGCTACGCCGATATCGGTGATCGCGGCCCGAGCGGCGTCGAAGCCGGCCGGCATCAGTGCGGCGGCGACATCGGGCGGAACGGCGAGGGTGAGCGAGCCGCAGCTCACTGTCTCCCCCCCGGTCGTGACGCAAAAGTCTTCGCCGTTGCGCTCGATCGCGGCGATCTGCTGTCCGGTGCGGACCTCTAGGTCCTTTTGCGCGGCGATCGCCGCCGGGATGGCGGAGAGCCCGGTCGAGAAGGTGAATGCCTTGATGACATCTTTGCGGCGCGGTTTGCGGCGAAACAGCGCTTCGGCAGGGTAGTCGTCGGCCGGCTGGCAGATCACGGCCTGAAAGGCATGACGCAGCAGGTCGTGATAGTTGCGTCGTCCGAGGACATCGCCGTAATAGTCGGAGACGCTGCGCCCTTCTTTGGGGGCGGAGAAGATTTTCGGGATCGAGCGCATCGCCTCCCAAAGGTGCAGCGCCGAGAGGATCGAGCTTCGCTGCCCGCCTTTCCAGAGAAGATAGCCGACCTTCCCCTTGGGCTGAACGTGTCGGGTCAATCCGAGATCGTCCAGGATCGACAGAAGGTTTCCGTAGCTGTTGAAGCAGGTGTGACCGCCGGCCTCGGTCCAGAAGCCCCCGAGCTCGCTAAAGCTCTGGCTGTTGATGCAACCCCCGACCCGATCCGATGACTCCAGTACGAGGGTCCGCCGGCCGCGGCGGGCTGCGAAATGAGCGGCACCCAAGCCGCTGATGCCGGCGCCGATGACGATATGGTCGAAGTCCGTGCTCATACTCTGCTCGTAGGCTGATGCGTCAGTCGGGCGGTTCCTGGGTCCCGCGCCGAGGGGTCTCGGTCCGAGAGCGCTCGGCCGGTGTCTCCATCTCGGCGAGCGAAAGGTAGTCGATGTCGGGAATCGGGATCGGCGTGGGCGGCGGCTCGCAGTCCGCAAGGTTCCACTCCTGCCCCGAGACGAGGCTCAGCTCGCCTGTGTCGAAGGCCGCTATGTTAACCGTGCGTGACGGTTCAAGAAAGTCGTCTTGGGAGGCGGCCAGCGAGAGGGGTGGGGTGCCGCTGTCGTTGTCGGTGTCGTCGGACGATTCCGGCCGCGGCGATGGGCTGCGGTGCGAAGCCGATGCGGCATCGGTCGCGGTGCCGGATGCCCGCGGTTGCGCCTCTTTGTCCAGGAGGGTTACCGTCAGGACGGCGCCGGCGTGCTCGAAGACCTCTGTGAAGCGTGCCACGGTCGCGGCATCGGCGTTGCGCTTGACGATTACCGGTCGACCGGTGAACAGGCGCTCGGCGCCTGCTTCGCTGAGTTTGAAGAGCGCCGTCAGGCGCTCGCGCACCTGCGCCGGATCGGCTCCTGGACTCAGATCGCCTCTATAGCTGAGATCGAACCGTTCCTCGGCCATGGCTGATGTCACGTTGGTGGCTCGGGCGAGAGCCCGGACCGATGCTGAAGCGATCGCCCGGGCTCTCGCCCGGGCGGGATGGGGTCAGAGCGGCTTGGACAGACTGAATGCACCTCGGACATCGCCGAGGCTGTAGCCGCGTGCCATGTCGTCAGGATAGCGCTCATCGATCGCCGCCGCGACCTCCGGCGTGATGTCGCTGCCGTGGCAGGCGAGACAGACCTCCGCGGTCGGGATCGCCTTCATGAAGCGGAACGTCTTGCCGTCAGCGGTTTCCACGACCTCGGCATAGGCCATCGGCTGCACATCTTCTCCGGCGGCGCGACGGGCGTCGAAGTCCGCGAGGACCTTCTGCTCCCAGGCATCCGGCGTATTTTCCGCAGTGTTGCGCGTCTTGAGGCTGGTTCGACCGACCTCCCAACCGGAGCGCTCGGAAAGGTCGGCCGCGATGGCGGGCGCGCGGTCTTGGCACACCGCGATGGCGTTGGTCGGGCCGCCCTCCTTGATGGCGGCCTGCAGCTCGCCCTGCAGTGTGGTGGCAAACTCCTTGACGATCCCTTTGGCCTCTTCGGCGTTCGGGTTCGGCGCCGTCTCGGCGTTGATTGTCGTCGTGGCGAGGATGGCGGTTGCAGCGGTCAGGCGTGCGATCAGCTTCATGCGCAAGGTCTCCGGGTCGATGGGTTGGGAATAAGGTGTCGGGTCGAGGTGGAAGACTGGTTTCGAGAGGTTCGGGCGGGTCGCCTGTTCGCGATCCCGGCGCGAGACTCGCTGTCTTTGACGGATCGACCGTTGAGAGTTCCGTGCGCTCGATCGCCGGGTGAAACTCCAAGGCGAGATGGCCACGGAACGCATGGATTTTTCAGTGTATTGGCGACGCCGTGGATCGCGCGTCCTCGTTCGGCATCGCCCGAGCGAATCTCTCGAGATCGGCGTGGGGTTCAGCTCGCGGCCCGCAGAGGCGCGACCTTGGATGTCGCCTCGGGTTGCTCCGCACCCTTCACGATGTCGCCCTTTTCGGTTTCGACGGTCTCGATTTCGGCCGACTTGCCCTTGAGTATGCGCTCGACCGTCTTGGCGTTGCGCGCGAGATAGATGGTCAGATCCTCGAGATCACTCTCCGGCAAATCGGGCAGGACCTTATCGTGGCGCAGGAGCTCGGCGAGGCGCTCCGCGCTTTCGAGTGCTTTGTCGTAGGCGTCGGCGGCCTTTTTGTCGGTCGTACGCAAGCGTTCGGCTCCCTTCTGGTCTCTGACGACGTATTCGATCTCGATCACGGTCTTGGGCTCCCGGGTCGG
The DNA here is from genome assembly GCF_011390875.1 of Thiocapsa sp. Taxonomy (GTDB): domain Bacteria; phylum Pseudomonadota; class Gammaproteobacteria; order Chromatiales; family Chromatiaceae; genus Thiocapsa. The sequence goes on from NZ_JAABRP010000052.1 coordinate 24,944, forward strand.
TTGTCGTGATGCCCCGCGCGAGGGCTTGAGCGGACAGTATACTGTTGAAAAAGACAGGCATGCACGCGAGACCGTCGGCGCGAGGCCGGGAGCCGAACGGCTCGGCGCGTCGGATGGGACCTTGCTAAATGATTGCTTGGCGCCATAAAATGATCCGTCAAACATGATGAGTGATGGCTAAGACATGATCGTTGCCGCACAGATCCGTGCCGCGCGTGCCCTGTTGGGGCTCGACCAAAGGCGTTTGGCCAAGGCTGCGGGCCTGTCTGTGCCGACCATTCAACGGATGGAGGCCAGTGACGGTCAAGTCCGCGGCAACTTGGATTCGGTCATGAAGCTGATCGAGGCCCTCGATCGGGCCGGGATCGAGCTGATCGGCGAGGCTCAGGTCAGCGCGGGCGGCGGGCGCGGGGTCCGCCTCAAGCAGACGAACTCCGAGACGAGCGGCCCCGACGCGACGCGATGAGGATCGAGACGGCCTTGTTGATCGCCGGCCTCGCGGTGACGCTCGCCCTCGGGTCGGCCGCCGTCTCGTTGCTTGCGGCGCGATTCCCCAAGGTGGTGCGCTTCGCGGCGATGCCGCTGACCGGGCTCTGCGGTGTGGCTGCGATCCTGGCCGGACTTGGCGCCTTATTGTCGGGCGGCGTGGCGACGGCGACCTTGCCCTTGGGCCTGCCTTGGCTGCCCTGGCATCTGCGCATCGATGCTCTTGCGGGGTTCTTCCTGCTCCTGATCGGTCTGGTGACCAGTGCGATCGGGCTCTACGGGCCGGCCTACGTGCGCGGGCTCGAGCAGAGTCGGGATTCGCTGGTCGCACTCGGTGGCTTCACCGGGCTCTTCCTGGCCGGGATGCTCCTGGTCGTCCTGGCCGACGATGCCTTTCTCTTCATGATTGCCTGGGAGGTCATGTCGCTGGCGTCCTACTTCCTGGTCGCCTTTCAGCATGAGCAGGCGGCCAACCGACGCGCCGCCTTTCTCTATCTCCTGATGGCCCATGTCGGTGGCTTGAGTATCCTGCTCGGGTTCGGTGTGCTCGCCTCTTTCGGCGACGGCTTCGCCTTCACGTCCATGCGTGGCGCCGAGCTGTCGCCGATTTGGGCCAGCGTGGCGTTCGGGTTGGTCTTCCTCGGGTTCGGTATGAAGGCCGGTCTGGTCCCGCTGCATGCCTGGCTGCCCGAAGCTCATCCGGCCGCGCCATCGTATATCTCGGCCCTGATGTCCGGCGTCATGCTCAAGGTGGCGGTTTACGGCTTCATCCGCCTCGTCTTCGATCTGATCGGCGATGTGCAGTGGGCGTGGGGGATGGCGGTGCTGGCAATCGGCAGCCTCTCGGCGCTCACGGGTGCGCTCTTTGCCCTGATGCAGACCGATCTGAAACGCCTGCTGGCCTATTCATCGGTCGAGAACCTGGGCATCGTGTTCATCGGTCTGGGTCTGGCGCTGATCTTCATCGACACCGGACATCCGCTGCCGGGCACGCTCGCCTTTGTCGCGGCGCTCTACCACGCGCTCAATCATGCACTCTTCAAGGGTCTGCTCTTCCTGGGCGCCGGCTCCATCCTGCACAGCACCCACGAGCGGGATCTTGAGCAGATGGGCGGTCTGCTGCGGCGCATGCCCTGGACGGGGCTCTTCTTCCTCATCGGTTGTCTGTCGATTGCGGCGCTGCCGCCTTTCAACGGCTTCGTCTCCGAATGGCTGACCTTCCAAGCCGCCCTGCAGGCCTGGCAGCTCGACAGCGGTGTTATGCGCAGCCTCATCCCGATCGCGACCGCCGTGCTGGCGCTCACCGGCGCCCTGGTGGCGGCGACCTTCGTGAAGGTCTACGGCATCGCTTTTCTCGGTCAGGCGCGCAGTCGGCATGTGCGCCGCGCCCGGCCCGGTCCTTGGGGGATCCGCGCCGGACAGGGTCTACTGGCCGTTCTCTGTGTGCTGCTCGGTCTTTTTCCGACCCTGATCATCGGTCTGATCGACGCCGTCCCACGTCAGCTCCTTGGTGGCGGGCTGCCCGATGCGGGCAGCCGAGGCTGGCTCTGGTTGGTGCCCGACGCGTTCGAGACGGCCAGCTACAGCGCGCCGCTGGTGACGGTGCTCCTCATCGCGATCGCCGTTCTCGTGGTCTGGAGCCTGCATCGCGTCGGCGTGCGCAGGGTGCGCCGTTGCGATGCCTGGGACTGCGGCTTCGCACCGCCGACGGCGCGGATGCAATACACCGCGACCGCCTTCGCCCAACCGTTTCGGCGGGTCTTCGCGCTGCTGTTCCGGGTGGAGGAGGCGCAGGTCGCGCGCGAAGACGGCGTGATGCGTCATCAGCTCAAGATCGGCGACCGCAGTTGGGACGCGCTCTATCTGCCCCTGTCGCGTCTGGTCGAGGCCGCGGCGCGACGCGTGGTCCGTCTGCAGTCGGGCAATGTGCGCGTCTATCTTGGGTGGACCCTGGTGACGCTCCTGGTCTTGCTGTGGATCGTCTCCGCGTGAGCGGCCTAAAACCGCGTCGCCGCTAAAGGCCGTGGATGCACCAAACGTCGAACTCAATCGAAAGTGAGCATCTCGCTCTGGACGCGGTTTAATGGTGAAGCGCTGAATCCGATGGTCGACATTCTCACTCCATCCGCCTGGCTGCTCGCCGTCGTGCAGGCGCTCCTGTTTCCGGCGCTCGCCCCGCTCCTGGTGGGCTGGGTCCGCAAGGTCAGAGCGCGCCTGCAGAACCGGCGCGGGGCCTCGGTCTTCCAGCCCTATCGCGAGCTGAGAAAGCTGCTCTTCAAGGAAGCCCGGGTTGCCCATACCGCCTCGCCTCTGTTTCGCGCCGCGCCCTCCGTGGTCTTCGTCGCCACCTGGCTGGCGGCGACAACGGTGCCGCTCCTGACCATCGATCTGCCGACCGCGGTGGTGGCCGACATCATCGTTCTGGCCGGGCTGCTGGCGCTCGCACGCGTCTTTCTTGCCCTTGCCGGCATGGACGTGGGCACCGCCTTCGGCGGCATGGGCGCCTCGCGCGAGATGATGATCTGGAGCTTGATCTGGCGGTTGGAGGCGGGGTCGGTGATGTCGGCGAGGAAGTCCCGAAGGGCCTGGCCGGGGTTGGCGGCGCGCTCCTCGTCGGTCATGTCGGGGAGCAGCGCGGC
>NZ_JAABRP010000053.1 GCF_011390875.1 Thiocapsa sp.
GCCTTGGCCACGTCGATGGCGTATTCGTGGAAGATCACCGGGTCGTTGTAGGTGTAGGCGACGCTGCGACAGCCGAGCGTCTCGGCCGCCAGCGCGATCGTCTCGGGCTCGGCGGCGTCGGCGAGCGTGTCCATCTCGCGTGACTTGCTCATGTCCCAGTTCTGACAGAACTTGCAGGTCAGATTACAGCCGGCGGTCCCGAACGAGAGCACCGGCGTGCCGGGGAGAAAGTGGTTCAGCGGCTTCTTCTCGATCGGATCGATGCAGAACCCGGACGATCGTCCGTAGGTCGTCAGGACGATCTCCCCACCTTGGCAGGCCCGAACAAAGCACATGCCACGCTGTCCTTCCTTGATCCGGCAGAACCGCGGACAGAGGTCGCACTGGACGCGACCGTCCTCCAAGGCATGCCAGTAACGCGTCGGGACGACGCGATCGATCCGCTCGTCGTTCATCGCGATCTCCTGCTCGGCAGATACCGATGTTTTAAGTGTGGAAGACGCGGGCCCGATTGCAACCCCGGATCACGTCAGGGTCCGGGGCGCGGTTACCCGGTCCGCACGACGTATCACCCGCGCCGACTATACTTCGCAGATGAGGCCGCGCTCCGCCGAGTCCTGTCCCGAGCCGGTCCCCACGGCCCTCATCCGTCAGGAGGAAACAGCCATGTCACTCTCTCGCAACCCGGCGGTCGCCGGTCTCTTCTATCCGGCCGACCCCCGCGAGCTCAAGCGAACGGTGGACGACTATCTCGCCGAGGCGAACCCGGACGACGAACCCCCGAAGGCCCTGATCGTCCCGCACGCCGGCTATGTCTACTCCGGCCCCATTGCCGCGAGTGCCTATGTCACCCTGGCCCGAGCCCGCGCGATCGTGCACCGGGTCGTCCTGCTGGGTCCGGCCCATCGCGTGCCCCTGCGCGGCCTTGCCGCGAGCAGCGCGGACCGGTTCGAGACGCCGCTCGGCCCGGTGGAGCTGGACCGTGACGCGATCGACTTGGCCCTCGCCCTGCCGCAGGTCAAGTTGATGGATGCTGCGCACGCCCAAGAGCACAGTCTCGAGGTGCAACTGCCCTTCCTGCAGGAGGTCTTAGATCGGTTCAGCCTAGTGCCCTTCGTGGTCGGCGACGCCCGCCCGGACGAGGTTGCCGAGGTGCTCGATTTGCTCTGGGGCGGTCCCGAAACGCTGATCGTCATCAGCTCGGACCTCAGCCACTATCACACCTACGCCACCGCGCGAACGTTGGACACGTCCACCTCGGCGGCGATCGAGGCGCTCCGCCCCCAAGACATCGGCTACGACCAGGCGTGCGGGCGGATCCCGGTCAACGGACTGCTCGAGGTAGCGCGACGCCGCGGGATGCAGGCCCGCACGCTCGACCTGCGCAACTCCGGCGATACCGCCGGCTCAAGAGACCAAGTGGTGGGGTACGGCGCCTATGTCTTCCACTGAAACCGAAGACGTCTATCGGGTCGAGGAGCGGCGGATGCTGCTGGGCATCGCGGCCCAATCGATCGAGCACGGATTGAACCACGGCCGCCCGCTGGAGCCGGATCCGCATGACTATCCGACCGCGCTCCAAGCCGAGCGCGCAACCTTCGTCACGCTCCAGATCGACGGGGCGCTGCGAGGCTGCATCGGCGTGCTGGAGGCGATCCGGCCGCTGGTGATCGATGTCGCCCGCAACGCCTACGGAGCAGCCTTCGAGGATCCGCGGTTCCCGCCGCTGACCCGCGCGGAGCTGCCGCGGCTGGACGTCCACATCTCGGTGCTGAGTCCGTCCGAGCCGATGCACTTCCGGTCGGAGTCCGATCTGCTCGAACAGATCCGGCCCGGCATCGACGGTCTGATCCTCGAAGATCGCGGCCGGCGCGGGACGTTCCTGCCTTCGGTCTGGGAGGATTTGCCGAACGCCGCGGACTTTCTCGAGCATCTGCGCCACAAGGCGGGCCTGCCCTCGGGGTACTGGTCCGAGACCCTCGCGGTCTCGCGCTACAGTACGGAATCCTTCGGCGCCCCGATCGCGGAGACCTTCAGCGGATGAGCGTCACACCACTCGAACCCGCGGCACTCTATCGCCATTGCGACCCTGCGCAGCTCGCGCTCGAGACCACCGCCGACCTGGATGTCCGCGACGGCCTGATCGCTCAGGATCGGGCCATTCAGGCCGTCCGCTTCGGCATCGGCATCCATCACGAGGGCTACAACCTCTTCGCCCTGGGGCCTTCCGGAACCGGCAAATACGCCCTGATCCACAGCGCACTCAAGGAGCGCGCCAAGGAGGAGGCCGTGCCCCCCGATTGGTGCTATGTCTTCAATTTCGACGACGCCCATCGCCCGCGCGCACTGCGCCTGCCCCCGGGCAAGGGGGCGGAGCTCAAGCGCGACATGGAGCAGCTCGTCGAGGATCTGCACCGCGCGATCCAGGGTGTCTTCGAGAGCGACGAATACCGCACGCGCACCCAGGCACTGGAAGAGGAGCTGGAAGAGCGCCAAGAGCAGGCGATGGGCGAGATCCGCGAGTTGGCCAAGGAGAAGGACGTCATCCTCCTGCAGACCCCGACCGGGTTTACGCTCGCGCCGGTGCGCGACGGCAAGCCGCTCGGTCCGAACGAGTTTCACGCCTTGTCCGACGAGGAGCGTGCCCGGATCGAGGAAGACATCAACAGCCTGCAGGCCGAGATGCGCAAGGCCCTGCACCAAATGCCGCTTTGGAAGAAGCGCTCCGACGAGCGCATCGGAGCACTCAATCGCGAGATGGCCGCTGCCGCCACGCAAAGCCTGGTCGAGGCCCTCTGCGAGACCTACGGCGATCTCCCTGCCGTGGTCGTCTATCTGCGGCAGGTGCAGGAGGACGTGGTCGAGAACTTTCGCCAGTTTCTACCGGAAAGCGACAAACAACCCCCGATGCTCGGCATCTGGATCCCGCCGAACTCCGACGGTCCGCCCTGGCATCAACGCTACCGGATCAACGTGCTGTTGGGGCACGACAAGAACGGCGGCGCCCCGGTCATCTACGCGGATCTGCCGGCGCACCATCAGTTGGTCGGTCGCATCGAGCACCGCGCACACCTCGGCGCGCTGGAGACGGACTTCACCATGATCCGCGCCGGCGCGCTACATCAGGCCAACGGCGGTTATCTCATCGTCGATGCACTCAAGCTGTTGATGCAGCCCTTCGCCTGGGAGACCTTGAAGCGTCTCCTGCAGGCCGGCGAGATCCGCATCGAGTCGCTCGCCCAGATCACCAGTCTCATCAGCACCCTGTCGCTGGAACCCGAGCCGATCCCGCTGGACGTGAAGGTCGTGATGCTCGGCGAGCGGCACATCTATTATCTGCTGTGCGAGCTGGATCCCGAGTTCAGCGAGCTCTTCAAGGTCGCGGTCGATTTCGAAGACCAACTTATGCGCGGCCCGGAGAGCCATCTGGTCTATGCGCGTTTCATCGCCTCCGAGGTGCGGCGCGCCGGGCTGCGTCACTTCGATCGCGGCGCGGTCGCTCGGGTGATCGAGCACAGCGCGCGCCTGGCCGACGACAACGAGCGGCTCACAAGTCACATGCGCTCCATCGGCGACCTGGTGCGCGAGAGCGATTACTGGGCCGGAGCCGACGGATGCAAGACGGTCGGCGCGGCGCATGTCCAAGAGGCTATCGACGCCAAGATCGCGCGCGCCGACCGCATCAGCCGACGGCTGCGCGAAGAGACCACCCGGGGGACCATCCTGATCGAGACCGACGGGGCACGGGTCGGTCAGGTCAACGGGCTCGCGGTCATGAGCCTCGGAGGCTTCGCGTTCGGCCATCCCAGCCGGATCACCGCGCGGGTGCGACTGGGCAAGGGCGAGCTGATCGACATCGAGCGCGAGGTCAAGCTCGGCGGCCCCATTCATTCCAAGGGCGTGCTTATCCTCCAGGGCTTCATCGCCGGGCGCTATGCTTTGGATCATCCACTGTCGCTCTCGGCCAGCCTGGTCTTCGAGCAGTCCTACGGCAGCATCGAGGGCGACAGCGCCTCCTCGGCCGAGCTCTATGCCCTGCTCTCCGCGCTGGCCGATCTGCCGATCAGCCAGTCGCTTGCCGTTACCGGGTCGGTGAACCAGCTTGGCGAGGTCCAAGCGATCGGCGGGGTGAACGAGAAGATCGAGGGCTTTTTCGACACCTGCGCGGCACGCGGACCGGTCGAGGGTCAGGGTGTTTTGATCCCGGTATCCAACGTCAAACATCTGATGCTGCGCGCCGACGTGCGCGAGGCGGTCGCACAGGGCCGGTTCGCGGTCTACCCGATCGCGAGCATCGACGAGGGGATCGAGATCCTGACCGGGACGCCGGCGGGCGAGCGCGCCGCCGACGGGGGCTTCCCGGAGGGCAGCGTCAACGCCCGTGTCGAGGCTCGCCTGATCGGCTTCTCCGAGCGCCTGCGCGCCTTGCATGCCCGGGACGGCGAGACCCGACCGTCGGAGCGGGCCGAGCCATGAGCGCCGGAGCTCCGAGCGGACGGATCCGCCGCATCGCGGTCGCACTGGACGCCTCCCCGCACAGCCTGCAAGCGTTGGCGTTGGCCGCCGGCATCGCCGCTGCCTTGAACGCTGAGCTGGAGGGCGTATTCGTCGAGGATACCGAACTGCTGCGTCTCGCCGGGCTGCCCTTTCTGCGGGAGCTGCGGATCGCGACCCTGTGCGAGAGCATCCTGGACGCGGACCGGCTTCAGCGCGAGCTGCGCGCCGCCGCACGCGGCGTGCGCGAGCGACTCGAACGCACCGCAGGCGAGCTAGGCGTCGCTTGGTCGTTCCGGGTCTGGCGGGGCGATCTCGAGGCCGAGATCCTTGGAGCCGCACTCGATGCGGAGCTCTTCGCACTCGGGCGCATCGGGCGCTTCGCTCCACTGCGAAGACGGCCGCGGCCGATCGCTCCCAAGCCGCGGGATAGCGGGCTCCTCGTCGGCGTCCTCTATTCCGGGAGCGCGGGTGCGACACGCGCCCTCTCGATCGCCGTGGAGCTGGGGATCCGACATGCCGCGAGTCTGGTCATCATCCTGCAACCCGCGATGTCCGCGGATGCGGCGACGCTGCGCAGGCATGTGCTCGCACAGCTCGGATCCATGCGCGAGCAGACACGTCTGGTGTCGCTGGAGGCCGCCGATGCGGCCGGTCTCGCGGCGACGGTCCGTAACCTCGGTATCGATCTGCTCATCCTCGACGAGGCCAATCCGCTCCTCGGACGCGCCTCGCTCTGGACCAGTCTGGAGACCCTGGGCTGTCCGGTGGTGATCGGGCGCTGATACACGATTGGATTGCAGCGCGGCGACGTTCGGACTTGCGCCCGTTCGAGTTGCCCTCCATAGTCGCTCCATGACATCCAGCGTCGCACTCTACGAAGCCCTGACCACGGCCACCGACGACCGCACCCGCGCGCGCGTCATTGCCGAGGCATTCGAGCGACTCGAGGAACGCTATCCACATCTCCCGGATATGGTCACCCAAGGCCATCTGCGCGAAACCGAGCTGCGACTCCAAAAGGAGATCGAGCTCGTTCGGGCCGAGACTGTCCAAATGCGCGGCGAGATCGTGCAGATGCGCGGCGACATCAGGGAAACCGAGCTCCGCCTTCAAAAAGAGATCGAGCAGGTTCGAGGAGAAATCGTGCGCTCCAAGGTCGATCTACTCAAATGGCTCATCCCGCTGATGTTCGCCCAAGTCGCCGCGATCGCCGCCTTGGTGAAACTCCTCTGAGGTCAGTCGGGATGCTTAGGTGATTTCCGCGGAATTCCATACCGTTGTGCTGACGACAGGAGGCAAAACTTGCGCCGACGGTTCAGAGAATTCGCCTTAATCCTCAGCCGGCCACACGTTCTTCAATCCAGGACCGCGCCCGGTCGCGCAGTGCGATCGCGGCTTCCCAATCCTTGTCTTCGGGCCGGATGGGCGGGCCGATCAGGACCTCGGCATGTCCGGGACGTGGCGAAAAGCGGTCGCCGGGCATCAGCTCGCGCGTTCCCCGAAGAGCCACCGGGACAAGCGGCACGCCGGCTTGAGCGGCGGCGGAAAAGGCGCCCATCCGAAAGGGCAAGAGCCCCGGTTGCTCGCGGAAGGTGCCTTCGGGAAAAAACGCCAAGGCCTCGCCACGGGCCAGTATCTCGGTCAAGCGGGCAGACTCTGCACTACCCGCGCGCGGATCGAAGCGATCCACGAAATTCGCACCCATCCGCCGCATGAAGGCCGCCACGATCGGGCGCGCGAGGAGCTCGCTCTTGGCGACAAAGCCGATCGGACGCCCTACTGCCTCAGCCAAGGCCAAACCATCGAGATAGCTTTGATGATTGGCGACCAGGACAAAGGGGTGTCCCGCGGGGGGAAGATGCTCCCGGCCCTTGACGGCGAGTCGCACGAAGGTCATCCGGCGCAGAAGCCGGATGCCGACCCGCGCCATCAACCATCGCAGACCCGGGCTCGGGCTCGCCATGATGGCGATCCAGAACCAGGGCGCAATCAGGTAAAACGCCGCCCAAGCGTACGCCGCATAGAGTTGCCCCGGCAGGATCAGGATCCGTGCGCGAAGCCCTGACCCCGCGGCCCGCATCAACTGCCAAACCGGACGACGCACCTGCTCGGACAGTTGGCCGGCGAGATAGCGATCCCGCGTGGCGGCGCGTCGCAGCTTGCCGCTCGAGGTCTTGAGCACGGCACGCGGCGGGACCAGCAGCAGCTCGTCCGGCGGCAGTCCGAGCACATCGGTCGCGCGCTCGCGCAGCTGCCGGACCAGCTCGGCACGCCGCGCCGGATCACGCTCCTTGCTCTCGGCCAGGATCACCAGCCGCTCGCTGCCCAGCTCCGGGTCTTTCGCCGCGAAGGCGACCACGCAGCCCTTGCGCACGCCGGCGACCTCGCCGAGCGCTTGCTCGACCTCGTAGGGATAGAGATTGCGCCCGCCGCGGATGATGAGGTCCTTCACCCGTCCGGTCAGATGGATGTCGCCGCCCGCCAGATAGGCGCGATCCCCGGTCGCGTGCCAGCCGTCGTGGATCAGCGCCTGTGTCGCCTGCGGGTTGCGGTAGTAGCCTTGCGTCGCCGATGGTCCCTGGAACTCGAGCAGACCCTCGTGGCGTTCCGGCCGCTCGCGGCCCGCTTCGTCGACCACGCGCACTCGGTAGCCGGGAAGCGCACGACCGCAGGCCACCACCTCCATCGCCTGCGGATCCTCGCAATCGACCGCCAAGGCATAGCCCGCGCGGGCGAAGCGATCGCGATCGATACAGTCGATCCGCGGCCCGCGCCCGGCCGGAGGAAAGGTCAATCCGACCGCCGCCTCCGCCAGACCATAGACGGGGGCAAGCGACTCGGCACGCAGACCTGCGGAGGCGAAGCGCGCTGCAAATCGACGCAAGGTCTCGGGACTGACGGGCTCGGCACCGTTGAGCGCCCAACGCCAGCGACTCAAGTCCAGATCGGCGATCTGGGCGTCGGTGATCCGGGTCAGGCAGAGCTCGTAGGCAAAGTTGGGTGCCGCCGAGATGGTCCCGCCGTGGCGATGGATCGCCTCCAGCCAGCGCACCGGACGCGCCAGGAAGGCAAGCGGAGACATCGACACCAATGGAATGCCGTAATAGAGGCTGCCGAGCCATGCACCGATCAAACCCATGTCGTGATAGAGCGGCAACCAGCTCACAAAGACGTCGTCCGGCGCAACCTGCACGACCTCGCCCATGGCGCGGATGTTTGCGAGGAGATCGGCATGGCTCAGAACGACGCCTTTAGGGTCGCCGGTGCTGCCGGAGGTGTACTGGAGAAAGGCGATGTCCTCGGGCGCGGGTCGCGCCCGGTTCTCGCTCGGCGTTTCCTGCTCGAGACCCTCGAGCGTCACGATCCCGCGCAACGAGCGGACCTGAACCCGCAGGACGCGACCGATGGCCCTCGCCTCCGGGACCGTGATCAGAAACGCCGCACCGGCATTGTCGAGGATCCGAGCATGGCGACGCAGGTGCTCCTCGATCTGCTGCGGTCGACTCGGCGGGTAGATGGGCACCGGGACGCCGCCGGCCATCAGGACGCCGAAGAAGCTGTTGAAGTAGTCCGGCCCCGTCGGAAGCATCAGTGCCACGGTCGCTCCGGGACGCAATCCGGCGACCTCGAGGCGCGCGGCAATCCGTGCGGCACCGTCGGCGAGCGCTTGATAGCTGATCGGCTGCGCGCCCGCGTCCGATCCCTCGTACAGGATATGGACCCGCTCCGCGTGGTCCTGCAGATGCTTATCCAGGACATCCAAAAGGGTCGCTGCGGAGGCCGGGTGACCCTCCGCGGTCGGCTCGGGCGCGAAGGCAACGCGCACATCGAGAACGACTCCCGCTTCGTCGAGTATCAACCCCAGGAGGTCGCGGGCGGTCGCGGCCGAGAGGGCTTGTTCCGAGAGCCGGACCCCGAGACCCTGCTCGACCCGCGCGATCAGCTCGGAGCGACTCAGGCTATCGAGTCCGAGGTCTGCCTCCAACCGCGTCTCCAGATCGATCCCGTTCGGCGGAACAATCACGCGAGACTCGCGCGCGAAGCTCGACAGAATCGACAGCAGTCGTTCCGCGCGCTCCTCGTCCTGTGTGGCTCCCGTCATGGACGATTCCGGTTCCTCGAAGGCTTTGATCCGAACTCTACCTCAGTGCCGAGTCTTACACGAAATCGGATGATCATAAACCGCCGCGGGGCGGGTCGAGAAGGTGAATAGTTACGATAACCCTACTCTTCTTCTTGCTTATAATATGAAGTCGGCTGCCATCCAAATCGACGTGTCATCGCTCATGCATCGGGATCACGAGACAACGGAGCACACCACGCGTGTCGACCCTGCGCTGCAGAACGCCGTCGATCTGGGCAGACTGCTCGACGCACTGCCTTGCGGTGTTGTCGTGCTCGACGCCGACCAACGCGTCGTGGCAGCGACCCGAGTCTTCTCGAACCTCGCGGGCTACCCCCAAGGCTTGACGAGCGATCTCGCCTTCAGAGATCTGCTCGACGACGAGGACGCATCCCGAGTCGGCGACTTTCTGACCACAGGCGAGGCGGAGACGACCCGAACCCTGCGTCTGCGGACCCGAGCGGATCGCCCGGTCAGTATCGTCATCCACTTCTCGCGCCTCGCTCCGGGCGAGACGCCCGCTGCTCCCGTGATCGGCATCGTCATCGAGCAACGCGCCGTCGCGAACACCCCGGTTCATTCGGAGCTCGCCGGCGACGAGGCGCAGGCCTTCGCGGGGGTCGCTAACTGGGAGATCGACATTGCCACCGGTCGCACCCTGGCCTCACGCACCTGGTACGACATCTGGGGCTTCAAGCCCGATACGGACGTCTCCCTCGAGGCCGTGCTGCTGCAGATCCATCCCGACGACCGCTACCTGGCAACAGTCGCCGTACAGCAGGCCATCGAGGCCGCCGTCCCCTTCCGCTTTCGCCATCGTATCTGCCGCCCGGACGGGACGCTGCGTTGGGCGGAGAGCGCCGGCCGCCTCGAGCTCGCAGGCTCGGACGGCGCATCCAAGCTCTCCGGCGTCGTCCTGGACATCACGCAACGGCGCGCTGCCGAAGAAGCACTGGCCTGCTACTACGACATCGTCTCCGCATCGCCCGATCGCATCGCCTTCCTCGACCGCGGCTGTTGTCTGCTCGCCGCGAACGCCGCCTTCCTGACGTCGATCAAACGGACGCAGGACGATGCCGTCGGGCGTCCTCTGCAGGAGGTCGAGGGTCAGGGTCCGCTCTGCGAGCTCGTGTATCGCAACCTCGGGCGCTGTCTCGACGGGGGACACCCGGTCGTCGACGACATCCGCGAAACCGGCCCTGACGGTCGGGTGCACGAGTCCGAGGTCAGACTTTTTCCCCATCGTGACGACGAGGACAAGGTAACGGGTATCGTCGTGAATATCCGTGACGTGACCAGCGTGCGGGACTCCGAGCGGCGTCTGCTGCAATCCGCGGTTGTCTATGCCGCAACCTCGGACGGCGTCCTGATGACGGACGCCGACGGGCGCATCGTCGCTGTGAATGCTGCGTTCAGCCGGATCACGGGCTATGCGGAGGCCGAGGTCCTCGGACGCAAGCCCAGCCTGCTCAACTCCCATTGGCACACCAAGAGCTTCTTCACCCGCATGTGGCGTCGGCTGATCAAACAAGGCGTCTGGGAAGGCGAGATCTGGAACCGGCGCAAAGACGGCGAGATCTATCTGCAGAGACTACACCTCCGACGCATCCTCGACGGCCGCGGCAAGGTCACCAACTTCGTCGGCGTCTTCGCCGAGCGCCCAGTCTCCGCCAACGGTCCGAAGCACATCGAGTACCTTGCCCACTACGACCCCTTGACCAAACTGCCCAACCGAGTGTTGTTCGACTCGCGCCTGGCCTACGCGATGGACCCGGCGCGGCGCAATCGCACGCCGATCGCGCTCTTCTTGCTCGACCTCGATCGTTTCGCGAACATCAACGCGAGCCTCGGTCACCAGATCGGCGACGAGCTGCTGCGGACAGTCGGTCTACGCCTGCGTGAGACCATTCGTCCCGCCGACACCCTGGCACGTTTGATCGGAGACCAGTTCGGGCTCCTCTTCGAAGGGATCCAGACCCCGACGGAGGCACAAGAGATCGCACGACGCCTGCGCTCGGCCCTGCGAGCGCCGATGACGGTGCGCGGACATCAGGTCTTCGTCACCATGAGCATGGGAATCGCCTTGGAGGCCTGCGCAAGCAGCGACACCGAGGTGATGTTCGCGCACGCCGCAACGGCGCTCGCCAACGTCAAGCAAGACGGACGCGACGGCTTCCGAATCTATTCCGAGCCACCGGTCGGCACATCGACGGCACGTCAGCGGCTCACCGAGATGCTGCAGGCCGGGCTCGAAACCGGCGAATTCGAGCTGCTGTTCCAGCCGCGCGTCCACTTGGAGACGGGGCGTTGGCCGGGCGCCGAGATCCGTGTGCGCTGGCATCAGCCGGAGCTCGGACCGGTCGTGCACGAACGGCTCCTTGCGCTTGCCGAATCCGGCGGCATGACGGTCGAGCTGGGTCAGTGGATCCTCGCCGAGACATGCCTTCAGTTGCGGGACTGGAATCTCAGAGGCGTCCCGGTCGGGACCCTTGCCGTGAGCATTTCCGAGACCCAGCTGACACGTTTCGATCTGGTCGCGTTGCTCGAACGGCTGCTTCGTACCAACGAGCTCGACCCAGCGCGCCTCGAGCTGAGCTTCGCCGAGTCGCTCCTGTTTAAACACCCGGAGCAGGCCCGCGAGGTCCTCGACGGATTGCACCGGCTCGGCGTGGGCGTGGCCTTAAACGAGGTCGGCACAAGCTGGCTCGCGCCGCAGGTTCTGCGTCGGCTCCCGATCCGCAGACTCGAGATTCATCGCAGCTTCGTGGACGCCATGCCGAACTCGCCGGACGACCTGGCTGTCGTCCAAGCCCTGATCGCCATGGCCCAAGCACTGGACATCGACGCCACGGCCGACGGGGTCCGCGACGACCGCCAGCGTTTCATCCTGCTCAACATCGGCTGCCTGGAGGCGCAAGGCGACCTTTTCGCACCGCCGTTGAGAGCCCCGCACTACGAGCGCTGCCTGCTTCAAGTCTCGGAACCCCCGTCCGACGCGCCGATCGAGTCACGCCTCTCCCTCTTATGACCGCCTAATCGCACCTTGCGACACCCGGGCATGACGTGTCTAATCCAGGGCCAACGTCCCGGAAAGAGCCCAGGCCCATGTCTGTCCCCGACCTGGCACCCTTACTCGAGCAGTCGGGTTTGGTCGATGCCTATACGCCCCTGCCCGAGCGCTACGACGAAATGCGCACGGCCGAGGGCGAGGTGCGCCCCCACTGGCAGTATGTTCTCGATGCCTTGCGCACGCTCGGGCCGAGCGGCATCGAGGCACGTTGGCGCGAGGCCACCCGCATGGTCCGCGACAACGGCGTCACCTACAATCTCAACGCCGAGCCGCGGGGCATGTCCCGCCCCTGGGAGTTGGATCTGCTGCCGTTGCTCATTCGCAGCGAGGAATGGGCGGAGCTCGAGCGCGGATTGATTCAGCGTGCCGACCTACTCAATCAGATCCTGCTCGACCTCTACGGACCTCGCAAGCTCATCCGCAGCGGTCTCGTGCCGGCCGAACTGTTCGACGCCGGAGCCGAATATCTGCTCCCCTGCCACGGTGTGGAGGTCGCAGGCCATCGCCCTCTGATCCAGTATGCAGCCGATCTGACCCGTACGCCGGACGGCCACTGGCGGATCATCGGCGACCGCACCCAAAGTCCGCTCGGGTTCGGTTATGCGCTCGAGAACCGCGTCGTCTTATCGCGGGTTCTGCCCAGCATGTTCCGCGATTCGCATGTGCATCGCCTTGCCGGGTTCTTCCGCTCCATCCGGCGCACCTTGACGCGTCTCGCGCCGCGACGGGCCGAGCATGCGCGCGTAGTGGTTCTCACCCCGGGGCCGGAGAACGAGGCCTATTTCGAGCACGCCTATCTCGCCAACTATCTCGGCTTTACGCTCGTACAAGGCGGGGACCTTTCCGTGCGCGACGGGGCGCTCTGGCTGCGCACGCTGGGAAGGCTCGAGCGAATCGATGCCGTCCTGCGGCGCGTCGACGACGGTTGGTGCGACCCCCTGGAGCTGCGCGAAGACTCGTTCCTGGGGGTGCCGGGTTTGGTCCAAGCGGTACGGGCCGGCAACTTGGTCATCGCCAACGCATTGGGGAGCGGCATCCTCGAGCACCCGGCGCTCCCGGCCTTTCTGCCGAGCCTATGCCGAGAGCTGCTCGGGGAGGAGTTGCAGATCCCGGATATCCCGACCTGGTGGTGCGGCGATCCGGAGTCGTTGGTCCAGGTCGTGGATCGTTTCGATCAGCTCGTGATCAAGCCCCTGAATAAAGGTCAGGGTCTGCGTTGTCTTTTCCCCGACACGATGGATGCGCCCGCCCGTGCGGCGCTGCTCCAGGCCATCCAGGAACGC
The DNA here is from genome assembly GCF_011390875.1 of Thiocapsa sp. Taxonomy (GTDB): domain Bacteria; phylum Pseudomonadota; class Gammaproteobacteria; order Chromatiales; family Chromatiaceae; genus Thiocapsa. Next base: position 12,974 of record NZ_JAABRP010000053.1, read on the forward strand.
CCCGAAAGCTACATCGCGCGGGAACGGGTGAATCCGTCGACCGCGCCCGCGCTCATCGGCCGGCACCTCGAACCCAGGCCCAGCGTGCTGCGGACCTTTCTGACCGCCGAGGAAGAGGGCTACGCGGTGATGCCCGGCGGACTCGGGCGGGTCGCCCCGACCAGCGATGCCGCGCTCAACTCCAACCAGCTCGGCGGGTTGGCCAAGGACGTCTGGGTCGTCGCCTCGGAACCGGAACGCCAGGAAACCCTGCTGGTCACGACCGAGATGAACACGCCCGCGGTCACGCAGGAGAGCGAGGTCTCCAGCCGAGTCGCCGACAACCTGTTCTGGATCGGTCGTTATGCCGAGCGCGCCGAGGGACTGGTGCGGCTGCTGCGGATCACCATCTTCAAGCTCTCCGAGCGCAGCGATTACGCCGCCTCGACGGGCGACTCCTGCTGTCTGCGCTCGCTCCTGGAGGCGCTGACCAACCAGACCCAGTCGTTCCCCGGCTTCATCGGGACCGGAGCAGCAGAGCGTCTGCGCAACCCCGTGCCCGAGATGCTCTCGCTCATCTCCGACCCCGCACGCCTGGGCGGTCTTCCGCAGACGCTTCAGGCGCTGGGGCAGGCCGCCTATTCGGTCCGCGACCGTCTCTCCGCCGACACCTGGCGCATTGTGAGCGACATCGAGGCCCACCTGGGCAATCTCACCCATGAACCGCCCGGTCAGCTCTCGCTTGCACTCGACGAGCTAGACCCTTTGATCACCTCATTGGTCGCCTTCTCGGCATTGACCCAGGAGAACATGACCCACAACGAAGGCTGGCACTTCCTCGAGATCGGGCGTCGGCTCGAACGCGCCGCCTCCACCGCGAGCCTCTTACGCTCCATGCTGGTTCCGATCGCCGGCGAGCAGGACGAAAACATGGTGATCGAGGCAGTTCTCGGCGTGACCGACAGCCTCATCACCTATCGCCGACGCTATCGCGCCGGCACTCGGATCGGCGCACTCTTGGACCTGGTCTTTCAGGACGAGGGCAACCCGCGCGCACTTGCCTATCAGCTCGTACAGCTCGAGCGACTGGTCTCCGAGTTGCCTCGCGGCGACATGGCCGTCGGACGCACGGCGGTTGAAAAGCACGTCATGAAGGGGCTCACCGGGATTCGCCTGGCCGAGATCGACAGCCTGGTCCAGCCGGACAAGGCAGGTACACGCCGCGCCGCGCTGGCCGCCATGCTGGCCGAGCTGGATCGTCAAAGCGCCGCCATCTCGGACGCCATCACGGCACAGTACTTCAGACACGAGGAGCAGCCGCACAGCCTGCTGCGCCGAGCCGCGGCGCGGGGCGCCTCATGAGATTCCGGATCAATCACGTCACCCGCTACGAGTATGCCGAGCCGGTGTCGCTGTGCCACAGCATCGCGCATCTCAAACCGCCCCAGACGGCTCGCCAGCGCTGTTTGTCCAGTCAGATCCGCGTCGACCCCTGGCCGGCGGTTCATCGCGAGCATGAGGATTTCTTCGGTAACCGGGTGAGCTATTTTTCGATCCAGCAGGCCCATGATGCACTCGAGGTACGCGCCCAGAGCGAGGTGGAGGTGGTCGCCCCGACCTTGCCGATGCCCGAGGCGACGCAGCCTTGGGAGCGGATCGTCGATCGTCTGCACGATCGCTACGACGAGCCCATGACCGGCCTGCGGATCTTCACCCTTCCCTCGCCGCTGGTCCCGCCGGATCCCGATGCCCGCGCCTTTGCCGCTGAATCCTTTCTGCCGGGGCGCCCGATCCTGGAGGCGACGATCGAGCTGATGGGGCGCATCTACCGCGACTTCGTCTACGACCCGACATCCACGACCATCGCTACGCCGCTCGCCGAGGTGATGGAGCAGCGCAAAGGCGTCTGTCAGGATTTCGCACACGTCGCGATCGCCGGTCTGCGCGGACTCGGACTCGCCACCCGCTATGTCAGCGGCTATCTGGAAACGCTTCCTCCTCCGGGCCAGGTCAAGCTCCAAGGCGCAGACGCCTCGCATGCCTGGTTCTCGGTGCTTATTCCCAACCTGGGCTGGATCGATTTCGACCCCACCAACGATCAGATCCCCGGCGAGCAGCACATCACCACCGCAGTCGGTCGCGATTTTCAGGACGTCACTCCGCTGCGCGGGATCTTCTACGGTGGGGGAACCCACGAGCTGCGGGTGGCGGTGGATGTGAATCGCGTGGCACCTCCGGGCAGCGAAACCTCCGATGTGGGAGAGCCAACGGCCCCCGGCCCCCGCCCCCCGGCTTCGCCTCCGTCATCCCAGTCGCAGAGTGGATAGAACGCGCCCCAACCCGCCCGACCAAGCAGCCCCGAACCCGCACCCGTGCGCGGAGCCGTAGGATGATTAGAGCGGAGCGAAACCCATCCTCCCAAACTCAAACGCCCCGCCTCACGTGCGCAGCGAAACACATCCTCCATGCGCAAACATTCCCCCGGTCGCTGCCCGCCTATCTCGTCGATTCCGCACGATACCGAACCGCCAGCCGCACATAGTTCTCCGCCACGTACTCGAGATACTCGCGCTCCTGATCCGTCAGCGCCCGCACCCGCCGCGCCGGTGCGCCAAGCCAAAGATAGCCACCTTCCAAGACCTGGCCGGGTGTCACCAAAGACCCGGCACCAAGCAACGTGAAGGGCTCGAGCTGCGCACGATCGAGCACGCGAGCACCGATTCCGACCAGACAGTGATGATGGATCTCGCACCCGTGCAGGACCACCTGATGACCGACGGTGACATCATCGTGGACGATCAGCGGTGCCCCTCCGGGCATGAAGCGGCTGTCGTGCGAGACATGCAGAACGCTCCCGTCCTGAATGTTGGTCCGCGCGCCGATCTCGATGCGATGGATATCCCCGCGGATCACACATCCCGGCCAGACGGATGCGCCCGCGCCCAGCGTGACCTCGCCGATCACGACCGCGGTCTCGTCGACCCAAGCGCACGGATCGATCCTCGGATGTTTACCTTCGAACGAGCGGATGTGCATCATCCCGGATCCGGCAGTTGAACGCTCCGTGCTTCGTGCAATGTTTTGACGGCCTTAGCGATTGCGTTCATCGATGGCTCGCCTACCGGGTCATGCTCGCTAAGACTGCCCGATCTAGGGTCAAGGATGTCGGCTCTCGATTCTTTTCGGTTCGGTAGGACATGATCGTACCAGACCATGGCTGCGGTCGCGAAGAAGGCGATCGAGGCATTGGCCGCGCGCTCCCATGAGCCGACCCATGCCTCGGGCACCGGGCGCGCGGTCCGCCAAGGAAGGGTCTCCGGGGCGGAGCGGGCCCCGGGCTCCGGGCCCTGGTCCAACCCCGAATCCCTGTGGCTCGACACGCCCTCGGGAAGCCCGCAGTCGTACTCGAGCGTGCCGTCGTCCAGCCACACCGCATTGCCGCCGAGCCGTTTGGCAAGAGCGCGCATGCCTTCGTTGTCGGCGAGGACCTCGCAGCGGAGACGGCGGATCCCCTGCTCCCGTGCCTCGACAATCAAATGCTCCAGCAAAGCGGCTCCCACGCCATTTCCTTGGGCCAGGTCCACGACGGCCATCGCCAGCTCCGCCGTCTCCGATCCAGGCGTGGAACGGATACACCGAGCCACGCCGAGAACCTCCGTGTCCCCATCGGACACCGTCCTGCGAAGCGCCGCGAAGGCGAGATGATCGCGCCCGTCCGCACCGGTCAAATACGCCAAATCCGCATTGGTCAATGCGCGCTTCGCCCCGAAAAATCGCAGTCGGCGCGACGCATCCGAAAGACCTTCGAAACAGGCCGTCACGATCGCCGGATCGTTTCCCTCGATCGGGCGAATCCGACAAAAGGTACCGTCCTTCAGACGCACGGCCTCGCCCCGAGGCGAGGCTCGGCTGCGGGCACGCTCGGTAATGCTACTCATTGCAAGGCTCTCCGGATTCTCGACGCATCGACCCGGCAAGGCCCCGCGGGTCTTCGAGACCGACACAGGGTATCCTCGCCATTTCTTGTGCACTGCAGCATAAGATGGCGGCGCACAGCAATGGTTCAATCCAAACCGCCACGACGACTGAGCGCGCGTGGGTTCTTCGGTAAGCAGGGCGTGCAATGCGGCGGAAAATCCACGTGCGCTCGGTATCATGCACAATACGCATCTTGGAAGACGCAGAGGCGAGGACGCGCATGAGCAAACGATTCCCTTTCACTTGGGCTGCAGCGGGTCTCGGCCTAGTCCTCGCGCTCGTGCTCGCGCTGGGCGGGGGTCTGGGCAGCGCGCCGGGCGGCGAGATAGACACGCAGGCGGCGCGCGGGATGCCCTTGCTCACCCGACTCTTCATCGGCGAATTCGGTTTTCTGATCACCGCCGCCGGTGCGTTTTGGGGCTTCAAGCACCGACGCAGCCAAGGCGCCGAGATCGCGACGCTGATCGCGGCTCTTGCCTGTGTTGCCTTGGCCGTTGCCTTCCTGGTCATGGGAATCGGGCTCTGGACCGAAACCTTCCCGACAGGGCCGAATCCATGATCATCCTGTTCCTGCATCTGCTCATCCAAGTCGGACTGGTCGTGCGTGTGCTGCTGCGGCCGAATCGGCAGCCGGCATCGCGGATCGCGTGGGTGGTGGTCATCCTGGCGGTTCCGGTGGTCGGGGCGGTCGCTTACCTCCTGCTCGGAGAGGTCAATCTCGGGCGACATCGCGGCGAACGCATGCGGCACATATTTTCGCAGGTCCCTGAGCTAGCCAGCGCTTTCGATCGGCAGCTCGCACCGCCCGAGATCCCGGACACCTATCGCCACCTCTTCCGACTCGGGACATCCATCAGCGGCTTTGCCCCGGTCGGCGGAAACCGGGCGACCCTGATGGCGGACTCCAACGCCGCGATCGACGCGATGGTCGCGGACATCGACGCCGCAACCGATCACGTCCACCTGAACTTCTACATCTGGCTGCCCGACAACAACGGGCTGTCGATGGTCGCGGCTTTGGAGCGTGCGGCCCAGCGCGGCGTCACCTGTCGGGCCATGGCGGACGATCTGGGCTCGCGCCGGCTGATCCACTCGATCCATTGGAAGCGGATGGCCGACGCAGGCGTGCACTTGGCGCGCGCGCTGCCGATCGTCAACCCGTTGCTGCGCCCGCTCGGCGGACGCATCGACCTGCGCAACCATCGCAAAATCCTGGTGATCGATGACAGCATCACCTATTGCGGCAGCCAGAACTGCGCCGATCCCGAGTTCCGCATCAAGGCCAAATATGCCCCCTGGGTCGACGCCATGATGCGCTTCGAGGGACCGATCGCACGCCAGAATCAGATCCTGTTTGCGAGCGACTGGCTGGCGCACGTGGACGACGGGATCGATGCACTGCTGCGCCGTCCCGTGCAGTCGGCGAGCGAGGGGTTCGCGGCGCAGGTGATCGGCACCGGACCGACGGTGCGCGCCTCTGCGATGCCCGAGCTGTTCGCATCCTTGATCTACAGCGCGCGCGAGGAGTTGGTGATCTCCACGCCTTACTATGTCCCCGATGAAGCCATGCAGAGCGCGCTCTGCGGGGCGGCCTATCGGGGCGTGAAGACCAGCATCGTTTTTCCGGCCCGCAACGATTCGTTCGTTGTGGGCGCGACCAGCCGGAGCTACTACGCCGATCTGCTCGCCGCCGGGGTGCGGATCTACGAGTTCGAAGGCGGGCTCCTACACACGAAGTCATTGACGCTGGACGGGGCGATCACCCTGATCGGCTCGGCCAATATGGATCGACGCAGCTTCGAGCTCAACTTCGAGAACAACATCCTCGTCTACGATCCGGCGCTCACGGCGACCATGCGCGAGCGCCAGGACAGCTACATCGCCCGATCCCGCCCCGTCGACGCCGCGACGGTCGCGGCCTGGGGGCCGGGCCGGCGCCTCTTAAACAACAGCATTGCCATGCTGGGTCCGATCCTCTAAACCGCGCCCGGCGCGGTATGCGTTGTTTTTGGATGGGATCGGCCCCGGCAGACTTGACAACCGTTGGAGTCGGCGCGGTTTAAAATACAAGAAAAATTAAATCTTAAACCGCGTCCCCGTTAAGGGCCATGGATGCATCAAACGTCGAGTTCACTCGAAAGTGAGCATCTCGCTCTGGACGCGGTTTAAGCTCAGCTCGGGCCGAAAAGAAACCAAAGAATCAAACCGAGGACCGGCAGCAAGATGACAAGCACGATCCACAGCACCTTCGAGCCCGTACCGGCCGAGCTGCCGACGATCTTGACGATGGCGTAGATCGTCAAGATCAGGTGAATCAAACCGAGAATGCCTGTGACTTCAATCTGCATCGATGAGCTCTCCATGGGTGTGCGATGTCGGGGTGCGAACGGCAAGAGCGGACTCTCCTGGAAGGGCCCGCAGTGATGCTATTGAACGGTTTAAGAATAAGTCAGGCAACTCGAGGAGAGAATCCATTTGCCACGGTGGTGGTCGTTGTCGATGACGACAACGATAGCGATTAACTTAGGTGCGGAACGTATTTCTGGCACGTTGCTCGCTCAGGCCCCGGCGCTCGCGTCGGGAGAAACCGATCCCGTGCACGACGCCAAGAATCTCATCGGAACGACTTTCCCGCCTCCCCAACACTCTTGAAGAGGAGATCCGCCAGTGTCCAGCCTCCCGGAACGGCGCGAGCAGATCCGCCTGGTCCATGCGACCTTCATCCGCCAAGTGGTCGCGTTGACCCAACGCCCGGAGGGCCAGGCCGAGCTCGCGGCCCTGCTTGCAGGGGCCGAGCAACAGGGTTGGAGCACGCTTGTCGCCGTCTTGCGACGCATCGCCAAAGGGGAGCGTTCGCCTGCGCTCCTGAACGACCTCGACGAAGAAGACGGGGTCATCGCCGAGTCCGTCCTGCGCGGGCTGCAAGACCCTGTCAGTCTACCGGATCCAAGCCAGGCACAGGATCCGACCCTGGCCGCGCCGGGTCTCGCGCACATGATCCACGCCGCGCGCACCGATCCGCAGGCGCTGGTGCTGATCGGCAACATGGCCGATCAGATGAGCAAAGTCGGGGGCAGTATGGCCCGGCTGGCCGGTGTTGTCCGCCCGCTGATCAACGGGGAGCGCAATCCGGACCAGCTCTGTCGCGGGATGGATACGCAGACCCGACAACTGGTGCTGGAGATCCTCGGCGAGCTGGGCAAATTGGAGGCGCACTGAGCCGGACTCGCCCGCCTCGACACCTCCGCCCGCTCCACTTCACGCCCAGAGGCCAACCCGTCAACCTAGATCCGGCAGTTGAACGGCCCCTGGAGTGCGTCCCGTGCGGTGTCCGGCAAGGCGCAACGAGGCAGCGTAGTGGGTTCTACGCCAACGCGTTGCAACGCAGTCGGGCGCCGCGCGGGGCGTGCTCCGGGGGTCGTAGCGGCCTTCACCCGGCCGGCCTCTCACCGTCCGCGTCTCGGGACTCCGTTCGACCGTCCTCTTCGAGCCTGACCCGCAAGGGTCCGCGCGTATCCAGGTGCAGATCGCGCTGCGGGTAGGCGATGACGATACCCGCGTCTCTGAACTTGCGGTTGATCGCCATGTTGAGCTCCGAGGTGATGGCGACCCGATGCTCGATATCCTCGATGTAAGCCCGCAGCGATAGGGTCAAGGCGTTGTCGCCGAAACCTTCGAGGTTCATCGCGGGCTTGGGGTTGGCGAGCACGCGCGGGTTCTCCGCCGCAGCCTCACCCATCAAGGCATGGGCCAGGTCCACATCGGTGTCGTAGGCCACACCCACGAGGATCATGATCCGCGTCACCGGGTCGGACAGGGACCAGTTGAGCAGCCGACCGGTGATGAGCTCTTTGTTCGGGACCAGCAGCTCCTTGCGATCGTAACCGCGGATCGTCGTGGCACGGATGCGGATCTTGGTCACCACGCCGTCGGTCCCGTCCACGGTGATGACGTCGCCGACCCGCACCGGGCGCTCGAACAGGATGATCAAACCGCTGACGAAGTTCGCGACGATCTCCTGCAGGCCGAACCCGATCCCCAGCCCGATGGCCGCTACCATCCATTGAAGCTGGGACCACTGGGCCCCCACGGTATTGAGCGCCAGCACGATACCCAGGGCGACGATGACGTAGGTCGTCAGCGTCGTGACCGTATAGCGGCTGCTCGATGCCATGTGCAGACGCTCGCTCAGGATGATCTCGAGCATCGCGGGCAACCGCTTGGCGAGCACGCCGATCGCGACCAAGTACAGCAGCGCGAGCCCGAGATCGGCCAGGGTGACGGGCAGCGCGGTCTCCTCCCCGTCCAGGATCCCGGTGGTGTGCCAGAGGGTCACCTCGTCGAGAATGCCCAGTGCCGGAAAGACCGGCGACCAGATGGCGTAGAGGCCGACCAGGGCGAGGACGACGATCCCCATCCCGAGCAGCTCCCGACCGGCTGCGCCCGCCGCCGCGACATCGACATCGGCATAATCCGACGGCGCGGCGACGAGCTCTGCACCGACCAAGCCATCACGCTGAGCAACGGCGGCCGCTCGGCGCTCGCGCGCAACGCGGCGGGCCAAGCGGCCGCGAGCCTGAAGCAACCAGCTCGAGGCCAGCGCATGCAGCAACAGCAGGACGACGCTCAAGCCCAAGGTGAGGAGGTAGGCATCCCAGAGGACGAGCGCCGAATAGGCATAACCCTCCAAGACCAGAACCACGATCACCAAAGGAACGGCCACCAGCACCGGGTACCAGAGCTGATAGGCACGGGACAACAAACCGGCGCTCGGACGTTGCCGCGACGCCGCCAGAAAACCGCTCCGCGGGTGAAACAAACGAAAAAAGAACAGGGCGACCGCCGCGACGGAGACCAGGGCTGTAAGCCGCCCGACCAGTCCGACAGCGGCATCCGGGTTCAGACTGATCGCCTTGCCGAGGATCAGCATCGCCGGAACAAGGACCCAAATCAGCCAGCCGATCTCCGACCTCAGCCGCTGCGCACTGGCCTGCGGCCAACGGAAATGCCCGATCGCGATTCCGCGCGGCAGACAGATCCCGCGCAACGCCAGCAGAACATAGAGCACGACCGCAATGCGGACCATTTGAACCCCGGCGGTCTCGGACACCTCCGTACCCTGTGCGGCGTTCTGAAGCGCCCAACCGATTGCGCCGAACAGCAGGGGCAGAGGCACCGCAAGCAACAGTGTAAACACCAGCGCACGCAGCGTCTGCCGCGTGTCCTCGAAACCGGGCTGTTCCGTTCGGATCGAGGCGCGCTCGATCTCCGTAATCAGGGCGCGGCGCTTCCAGAGCAGCACGCCCGACACCAGAGCCACGAGCCACGACAGAGGCGAGCTCGCAAGCCACCCTGCGAGGCTGCCGCCGAGCTCCGACCAGACCGAGGGCGACAGCAGCCGGACGATCTCGGGTTGCAGATTCGCCAAGTCAGCCGGACGGGTCTTGGCGCCCGTACCAAGCCAAAAAAGGTGCTCTTCGAGAAAGTAATCGTAGGCACGCGCGACATCCAGCATTCGACTTTCGGCCGCCTTGAGCCTCTGCAGCACCTCGAGCTGCACACCCTCGGCCTCCAGTTGTTTTGCCAGCAGCACCTGGCGCCCGACGATCAAGGTGCGCAGGGTGTCGAGATCCTGCGGTTTGGAGTCGGCTGTGAGCTTGGCGGCAAGCTCGGAGAGAATCCGGTTCGGATCGGCGATGCGGGTCGCCTCGTCGAGATGCTGCAGCCGGCTGACGTTGACCGCGGCGATCTGCTGCTCGAGTTCATGCAGCTTGCGGGCATGGACCTCGAAATCGGGCAGGTCCGCACGGTGCTCGAGCAAGAGCGGACCGATGCCTTCGGTCAGCCCGCTCACCTCGCGAGCCGCCCGCACGCGCTCGAAATTGGCCTGAACCCGCTCGGCCAACCGCAGCGCCTGCGCTTCGTCCTCGTCGTGTCCGTCGAGCCGTCCGGCGATGGCCGAGAGCTGTTCCGTCAGCTCGGCGTTCTCCCGCGCGAGCTGGCTCAGCAGCGGATCGGACCCCTTGGTCAACTCCAGCATCCGCGTGGCCTCGGCCTTCGCGAATGCCGCCTCGCTCTCGTGCTTGTCGTTGAGCAGCGCCTTGAGTGCCTCGACTTGCGTACGCAGACGCTCGACACTCGATGCCTCCGCGTCGCGCCTCGCCTCGAGCAGGTCCAAGCGCATCGGCTGACTGATCAGCTCTTGCTCGAATGCCCGGATCTCGGTGCTCAAAGCGACATAGCGGGTCTCCAGCGCCCACCACCGAGCCTGCACGAGCGAAGAGCCGGCTGCGGAGGTCAGAGATGCGTGATCGCCTCCGCCGGGTTCCACCCGCAAGGCAGCGGCGATCCCGTCCTGTTGCTCCTGCGCCGCCGTCAGACGCTGGCGGATCATGGTCGGGCGGTTCTCGTGGAAGGCGCGCTGGCGATCGAAATCGGCGCGCCGCGCCTCTGCAGCGGCGAGGTCGGCTTGGGCCTTACGCAGGCGCAGCGCGATCTCCCCGCGCGGCGTCTGCGGACCGACGCCGAGCACCTGTGCCGCATCGTCCGCACCGGCCTCCGGTATTCGCTCGCGGATGCGCCGTGTCTCCTCGGGTGCCGCCTGCGCGACCTCCTCGAAGGCCGCGGCACGGTCCCTGTTGACATCCGCCTCCTTGAGGTTGTTCAGGGCTTCGCGGTAGCGTGCGACGATCTTGGTTTTGACCTCGGCGTCCAGATCGGTGCTCGTCTCGGTCCGGGCGATCTTGGCTTCCAGACCCTCTGCCGACATCAGCGACGGATTCAGTGAGCCGAGGCCCGCGTTCTCCGCACCGAGTGTCGACGACAACAGCGTCAGGCAGAGCCCCAAGGCAAGCGTGAAGCCGACAACCGGAGGTCTCACGATCGAAGCCCCGACCCGTGCCGACCCTGCTGATCGCCCTGCAAGGGCGGACTGATCGGGCCACGACAACGATAGGCTTCGGTGCTCAATGTATTGCTGACACGTGACTAATCGATCGTCTCGGGGATATACCCCGGCGCATTGGGCCCCATGTTTTTCTCCCCCTCCTCGGCCTCCTCGTAGGGATTGCCGATCGCATAGGGTTCACCGGCCGCAATCCCTTCGGCATCCGCCGGGTTGTCGATCACACTATCGCCGACGAGATCCCCGTCGGCGGCGTTCACGCCTTCGACGACGACCTGGTCGCCGCAGCCGACAAGGAGCAGAAGCGTGAAGGCCAGGGCCAGTGCGGGCGCCGGAGTCGCAAACCGGCGATGCTTGGGACGGATATCGGCGTCGATCATGTTGGCTCCATTGTGTTTAAACCGCGTCATCCGCTAAGGACTGTGAATACTCCAAGTGTCGAAGTCAGTCGAAAATCAGCATCTCGCTCTGGACGCGGTTGAGTTGGATGACGGATGCGATGCCGGCATTCGCCAGAGATCCGGCGAGGGCTAACCGGAATCATCGGCGGTCACGAGACCGGAGCCTCGTGCTCCCGACCCGGATCCCGAACCTTGACGCCCCCGTGGATCTTCTCGCGAAACCGCTGGAAGACCACGTAGAGCATCGGGATCAGGAAGATCCCGATCAGCGAGGCGGCGAGCATGCCGCCGAAGACGGCGGTGCCGACGCCGCGCTGACTCGCCTCGCCGGCACCGCTGGCGATGACCAGCGGGACCAGGCCCAGGATGAAGGCAAAGCTGGTCATAAGAACGGCGCGAATCCGCAAACGCGCCGCCCGGGTGGCCGCATCCAGGATCGAGGCCCCGGAGGCACGCTGCTCGATGGCGAACTCGACGATGAGGATCGCGTTCTTGCTCGCCAGCCCGATCAGCACCACGATGCCGACCTGGGCATAAAGGTCGTTGGAGAGACCTGCGACCCAGAGCGCACAGAGTGCACCGAGCACCCCGACCGTGACGCTCAGAAGCACGACCGCCGGCATCGACCAGCTCTCGTAGAGTCCAACCAGGAAGAGGTAGGCGAACAAGACTGCCAACGCCAACACGATCGGCGTCTGCCCGCCGGCCTCGCGTTCCTGAAAGGCCGTGCCCGTCCACTCGAAGCCGTAGCCTGCCGGCAGGGTCGCGGCCGAGATCCGCTCCATGGCCGCCAGGGCATCGCCCGAGCTGAATCCGGGGGCCGGCTCGCCCTGAATCGTGACGCTGCGATAGTTGTTGTAACGCTGCAGGAGCTGCGGGCCCAGGATCAGCTCGGGGCTCAGCAACGCGCGCAGCGGGACCATCTCGCCCTGGTCGTTGCGGACATGGATCCGGTAGATGTCCTGGACGCTCTGCCGATCGGCCTCGCGACCTTCCACCTGGACCTGCCAGACCCGTCCGAACCGGTTGAAGTCGTTGACGTAGTAGCCGCCCAAGGTCGCCTGCAGCGCGTTGAAGACGTCGCTGATGCGCACACCCAGGGTCTGGACCTTTTCGCGGTCGATGTTGAGGAACACCTGCGGGTTGTCGGTCGCCCAGGTGGAGAACACGCGCGAAAGGGCCGGATCCTGATTGGCGGCGAGGATGAGCCCGCGCATCACCCCGGCGAGCGCCTCGGGGGTGCGACCCTGCAGGTCTTCGAGCTGGTACTCAAAGCCTCCGCCGGTCCCCAGACCGACGATCGGCGGGAGATTGAAGGGCATGACCCGCGCGCTCGGGATGCCGATCGTTTGGGCCGCGATCCGATTGATGACGGCATCGACCTTGAGATCCGCCGTCTTGCGCTCCTCGAACGGCTTCAAGCGCCCGATGACGGCTGCTGAATTGGAGAGCACGGCGCCGTCGAGGATGCTGAAGCCCGTGATCGTTACCACGTGCGCGACCGCCGGATCCGCCTTCACGAGCGCCTCGAGCTCCTTCACCACCTCGAAGGTCCGGCTCACCGAGGCACCTTGCGGCAATTGCACATGGGCCATAAAGGCCCCTTGATCCTCTTCCGGGAGGAATCCGGTCGGCGTAATCTTGAACAGCCAGCCCGTCGCGATCCCGATGCCGAGGATCAGCACCAACACCAGCATCGCAACGCGCACCAACCGCGTGACGATCGCGGCATAGCCGTCGCGGACCCGATCGATCCCGCCCATCACGTAGCGCATCGGCCCGCGCCGATGACCGCCCGGCTTGAGCAGAACGGCGCACAGCGCCGGCGAGAGGGTCAGGGCATTCACAGCCGAGATCAGCATCGCGAAGGCAACGACGGCCGCAAACTGCTGAAAGAGCTGCCCGGTGATCCCGGGGATGAAGGCCACCGGAAGGAAGACCGACAACAGCACCAGTGTGATGGCGATGATGGGTCCGGTGATCTGGCCCATCGCCTTCTTGGCGGCCTCGCGCGGCGGCAGACCCTCCTCCTCCATGATGCGCTCGACGTTCTCCACCACCACGATGGCGTCGTCGACCACGATCCCGATCGCCAGCACCACCGCCAACAGCGAGATGGTGTTGGCCGAAAAACCGATCGCGAGCAGGAAGGCGAAGGTCCCGATCAAGGCCACGGGCACCGCGATCAAGGGGATCAGGGTGGCACGCCAGCTCCCGAGAAAAAGGAACACGACCAGGATCACCAGGACAAATGCCTCGAGCAGGGTATGGACGACCTTCTCGAGACTCGCATTCACGAAATCCGTGGTGTCGTACACCAGGGTATAAGCGAGATCGTCCGGGAACCGCTCGGCGAGCCGATCCATGGCCGCCTCGATTCCGTCGGCCACGGATACCGCATTGGCACCGGGCGCGAGATAGATCCCGATGGCGGCCGCGTCCTGCCCGTCCAATCGGCTGAAGGAGTCCGACTGGCGCGCGCCGAGCTCCACGCGCCCGACATCCGAGACCAGCACGGTGGAGCCGTCCGGGTTGGCACGCACCACGATGCGCTCGAACTCGGCCGCATCACTCAAGCGCCCGCGGGTCTGGAGCGTGATCTGGAACTGCTGGTCGGCCGTCATCGGCTGCGCGCCGATTCGTCCGACCGCGGCCTGGATGTTCTGACTCTGGATCGCGGCGATCACGTCCGCAGGGGTCAGCGAGAGCGCGGTGAGACGATCCGCGTCGAGCCAAATCCGCATGCTGTAGTCGAGCGGCCCGAACAGCGACGCCTGTCCCACCCCTGGCACGCGTGCCAGGGTATCGACGACGTTGATGGTGGCGTAATTGCTCAGGAACAGCCCGTCGTAGGAACCCTTCGGCGAGCTCAGCGCCACCACCTGCAACATGGCGTTGGATTGCTTCTGGACCGTCAACCCCTGCCGCTTGACCTCCTCCGGGAGCTGGGCCATCGCCAGATTGGCGCGGTTCTGCACGTTGACCGTGTTGATGTCCGGATCGGAGCCGAGCGCGAAGGTGACGGTCAGCGAATAGCTGCCGTCGTTGCCGCTGGTGGACTGCATGTAGAGCATGTTGTCCACACCGTTGACCTGCGACTCGATCGGCTGAGCGACCGTCGACTCCACGACCGACGCGCTCGCGCCCGGATAGGCCGCGCTGACCGAGACCTGCGGCGGGACGATGTCGGGA
>NZ_JAABRP010000054.1 GCF_011390875.1 Thiocapsa sp.
GCCGGGATACGACCTGATGATCACGGTGGATGCCTCGCACTCGATGGAGGCGCTGGATTTCACGGTCGATGGCCGCCCGGTCAATCGCATGAGCGTGGTGCGCGGGGTCATGGGCCGCTTTATCGAAGGTCGCAGCGGCGATCGCGTCGGTCTGGTGGTCTTCGGAAGCCAGGCGTTCGTGCTCTCGCCACTGAGTCTGGACCGGCTGGCCGTGCGTCAGCTGCTCGACGGCATCGTCCCGAGCATTGCCGGCCCGGCGACGGCGCTGGGCGACGCCATCGCGCTCGGGGTGGTGAAGCTGCGCGAGCGTCCCGAGGGGTCGCGGGTCATGATCGTGCTCGCCGACGGGGACAACAATGCAGGACGTTTCGCACCAAGCGAGGCAGCGACGGTGGCCCGACAGAACGGCGTGCGCGTCTACGTGATCGGGGTCGGCAGCAAGCAGGCGAGCATCCCGATCCTCGAAGAGGGCATGGTGCGGTATCGCGACGATCTGACCATGGACGAAGGCGCCCTCGAAGAGATCGCCGAGCTGACGGGCGGGGCCTATTTCCGCGCGACCGATACCCGCGCGCTCGAGGAGATCTCGGCACGCATCGGCCAGCTCGAGAAGACCGAGGCGGAAACACGCACCGCCTACCTGCCTCAGCCGCTCTACCGCTGGCCGCTCGGACTCGCGTTGATCGCGCTGCTCGGACTCGGTGTCTTCCCCGAAGGTCGCAAGCGCTTCGTCGGGAGGACTTCGGGTGTTTGACGGCGGCTTTCACTTCGAGCAACCCCTGTGGTTCCTCGGCCTCTTGGCCTTGCTCCCGGTCGCCTATTGGCTCAAGCGCAGCGCCGCCCGCGCGGCCGAAGGCCCGCTGCACCGCTATGCCGATCCGCACCTACTGCCGCACCTGACCGGGACGCGCGATCTGCGCACCACCGAGCGTTGGGGCCGCTATCTGAGCTGGGCTCTCTTGTGGGCGCTCATCCTCACGGCGATGGCCGGCCCACGCTGGGACGCCACCGACGTACGACTCTTCCATCCGGGCAACAACCTGCTGATCTTGCTCGACATCTCCCGTTCCATGCAGGTCACCGACGTCACCCCGAACCGCCTCGGGCGCGCCCGTCACGAGATCAGCGATCTGATGCGCAAGAACCGCGAGGCGCGCCTTGGCCTGATCGTCTTCGCATCCGTGCCGCATGTCATCTCGCCGATCACCGAAGACACCCAGACGATCCTCAACGCCCTGCCCGCCCTCTCTAGCGACCTTGCCGACCCGAGCTTGCAGGGCAGTCGTGTGGGCTCCGCGCTCGTGCGGGCCGAGCAACTCCTCGCAGGCCTCCCCGAGGACAGCGCCCGCTCGATCCTCTTGATCTCGGACGGCGATTTCGAGGAGCCCGACCTCCCCGAGCAGTTCGCAGGACTCGCTGCCCGAGGGATTCGCATCCACACGCTGGGCATCGGGACGACGGAGGGCGGATTGGTGCCGGGGCCCGCCGGCGCATTCATCCGAGATCTCAGAGGCGAGCCGGTCCGCTCCTCGCTCGATTCCGCACTCTTGGTGCGTCTGGCGGAGGCCGGCGCCGGCATCCATCGGATCGCCGACTATCGTGACTCGGATTCGGACGCCATCCTGCGCGCGGTCTCGATCTCGCGCCTGCCGCCGCAATCGAGCGACGAGCGAACCCGGGTGTGGAACGAGCGCTATTGGATCCCCGTCGCCCTCGTCATGCTGCTTGTGCTGACCCGATTCCGTGCGCCGATTCGGCGGCGGAGGTCATCCACATGAGCGCCCCGTCGATCCTGCGCCACGGCGTTATTTCCCGCTCTGCCGCGGTGCTTCTCATGCTCGCCTTCTGCCTGCCGTACCCGGCAGTCGCCGGATGGTTTAAGACCTCCGAGCAGGAGGCTCTCGAGACCTATCAGGCGGGCGACTTCGACACCGCAGCGGAGTCCTTCTCCGATCCCTATCGGCAAGGCGTCGCCCTCTACCGCGCGGGGCGACTCGACGAGGCCGAACGCGCCTTCAGCGAGGCCGAGCAAGGCAAGGAAGGGCAATCGGCCCGGTACAACCTCGGCAACACCCGATTCGAGCGCGGCGACTATGCGGGAGCCGCGACGGCCTACGAGTCGGTTCTGCGCGAGGATCCGAGTCACGCGGATGCGGCTCATAACCTTGCCGTCACCAGAGCCACCTTGGCCAGGCTCGAGCAGGAGCAGTTTCGCGACGAGTCGGAACAAGAGGACGGTGAGGATCCGACACAGAGCGCCGAAGAGCGCGATCAGGCATCACAAGAAGAGCCACAGGAACAGCAAACGCCGCAGCAGCAGTCCGAGGATGAGCAGGCATCCGAAGAGGACCAGCAGCAGGGGGAGCAGCAACAGCAATCCGAGCAACAAGAATCCGAGGGTGAGGAGTCCGGCGACGAGCAAGGCGAGGACAGCGGCTCTCAGGACCAATCCTCCGACGGTTCGGGCCAGCAAAGCGAGTCGCAGGCCGAGGGTGAAGGCGGCGAGGCCGGTCAAGGGCAAGGCAGCGACGCATCCGAACCCACCGATGGCAAGTCGCAGGGAGACTCCAGCGACGCACGCGGCGCGGATGAAACGGATCACCCCGGAACGGTAGCGGACACCGCAACCGACTCGGAGGGCGGCGAGTCCGCTCAACCCGAGAGCGACAGCGATCGAGGCGACGCCGGGGATCGGACCACGCCGAAGGGCACCTCCGGCGAGGAGACCGCCTCCGAGTCCGGAAAGGACGGCGAGCCCGGCGATGTGAGCGAGGGCGGCAAGGACGAGCCATCGACCGAACCGTCCGCAACACCGCAGAACGACGAGGCCGCCGACGGCGAGGAGGATCAGACTCGAGCACTGCGAGACGAATTGCCTAGAGATGAATCATCCGGCGACGACCCGAAGGACGGGCGTGACCCGAGCCGCGGCGAGCCCGAATCACCCGACGACAGCGGCAAGGAGTCAGAGTCACCAGAGCCGGGGCGGGCAGATGCACCGGGCTCCGACCCGAGCCAGCCCGACCGCGAAGACGGTGGCACCGACGACGCCACCGGCCGGACACCCCGTCCGGGTCCGCCCGGTCCGGCAGAGGCGAAACCACCCGAGACGCTCGGCACCGAGGCCCAGCCCGAGGCCGCAGAACGTTTCGATCAACTCGGTGATCGGCCCGGCGACCGATTCGACGAGGATGCAACGGACGAACGCGGCGCGATCGATGGATCACCCGCGCTCGGTGCAGGCATGGCCGTGATGGAGCAGCGGCTCAAGCAGGTGGAAGGCGACCCGTCACTCTTGATCCGCAATCAGTATCGCCTCGAGGAGCTGCGTTGGATGCAGACGACGGGTGCGCCCGTTCTGGAGAATCGTCCGTGGTGATGCGCACCGAAAATCTCCGACGTCCCGCGACGCTGTGCGGCCTGATGATCCAGGCGTCGAGTCCGATACTTGGCCTGATTCCGATCCTGATACTGGGCCTGTCGCTGGGGTTGTTCGGGCCGGCGGCGAGCGCCTGGCCCTACGGCCATCCGGGACAACAGCCCTTCCCGCCTCAGGGACCCTACGGCCAACCTCCGCTGCAGGCCGGATCCTGGCAGTTCCGCCCCCAACCGCCGACCAATGCACAAGGCAGCCCGCCGGCCTATCCGCAGGGTGTTCCGCCGGCCTATCCGCCGGGCCAGATGCCGGCACCCGGATATGGTCAGTTCCCGGGCCAAATGTCGAACCCGATGCCGGGACAATATCCGGGGCACTATGGGGCCCAACCGCGAGCAACGCCGGCTCGGCTCGAAGCAACGCTCGACGAGCCGGAGCCCTATGTGCAGCAACCCCTGCTGCTGCGCCTTCGACTCATCACCTCGGAGAACCCCGAGGAGGCCACGCTCGACCTCCCGGCCACCGGAGACGCACTGCTGCGGCGCCTGGATGGACCGACCCCGGAGTCGCGCATTGCGGAGGGAGGCCGGCGCGAGATCGTCAACACCTTCATCCTGACCCTGATACCGCTGCGACCGGGCGGTATCGAGATTCCACCCATCAAGGTGACGGGAACCGTGCGAGGCATCGGCGGCGGCATGCAGCGCTTCGAGTCGGTGACCGACCGCCCGATTCGCCTTCAGGTTCGACCGGCCGTGAGCGCAGTGACGCCCTGGCTGCCCTTGAGATCGTTAAGTCTCAAGGCCGACATCGATCGCGAGACGACCCTGGTCCCCGGGCAGCCCGTCACGCTGGCGTTGGAGCTTATCGCTGTGGGAGGCACTGCAGCTCAGTTGCCGAGCCTGGAAGAGCAGCTCGCCGGACCGGATCACCGCGTCTATCGCGAGCAGGTGCTCACGGAAAGCGGTCTCTCGGCGGACCGCCGTGATCTGGTCGCGCGCCGCACCGAGTACTACACCCTCGTCCCTCAGTCGTCTGGTCGACTGACCCTTCCCGAGATCGGTGTCGCCTGGTGGAATACCGACTCGGGCACCCGGGAGATCGCCAGTCTGCCGATGCGCACCTTGAGCATCGGCGGCGAGAGCGGCCCCTTCGGCATGCCCTCCTCCGTCATGACCGCAGAGGACTGGAGCGTCGTCTGGCTCCCGCTGACGGGGCTTTTGCTGCTGATCGCGGGCTATTGGGGCGGCGTTTTTTATGCCACCAAGCCGCAGCCGTCAGACCGACCGCAAGCCGGCTTGGCGGCAGGACTAGCCGGCCGGTTCCGTGCATTCGGTGCCGTCCTCGGCGACCGCTGGAGTCACATCGCCCATCGCCTGCGACCCGAGCCGCTGGTCGCGCGCATGCGCGCCACCGTGGCCGCAGCACTCCCGCCGAGCAGCCGATTCCTGATGTGCGTGCGCCACGCCAATCGCGCATCGGACCCCGTCGACTGGTGCGAACGCTTCGAAGCGGATGCCCGCAGCCGGCTGCGCTTCCAAGGCGAGGTGACCCAACCCAATCTAACCCGCCTCATCCTGAGCTTACGTCCGCATGCGGATCCGGCAACCTTGGCCCGGCTGATGCCGGAGCTGGACGCCGCGCTCTACGGCGGACAGGATCTCGACTTCTCGCGATGGAAACGCGACTTCATGCGGGAAGTCGGCCGCAGCGCCGCGCTGCGTCCGCGCAAGGGCCGCGTCGCCCGGATCAAACGCGCTGCGTTGCCGGCCCTGAACCCCGGTCGTTGAGCCGCTGCGTCGTCGTAGGACGCGGTTTAGAGCACTAAATCGCGTCTCACCGGGGTCGAGGACATCTCCGAAGCCAAACGAAATGAAAACTACGCATCTCGCTCCGGACGCGGTTTAGGCCAGCTCGGCCGGATCCCTTCGATGCGAAGTCTTGCCGCTTCGGTCGGTTGAATCACCCTCGCGTCAGAGTGTCGTCAATGGAACAACGAGCAACGCCTCCTCCTGGGACGCTACGAAACGCTCGATCTCGTCCCGGGACTCCCTGAGCAGCCTAAGGATCAAATCGCTCCCGGCATTCCCGACACTCGGCCAGACCACTTTCGGAGGCGCGCCGAATCGGAAGCTGCGTTGGCGAAAATCGTTGTCCTTCGACACCAGCACGTCATCTCCCGCTTTGGCGCACTCCCACACGGTGGAATCGGCTGCACCACGTAAGCCGAGGAACTCGATCTGAGTGCTGCCTGGATAAAGATCGTTTAGTAAGGCGGGGAGCTTCGGCCTCAAGTTCTCGTCAAGCAGCAATTTCATGGGGTGCGCTCGCCGCCAGCCGGCGCTCACGCTGTGCCGCGAACACCAACACCGCGCGAAGATGCTCTGCCGTCAGACTGGGGAAATCGGAGAGAACCTCCGCGTCGCTCATACCGCCCGCCATGTACTCGAGAATGTCGTACACGGTAATCCGAGTACCGCGGATGCAGGGCTTACCGCCCCGAACGGATGGATCGATGGTGATCAGTTCGGTTAAGTCGATCAATGGCAATCCTCCTCAAATAAGAACTTCGTTCCTCGAACAAGCCTAGTCGACGTTGGTGCGGCAGCAAGAGGGAGCCCATTTCACCTCCAACCCCGCATGCACCAAAATGACTCGGTTTAGATCACCAGTCCAACTCGACGGGATCCCTGCGACGGGCGTTGATCTGAACCTCCTGCACGCGCCCGTCGGCCAAGCGAATCACCCGGTCGGCCATGTCGGCGATCACGGCGTTGTGTGTGATGACGGCCGTGGTGGTGCCGAGATCCCGGTTGATCTGCTGGATGACCTGCAAGACGCGGATGCCCGTTTTCGAATCCAAAGCCCCGGTAGGCTCGTCGCAAAGCAGCACGGCCGGGCGCTTGGCGACGGCGCGGGCGATGGCGACGCGCTGCTGCTCCCCACCGGAGAGTTGCGATGGGAAGTGGTCCAGACGGTTTTCGAGGCCGACCAGGGCAAGGGCGTCCTCCGGGGTCATGGGGTCGGGGCTGATCTCGGTGACGATGGCGACATTCTCGCGCGCGGTCAGGCTGGAGATGAGGTTGTAGAACTGGAAGACGAAGCCGACATGTCGACGCCGGAAGGCGGTCAGCGCCTTGTCGTCGGCGCCCGTCAGATCCTGATCGAGATAGCGGACCCGGCCGCCGGAGGCGCGGTCGAGTCCGCCCAGGATATTGAGCAAGGTGGATTTTCCGGAGCCCGATGCCCCGAGCATGACCACCAGCTCGCCGGCATAAAGCGCGATGTCGACGCCGCGCAGGGCTTGGATCTCGACCTCGCCCATGACGTAGGTCTTGACGAGGTTCTCGACCGCGAAGACGACTCGCAGGGGCGCGCGCGGATCGGAGGTTAGGGTCGAATCGCCGGACGCGGATTCCGTCTGTGTCATATCGACTCGCGAATGCGTTTAAACCGCGCCCGGTGCGGTATGCGTCATGTGTTGGAGTGGCTTGGCCGCGCCAGCTCCGACGACTGTCGGAGCCGGCGCGGTTTAAAGTATTAAAAAATATTAAGTTTAAAATTTTAAACCGCGTCTCACCGAGATCGAGGACATCTCCAAAGCCGAACGCAAAATGAAAATGACGCATGTCGCTCCGGACGCGGTTTAAGGCGATTGCCGAACAAGTTCCTGCATGACCCTCACCGCCGATTTTCGGGGCACGACGGGCTTTCCGCGCGCTTGGAGATGTATGCGCGTGAAGGCCGCGCCCAGCAAGAGAATCAGCGCCGAGAAATAAACCCAGAACAGGACGATCACCAGCGAGGCCGCCGCGCCGAAGGTAGACGCCTTCGCGGTGTGTGCGAGAAACAGGGTCATGCCGTAGCGCCCGATTGCGAACATCAGCGCGGTGACGATTGCGCCGATTATCACGTCCCGCCAGGAGAGGATCACGTCCGGCAGCACCTTAAAGAGCGTCGCGATGAAGGCCGTCGCGATCAGCAGTGCGATCGCCGATTGCCCGCCGATCCACAACAGATCCAAGCCCGGCAACGACAGGTCCAGGTAGGGCGCGATCGCACCGAGCGCCGAGCTGGTCACGCTGTAGAGCAACAACGCCAGGCCGATCAAGAGCACGACGAACAAGGCCAGGATTCGCGTCATGGCCATGCGTAACAGGCCGCTGCTGGCTGGGTTGGGTCTGACACCCCAGATGGTGTTGAGCGAGAACCGCAATTGGGCGAATACGGTGGTTGCGCCCACCACGACGGCGCCGATCCCGAGCAGGGTCGGCATCAAGCCCGTCGTCTCGACGCGCGACATCAAGACCGCGTGCTCGATCGCTTGAGCCGCGCCGACCCCGATGGCATCCTGCAGCCGGGCGGCAATCTCGCCTTGGGCCGCACTCTCGCCCAACACCAGGCCCAAGACCGCGGCGACGATGACCAGCGTGGGTGCGAGCGAGAACAGCGTAAAGAAGGCCAATGCGCCGGCATGACTGAAGGCGTTGTACTCGAGCCAAAGCTTTCCGGCATCGCGGGCGAGTCGGAATCGCTCGATCGATCTCGGTGCGACAGGCTTCGGGGCTTCCGTCATTGCCATTGATATCCGAGTTTGAGGAGCAGCGTGGTATCGGTGGTCAGGGCCTGATCGGACGGCCTGCTGTCGTATTCGATCTGGTATTCCAGGGCGCCGACGAACCCTCCGTCCAAGGGGACGCTCACCCCGGTCCAGGTGAGCAAGAGATCTTCGCCGGTTCCGTTGACGGCGGTGAAGCTCAGTTGACGATGGTAGAGCTCGATGCGGTCGTTCCAGAAGCGCTGCTCGTATTCGAGGCTTAACCCCGGCCCCCAATGCTCCTGATCGGCACTGTCGTAGAACTGCTCGTCGAGATGGATAGCACCGATTTCTGCGCTCAACGTGAGGTCCTCGCGCTCGAAAAACCGATACCCGATGGCCGGTCCGATCAAGGTGCGCAGCCGAAGGTCGGCAAAACGGTCTTTGTTGAACTGCAACCAACCCGATGCGAACCAGGGCGCTTGCAGGTCGTGGACATACTTGTTGAAGACCAGCCAGTTGTCTGTCAGCTTTTGGCCGCGGGAGGTTTCGTATTCGAGCTGCCCGTAGCTTTCGAGCCGACTGCGTTGTCGGCGATAGTCCAGTCGGTAGTCGATGTAGACATCGTTCGTGTGCGAGTTGCCGCGGTCGCTGGTCAGCGATGCGTTCAGTGCGCCGCCGAGTCGATATCCGCGCCCGATTTCCCAATCCTCCGGTGCGATGACCTGTACCTGCTTCGGATCCACCCGCATCGGTTGCGTGGTCGGTGGACTCGGCTGGACCCGCAACCGATCCGCGTCTCGGACGATCTCGGTGACGGCAAACAGGCGATTGTTCGTCATCACCATATCGAGAGGCTCGTCGAGTTTGACCTCGCGAACCTCTGCCCAAGCGATCTCGAGAGTCCCTGCGTAATCGGTTTGCAGTGTGAGGTGATCGCCGTCCTGGCGTACGACGCGACCGGTCAGACGGTCGCCGTTCTGCATCCTGATCTCGTCGGCCTGGGTTTCGGGATCGCCCGCAACCGCCCAGAGGACAATCCCGGCCATGAACGGGCCGCCGATCCGCATGCGCCCGTCATGCCGATCCGCGGCCCGAGCCATCAGTCGAGCCACCCGAGAACGTTGCGGGCGATCGACCAGCGCGGCTCGCGCGTGGCGTCGAGCTCGCCGAGCATCCAATAGCGATAGAGCGTGTCGATGGTGCCGTATCCCTGCGCATTGTCGAGCCAGGCGTTGAAGAAGGTCAGCAGCTGCGGATCGGCATCATGCGCCAGCGCATAGCCGAACGGGATCATGAGCGTCGGCGTCGGTATCGTCAGGTTGAAACGCGGATAGCGAATGGTCCAAGCGGCCCCTTCCTCGGCGGCCGTCAGGATGGCATCGAAGCGCGGGGGATCCTCGGTCAGGAGCGCGTCGAGGGACGCGGTATCCTTCAGGATGACCTGTTGTGCATCGGGCAGCATTCGGTCGAGAAAGCGCGGGGTCGCGCGGTTGTCGGTGGTGGCGATACGGATGTCGCCGGCTGCGGCGATGGCCTCCCAGCTCTCGAACTCGCGCCGCCGATAGTCCTTCATGATCATCCCGATCGGGCCGTCGATGACAGGTACCGTCATCGCGAAGCTCAGGGTCATCTCCGGGACGATCGGCAACAAGGACATGAAGATGTCGCAAGCACCGCGGTTGATGGATGACTCGGCGTCCGGAATCGAATCCACCGGGATGAAGTCCACCCGGGCGTCGAGCGCGCGCGCAAAGCGATGCGTCATCTCGATATCGAACCCGACCAGATCCCCGTCGCGATTGAAGAAGGACGAGGGATAGTCGCTGCGCTGATAGCAGGCACGCAGAACCCCGGTCTCCTGAATTCGGGCCAGGGTCGCTCGCGGACCGGGAGTCGTCTCGGGCGGTGTCTCGCGATAAACGGTGTGCGGCTGCGGTGCCTGCAAAAAGGAGAGCCCTTCGAGCACCTGATCCTTGGTGAAGGGTGCAACGAAGACGTAGGTATAGAAGGCACGGATCCCGACCAAGACCACCAGCACCATCACCACCGAGACGAGCGCGAAACGCACCAGGCGCCCGACGTGCACTTGCAGCGCGCCATCCATGGCATAGGCGCCGATCAGGGCGATGGCGATGATATGCATGCCGGCCAAGAGCGTGCCGAAGCGCGCGCCGATGACGTCGACCGTGATGAAGACCTGAAAGAGGTCGGCCGGCAAGCGCAGCAGATCAAAGAGAAACGGCAAGGCCAGAATGGTGCTGCCGAAGAGACTGGCGAGTCCGGCCCCGGCGATCAGCAGGTAGTCGCTGGCCGCGACGGACGCGCCGACGAACCAGCCGCCGAAGAGCACGAACATCAGGGACAGCACAAGACCAAGGTTTGGAAATGGAAAGGCCGCCGGGATCAGGATATCGATGGCGGATTCTTCCTGCTCGCTCGGCACGCCGTCCTGACCGTCGGTCTCGGCGATCAGCCGCTTGGCATCCGCCGCCAGCACGGGCAGCACGATCAGCACATTCGCCGTCGCGAATGCCGTGATCAAGGGGCCGCGAAAGGCGCGGACGACGCTCGTGTAGCTCAGCGGCGTCAGCGTCGCGATCAGCCCGGGAATGATCCAAAGGCTGAGGATCAGAGCCATTGACACATAGGTGACGATGTAGACCTGGAGTCTTGCCAGATCGCCGATGTCGATGGTACCGGCCGCCGCGGCGGTGATGGCGAACACCCCGTAAGGCGCGAGTCGACCGATGAAGCCGGTCATGGTCATCAGGGTGTCGCCGACCGTAGAGAGAAGGTCGACGAAGCGCGCCTTGTTGTTGACTCCGATCAGGGCCACACCGAACAGGATGCTGAAGACGACGACCGCCGGCACGATCGCGAAAGCCAGTGAGGCGAAGATATTCGAGGGGATATAGAGCTTGAGAAAATCGACCGCCGCGGGCTCCTGGATCTGGCTCGTACTGAAGAAGGATGCGGAGGGCCAGCTCGGGAAGGCCAAGGGGGAAGACAAGACCACTGCCAAGCCGATGATCCAGAGCAGCAGCAGCACGCCGCCGGCCTTCAGGCCAAGATGTTTGGCCTCGTCCAGGGTCAATCTGCCCAGCGAGGTGATCAGGGCGACGACCACATAGGGGATGACGGTCACCTGCAGCAAGGCGATGAAGATGTCGCCTCCGAGCTGGAGGAAGGCGACCTCCTCACCGAAGAAGACGCCGACGAGAACCCCCAAACCAAGCCCGATGAAGACCTGGGTGGCGATGCCGAGCCTGCGTCGAGGCTGTCCGTTATTCGAGCCCATGCTGATGACCTCTCCTTGGGAACGGCGCAGGCGGCGGAGACCGCGTCTTGGCCGAATCCCTTGGGCTCGATGGGTCGGACTTAGCCCGTGATGTCCGATACCCTTTTGCGAGGGTCTTGCGGAATCGATGGCCTCGTCGCGACGCTCGACGAGCGTTTCGGTTGGTTGCAGGACCCGCGACGCACCGCCCGGTCCATCGGGACCCGGCCGCATAGGATACGAGCCAACTGCAGAGGTTGAGCGGCGGTGTCGATCACCGCCTGCCCCGACTGACCGGCAGGGTTAACCCTGGATTCCGGCGAGCGTTCGGGGGTTGGTTCCGGACGCGTCGATCGCGATGCGACGAACGCGCCCGGTAAAAAACAGGTTACGGCCCGGCTTCGAGCCGATCAAGCCCTGAAACCGCACCCGGTGCGGTATGCGATGTTCTTCAATGATATCGGCCCCGGCGGACTTGACGACCGTCGGAGTCGGCGCGGTTTAAGATGTTAAGAAATAGATCAGTCTAAACCGCGTCCCCGCTAAGGGTCGTGGATGCTCTCGAGGCCGAACTCACTCGAAAAAGAGCATGTCGCTCTGGACGCGGTTTAGGCCGTCATCGCGTCGATCTCGGCGAGCAGTCGCGTGTAATCCGGCGATTCGGGTGCGGCGTAGTGGAAGTTTTTGAAGAGCCCCGTCAGCTTGTTGAAATGGTGTCGCACCGCGGTTTTGTCCTCGAAGCTACGCTCCTGCTCGACGATGCCCCAGACGCGGTCGAAGGTGAGTTTTTGGCGATCCATGGGGACCGCGCCGTCGACATCGTCGAAGGCGTCCTGCTGGAGGAAAACCATGTCGAGGAAGAGCGCCTTTTGATAGACGACATAGTCGTCCGTCGTAATGCCTTCTTCGCCCGTCACCTGCATCATCTGCTGGACGCTGTCGCCGCGGACCAGCAGATCCTTGAGTGCCTTGACGCGTTCGGTCCAGGTCGGGTCCAGGTTGCGGGCGTACCAGTCGGACAACTGCTCTAGGTAGCGCGACCAGGAGATCAGGGGATCGATCGCCGGGTAGAAGCGGCGGTATGCACGGTCGTAGGACAGACCGAGGAAGCTCTTGACCGTGCTGAGTGTCCCCTGCGTGACGGGCTCTTCGAAGTTGCCGCCGGCCGGGGAGACGGTGCCGATCATGGTCAGGCTGCCCGAGCTGCCGTCGGCGCTGCGGATCAGGCCGGCACGTTCGTAGACGCTGCGGATCGCCGATTCCAGATAGGCCGGGAAGGCCTCCTCGCCCGGGATCTCTTCCAAACGCCCCGAGGTCTCGCGCATCGCCTGCGCCCAGCGGGAGGTCGAGTCCGCCAAGAGCAGGACGTGATAGCCCATCTGGCGGTAATACTCGCCGATGGTGATGCCGGTGTAGATCGACGCCTCGCGCGCCGCGACCGGCATGGAGGAGGTGTTGCAGATGATGATGGTGCGGTCCATCAGCGAGCCGCCGGTCGCCGGGTCCTTGATGCGCGGGAACTCCTGGATGGTTTCCACCACCTCGCCTGCGCGCTCGCCGCAGGCGACGACCAGCACGATATCCACGTCCGCATGCTTGGCCAGCGAATGCTGCAGGACGGTCTTGCCGGCACCGAAGGGGCCGGGGATGCAGGCGGTACCGCCACGCGCGACCGGGAAGAAGGTGTCGATGGTGCGCATCGTCGTGATCATAGGCTCGTTCGGATAGAGCCGCTCGGTCGTGCGCGCGCGCAGCATGTGCTCGGTCAGCGGGCGGCGAACCGGCCAGCGTTGGGTCAGGTCGACAGAATGCTCCTCGCCCCCGGCGTCGCGGATGCGCGCGACCGGGGTGTCGAGCGTCACGCTCCCTTCCTGAACCCAGGTGACCTCGACCTCGCCGGCCTGGTCGAACGGCACCATGATCTTGTGGGTGAAGCGCCCCTCCGCGACCGTGCCTAGCAGGCCGCCCGCCCCCAGCCGCGCACCTTGCGAGACGGCGGGGACGAAGGACCATTTGCGCTCCCGGTCCAAGGGATCGAGATCCACACCACGCGGCAGGAAGATGCCGTGCTCGATGGCGATCTTGTCGAGCGGGCTTTGCAGGCCGTCGTAAACCTGACCCAGCAAGCCGGGGCCGAGGACGACCGACAACATCTCGCCGGTCTGCTCGACCGGGTCGCCGATGGTGATGCCGCGCGTGTCCTCGAACACCTGGACGTCGGCGGTATAGCCACGCACCCGCAGGACCTCGGCCTTGAGGCGTTCCTGGCGTCCATCCGCGGCGGCCCGCCCCGGCAGGATGAGGACCACCTCGTTCTTCATCAGGGAGCGGCGCGTCCCCTTCTCCCACCCGGCCTCGATGGTCACCAAGCTCTCCTGCACCGCTACGACACGGGCGAGCGCATCGGCCTGCGCGGGAGGCGCGGGCGGAGCCGGCGGGGCGGTCGAGTCGTCGTCGCGCATCTTGGCGAGGTCCTGTGTCGGGGAGGCGCCTGCGGATGCACGCGGCCGTTCCTCGTGCCTGGGCTTGCCTCGGGTCGTGTGTCTTGCCATGAATAGATCCAGTAGGGCGCCGACGTCGGGCCAGCGGTCGACAGGGTTAAACCGCGTCTAAACCGCGTCCAGAGCGACATGCGTCGTTTTCATTGCTCGCTTAGCTTCGGAGATTGTCTTGATCCCAGTGAGACGCGGTTTAGAGTTTAAAATTTTTCAATACTTTAAACCGCGCCAGCTCCAGCGGTCGTCACGTCTGCCGCGGCCGATCCCATCCAAAAACATCGCATACCGCACCGGGCGCGGTTTAAGTGCGTTCCGGTCGGAGCGCGGCGGCGGGCGGGCGTAGGCTCTTCTCGACCCCCGCCATCGCCTGCTCGACCAGCTCGTCGAAGCGTCGTGCGGCCTCCGCGCCGTCGTACGTCGTCCAGCGCGCGATCATGTCCCAGCGCAGGACGTAAATGACAACGGCCTCGAAATCGAGATAGTGCCCGTCGCTGCAGCTCTCCAAACGGTTCCACACCGCGCCGAGCAGCAGGCGCTCGAGATCGACGGTGGCGCCGCGTGCAAGCAGACGCTCGGCCTCGGGCAGCCAGGGAAAGGCGCGCTCGAGACCGAAGGCGGGCTCATTCCAGTGCTGCATGATCCGGCTCGTCCAGCGGCCGAATCCCCAGCGGCGGTCGCGCGGCGCGGACTCGCCGCGGTGCCGCCGCCGCAGAGCGGCGACCAGCGTGCGCATCTCCAGACGCCAGGTCACCAGATCGCGGATAAAGGGGTTCGTGATCCCGTCGATGACCTGTCTTGCTCGAACCACCGCCTGCGCGTCGCTCCGGTCGGGCTCCTGTTGCGCCCATTCCAGGAGACGTCTGGCGTGGTGCAGACAGTCCGCTTCGACCGGATCCAGCAAGGCGAGACGCTGGTTCAGTCGGATGCGCGACAAGGGGGTCTGCTTGGCACCGAAGAGCGGGCCGTGATAGGGCAACGCGCTCAGGAGCATCGCGTAACGGTCGGAGTGCGCCACGGTCGCCTCGTGTCCTTACTTCACCATGCCTTCGAGGATGGCCCGAAAGCGCGGTTGCAGATGCGCGAGCAGGGTGGCGGCGACCGTCTCGTCGGTCAGGTCGATGTGCACGTCCTTGCCCTTGAGTGCGAGCCGAATGCCCTTGCCGTCCGTTCCGGCGGCGACCCCGAAGGTCACGCCCTCGGCCAGGATGTTGCCCGCCAAGGAGAGCACGAAGTGCGACAAGGATCCTTCGCGCAGCTCCAGCGGGTTGCGACGCAGCTCCTCGGGGCTCACCAACGCCTTCGGCAACTGGACCTCGACAGCCTGTCCGGCGTCGATCCCGGCCTCCGCGCGTGCCTTGGCGGCCACTTCCAGGATCAGGCGCTCGAGGAATGCCTCCTGCTCGATCTTGGCGGCAATCAGCCGTTTGACCTCGTCGCTGAAGCGATCGGCGAGGTCGGCCTTGAGTCGCAGAACGGTGTCGCGCATGGCGATCCGCAGCGCCTCTTCGCCGCCTTTTCGCAGCGCATCGACCTCGTGTTGGGTCGCCTCGCGGATCGCCTTGGCACGGTTCTCGGCCTCACGCACGATGCGGGCGGCCTCGCGCCGTGCCTCCGTTTCGATCTTTTGTGCCTCGGCTTGACCGGTCTGCACGCCCTCGTCGCGCAGTCGCTCGATCAGCGCCTCGACACCGGAGGATGCAAGGCCCTTGAGTGCGCCCTTCTCGTCTGTGGTCATGGTGTCGCGCCCCTCGCTGCTCGTGCGGCTCATCCGGGGATCCCGCCGGCCAACACCAGCGCGAACACGAAGGCGAACACGGCAAAACCCTCGACAATGGCGGCCGGCGCCAGCGACAGACCGAAGATCTCGGGTTTGGTCTTGCTGGCGTGAATCGCCGAGGCACACGCCTGACCCTGACGCATGGCCGAGAAGAGCAACGCGAGACCCGAGAGCAGGCCGATGCCGAAGAGCGCCGGTGCGGTCACGGGTGTGACGTCGCGCTGCAGGCTGAACATGATGACGATGCCGTAGATGACCTGCGAGGATGGCATCACCGAGACGCCGATATAGCGTCCGTAACCGGAATCGGTGTCGACCATCGCCCCGATCGCCGCCTGTCCGGCCACGGAGCAGCCGATAACGCTGCCGATCGCACCCAGGGCCATGGGAGCGAACAGTCCGGCCCAGCCCAGCGCAACCACAAATTCATTCATTCGCGCAACTCCGTCCGTTTAAAGGGTTTGAAGGGGTAGCCTTCGCCGGCTAGGGCCCAGTTATAGAATTCGATGAAGTTGAGCCGCAGCCCGTGAACCACGCCGCTCATGAGCGCGAGCATCAGGTTGAGCGTGTGACCGGCCAGGAGGATCAGGATGGCGAGCAGCAGTCCCAGACCCGGCAGCTCGGTCGCGACATCGCGGGCCAAGCCGTTGAAGGTCATGGCCATCGAGGCGGAGGCCAGCCCGAGCGCGAAGAGTCGCAGATAGGAGAGCACGTCTCCGAACACCTGTGTGACCCGCACCAGGTTGCTCAGTCCGTCGAAGCCGCGCAGGGCGAGCGCCTTGACACCGTCCACGCGGCGATCGCTGCCTAAGAGCAGGACCACGGCGAGCCCGAGGCCCATCAGGACCTGCGCCGAGAGGATCACCCACTCGGGCACGCCCGCATCGCCCGCGATCCAGAGCGTAAAGCCGCCCAGCATCACGGCGATCCAGCCGAGCGCCACACGCCCCGCCGCGCGGCCGCGTTGGACGCCCGCCATTTCGAGATTGGCGAGGATCAGGTGGACCACGCCGATCCCGACCGATAGCCGCATCATGACCTCGAAGTCGTTGATATCGAGCAGATGCAGATGCCCCGGGAGACTGTCCGGTCGGGGCGCAAAACCGAAATAACTGCCGACCAGGACGCCCCAAACCACGGATGTGCCGACCAGGGCCGCGGCCAGGATGCGAAGGCGACCTCCGAGCTCGCTGGTGCCGATCTTGCGCCAATAGGCCAGCAACAGCACACCCAAGAGGGCGGCGTAGCCGGCATCGGAGAGGATCATCGCGAAGAAGGCCGCGAAGGAGAAAAACAGCACGCGCGAGGGGTCCCAAGAGTCGTAGGCCGGCATCTGGTAGAAGGCCACCAGGTCCTGGCCGGCGGCGATGGGGCCGGGGTTGTCGAGCAGGGTCGGCGGTGCGTCGTCCGGTCCGGGCGCCTCCATCAGCAGCGCCAGGCCCTGTTGCTCGGCGAACGCTTGGACCGGTGCGACCGCGTCCTCGGGTGCCCAGCCCTGCACCAGAAAGAGCGATTTCTCGTCGCGCGTCTGCGCCTGCGCATGGCGAAGCTGCGCCTCGTCCTCGGCTTGGGCGAGATGTGTCGAGATGAGATAGATCCAGCGGGTCAGGGCAACATGTTCGGCCTGAATCTCTTCAAGCTCCAGCTCGGCCGCCTCGAGACGGCGGCGGACCTCGGAGAGACTCAAGGCCCCGGCCAGGGTGCGCGGTACCGGCAAGGCGTCGCGGGGCGGCTCGTCCGGGTGGATCACCACGACCCAGGATTGACGGTTGTCGCGATGCACCACCTGCCAGGGCAGCTCGAGCGTTGCGAGATGCGCCATCTGGCGCTGCGGCACGATGTAGAACCAAAACTTGCGCCCGGCCAGATCCTGCTCGGGCGGCAGGGTGAAATCGCCCCAGGGCTCGAGCTCGCCGATACGCTCGACCAAGGCATCGCGGCAATCGCTCGTATCGCGCAGCCGTTGCTGATTCTCCAGGACGGCCGCGATGGTGCCGGGCAGATCGAACCCCGCCCGATCACGCACCTGACGACGCTTCTCGCGCATATCCTGTAAGTACCGTAGGGCCTGAAGCGCCTCGACGGCGTGGCCGGCAGGCTCCTTCTCCGGCTCTCTCGGCGCCGGTCGCAACGGGATCAGATGCAGACAGCCAAGCGTTTGGAGCTGCTCGAGGACGCCATCCTTGTCCGTGGCGAGACCAGCCAGGGTCAGGCGCGTCAGGCGTTGGATACTCATGCCGATGCCTCCCTGAGTCGTTTGCCCTTCGCGATCTTCGAGCGGACGATCGCCGCGCGCTCGGCATCGGAGAGGTGGACGCGAATCCGCTTGATGTTCTCGCGGGTACGCGGGATCAACACCTTATCGAACAGATTCACCCGCTGAGTCACCTTACGCACCGCTTCATCAAGCAAAACGAGACGCCGGTCGTGCAATGCCAGTTGCGCTTGAAGCGTCAGCATCTCGGAGAGTGCATCGACCAAGACGTCCACCCAGTGGGGCTTGCTCAAGAAGCCGTAGTCGCGCTTGACGAGATCGAGCCCTTCGAGCACGGGCAGCCGCGTTCCGAGAAGGTTCTCCTCGCCGAGGCGTGCGCCGCGCACCTGCACCAGGTCGGCCAGCGCGATCTCGCGATTGGCGAGCATGGGCAGGTTCTCGGTCACGCGCTCGCGCAGCGCCGCGATTTTGCGATGGGTCTCCGCTTGGGCCAAGACCTCTTTGGCGCGCTCGGTCATGATCTGTTTGCGCTTCAGATCGAGCGAGGGCAGGTAGCGCTCATAGGTCTGCAGCGCACGGTTCTGCTTGGCGAGCGAGGACTTGCTGAGACTGACGCGTGACATGCGATGGTCCGCTTCGCGTCAGGCCGCCGCTTGAATCGGCTCGTCGTCGACGAGCGTCGGGAGGTACTTGTCGATCAGGTTCTCCTTCATCAGCAGCTCGTCGCGATTGAAGCATTCGGCCAGGGTTTGCCAGCAGAGATCCAAGCCCTTCTCCAGCGGGATGCTGACATCGATGTCCATGAAGCGCTCCCGGAAGAGGTTCCCGAACTTGATCAAGCGGATGTCGAATTCGGACAGATCGAAGGCCATCGCCTGTTTCTGCTCGGCATCGCGGGCGCCCGAATAGAAGCGGATCATGGTGTTCATGATCTGGCTGTGGTCCTCGCGGGTGACCTTGCCGATCACGTGCTGCTTCAGGCGCGAGAGCGAGCCGAAGGGGTCGAGCATCCCGTCGTGGAGATAGAACTGACCTTCCGTGATGTAGCCGGTGTTGTCCGGCACCGGATGCGTCACGTCGCCGCCCGGCATGGTGGTCACGGTGAGGATGGTGAGTGAGCCGCCGTCCTTGAAGTCGGCGGCCTTCTCGTAACGTCGTGCAAGCTGGGAATACAGATCGCCCATGTAACCGCGATTGGACGGCACGGCCTCCATGGCGATGCCGACCTCCTTCATGGCGTCGGCATAGGCGGTCATGTCGCTCAGCAGGACGAGGACACGCTTGCCCTCCTCGACCGCGAACCGCTCCGCGACCGCAAGGGCCATATCGGGCACCAACAGGCGCTCGACCACGGGATCGGAGGCGAGGTTGACGAACATGACGGTGCGGGCGAACACGCCCGCGTCCTCGAAGCGACGCAGAAAAAAGTGATAGTCGTCGAAGATGAGCCCGAGTCCGCCGAAGACGACGATGTCTGCATCCGCCTGGATGCCGATGCGCGCGAGCAGCGCGTTGTAGGGCTCGCCGGCGACCGAGAAGATCGGGATCTTCTGACTCTCCACCAAGGAGTTGAAGATGTCGATCATGGGGACGTCGGTGCGCACCATCTTGGAGGCGAGCAAACGTCGCGCCGGGTTTGCCGAGGGGCCGTCGATCTCGATCTTGGGGTCTTGAGCGAGGCCGGGACCGGTATCGAAGGGGGTGCCGTCGCCGCGGAAAACCCGACCGAGGACATTCGGCGAGTAGGTCACGCGCATTGGATGGCCGAGGAAGCGGACCGATGCCTGCGTGGAAAGCCCTTTCGTCCCCGAAAAGACCTGAAGCGACACCAGCTCGCCTTCGAGCCTGATGACGCGCGCCATGGATTTAAAGCCGCTCGGGTCCTCGACCAATCCCAGGTCGCCGAACGCGACACGTTGGCCTTGATCCGACACCGGGGGCGGAACCAGGACCTTGAGGAGGTCGCCGACGATCTCGACGACCTTCGAGTAGCGCACGAGCGTATGGGACATCGAACGTCTTTCCCCGCGTGTTTAAACCGCGCCCAGCGCAGTATGTGATGTTCTCGGATGGAATCGGCCTCGGCAGACTCGACGATTATCGGTGCCGGCGCGGTTTAAAGTTTCGAGAAAACAAAAACTAAACCGCGTCTCCACAAGGGTCGGAAACATCCCCAAGCCCGACACAACATGAAAATGACGCATATCGCTCTGGACGCGGTTTAGGTGCCTCTTTCAGGTCATGGAAGTTGCGCGACTGTGAATCCTCGGATCCCGAGTCTATGCGGCGCTGATTCAAGGATCAAATTAAACTCGATGTGAGGATCGTCACTTCGCCCTGGTCTTCGTGCGGTGTCCGGGGTCGTGCAAGGGGCCGCGTCATGGAAGCCGAGGCGTCTCGCCGCAGCGTTCCGCCCGATCGCGAGTGCCCCGAAGGAAGGCCGATAGCGGCTAGGCGCAGCAGCCCATCAAGACTCCCGCAACGCCGTCGTCACCGGAAGCCTCGCAGCGCGAAGCGCCGGGAAGATGCCTCCGATGAATCCGATGCCGAGCGCCCACTGCAGGCCGCGGATCAGGAGCTCCGGTGTCACTTGAAACTGGAAGACGACCTGGCTGAAATTGGACCCCAAGGTCGAGACCGTGAAACCGTGAAACAAGGCCCAGGCGATTCCGGCCCCGAGGATCCCGCCGGCACAGGCTAGGGCCATGGTCTCGAGCATGATTGCCACGACGACCGGCAGTCCGGTGAAGCCCAGCGCGCGCAAGGTGGCGATCTCGCGCGCGCGACTCGCCACGGCCGCATACATGGTGTTGAGCGCACCGAAGACCGCCCCGAGCGCCATCATGACGGCGACCCCGATACCGACCGCCCGAATCACCCGCGTAAGCCGCTCCGACTGCTTGCCGTAGTAAGCGCGCGTGCTCTCCACATCGACCCTCAAGCGCGGGTCGGCGCTCAATGCGGTGCGAAGGCGCTCGATGGCCGCCGGCTCGGTCAACCGCACGGCGACGGACTGAAAGCCGTTGCGCCGGTAGGCCGCCGCGATGGATTCGGCGTCTCCCCAGACCTCCGACTCGTGCGTATCGCCCGAGGCGAAGACGCCGACGATGCGCCAGTCCTGGTTGTTGAGGACGATGCTGTCGCCGATCTCGAGTCCGCTGAACTGCTGCAGCGCGCCCTGACCGACGATCAGCTCGCGCAGTCCCGGCCGGAAGCGGCGGCCTTGGACGACACGTACCTGCGGACGGATTTGCCAGGCCGCCGGCCCGACGCCGCGGACCTCGAGATTCGCATCCGTCCCCGTCGTGCGCTTCGGGACGCTGGCCACGACCACCACCTCAACCGATGCGACGGGGCGGTCGTTCGCGTCGCGCTTGATGCCCGGCGCCTGGATGATCAGCGTAGCGGAGGGTCGATCGAGCGCCGAGGAGAGCTCGGCATTGGCCGCGGCGCGCAGCACCAGCGCCGTGTCGTCGCTGCCCGCACCCGTGAGCGTCGCCTCGAACCCCGCCGCCATCGCCTGCAAAGCGACCAGAACACCGACCACGCCGGCGATACCGACCACCACGACCGAGGTCGCCCCGAGACGCTCGGGTACGGTGCTCAACCCGACCCGCGCGACGGCGAGCGCCTGCCGCCCGGTTCGCGTCAGTGCCAGCCAGCCGACGAAGACCAACGCGAGCGCGATCACGAGCGTCGGGGCCAGGATCCAAATCCCGAAGAAGGCTGCGACGGCGAGTCCCGCGGCGACCGTCGGCAAGGTCGACCGCAGTTGAGCCAGGTCAACGCCCGACGCTGTCGGTCGCTCGCTCATCGGCCCGCCAACGCATCGACGATCCCCAGGCGCATCGCCTTGAGCGCCGGCGGCAGCCCGACCAGGATGCCGATGGTCGCCATCAGCCCGACCCCCAGCAACCAGCTCTCCGGACGCATCGCAACATCGAGCTGTCCGGAGCTGGCCTCGCCGATCACCGGAAGGGCTAGGGCGGCGAGCACGAGGCCGATCAGCCCCCCGAGCAGAAGCAGCACGAGCGCCTCGGCCATGACGAGTAGAAGAACCGCACGGTTGGTGAACCCCAATGTCTTGAGCACCGCCAGCTCGGGAATCCGCTCGCGGATGGATTGCGCCATGGTATTGCCGGTAAGCAGCACCAGGGTGAAGAAGACCGCCGCCATGATCGCCGTGACGATGAGCCCGATGTCGCCGATCTGTTTCGCGAAGGAGAGCTGGAACTCCCGCTCGCTCTGGGTGCGGGTCTCGAAGGCGGAATTGGTGAACTGGCGGTCGATCGCCTGCGCGATCCGGTCGGCCTGCGACGCGTCCTCGACCCGCACGATGTACCAGCCGACCGTGCCTTGCCCGATCTCGCGCCCTTCGTCGAAATAGGTGTGGTGAAACAACATCTGCTTCTCGGAGCCGCGAAGCTCAGGCTGGGCGGCCTCGAAGATGCCGACCAGGTCGAACGTCCAGACCTCTCCGCCGTCGCGATGCGGGTAGATGGTCGGGCGCAACGGGATCTTGTCGCCGACCTTCCAGCCGTGCAGATCCGCAAGCGCCCGCCCGACGATCGCCCCGGTACGCATCTTGAGAAAGGCTTGGCGCTGCGCCTGCGGCAGGACCAGCTCCGGATACATGTCGAGATAGCTCTGGGGCTCGACCGGGAAGTTCGGGAAGAAGTTCTTCGGATCCTGATAAATGCCGCCGAACCAGCTCGCATAGGTCACCGCCTTCACGCCGGGCGTCGACTGGATCCGGGCCAAATCTGCGTAAGGCAAGGGCTGGATCAGCGAGAGGCGCGAGGAGGTAATGAGCCGATCGATCCCGATCACGCTCTGAGGCGCGTTGAACGCCACCCGCACCGCATCCAGCATTCCGAACAGCGCAAAGGCCGCCGCCACCGAAAGCAGCGTGAGCAAGGTGCGCGTCTTCTTGCGCATGAGCGCTGCGAAGAGAAGAGGGAGATATTTCATCGCGAGGAGACCCTCAGGCCACCAGCCACCGACCAACAAAAATCGGGAACAACGCGTAGGATGGGTAGAGCGCAGCGAAACCCATCCTCCCCGCTCCGACGTCCCGATTCCCGCTCCCGTGGAGCGCAGCGAAACCCATCCTCCCCGCTCCGACGCCCCGATTCCCGCTCCCGTGGAGCGCAGCGAAACCCATCCTTCACGCTCCGATCTCAGCCTGCTCGACCAAAATCCCCTTATCCAAATGAAGGACACGTCGCGCAAACTCGGCCGCTTTCGGGTCGTGTGTCACCATGATCATGGTCTTGCCGTATTCGCGGTTGAGCCGCTGCAGGAGGGTCAGCACCTCCTCGGCCGAGTGCCGGTCGAGATCCCCCGTGGGCTCGTCGCAAACCAAAAGCGTCGGATCCGACACGATCGCCCGGGCGATGGCGACGCGCTGCTGCTGACCGCCGGAGAGCTCGTTGGGCTTGTGCGATGCGCGGTCGGCGAGTCCGACCAGATCGAGCGCAATTGCCGCGTTGCGCCGACGCCGTGCCGCGGACAGCCGGGTCAGCAAGAGCGGCAGCTCAACGTTCTTCTGCGCCGAGAGTGCCGGCAGGAGATTGTAGAACTGGAAGACGAAGCCGACATTGGCCGCCCGCCAGCGTGCCAGTTCGGTCGACGACATCCGGTCGATCCGATGTCCGGCGACGCTTAAAGAGCCTTCGGTCGGCAGATCCAGTCCTGCAATCATGTTGAGCAGCGTGCTCTTGCCCGATCCGGACGGCCCCATCAAGGCGAGAAAATCGCCCTCCGGGATATCCAGGTCGACATGATGCAGGACCTCGATGCGTTGTCTTCCCCGCTCGTAGACCTTGCTGACGCCGCGGATCGCGACCAAGGGTTCGGGGGTCGGGGGCATCTCTGACATGGGTTCGGACCGGCGCTTCAATCCGGTCTGGTCGGCGTCACGGCGTTTCAACCTCACCTCGCGTCGACACCCGCATGCCGTCGGCCAATGCGAGCGGCGGATCGCGCACGACGCGCTCGCCTTCGATCAGGCCCTGCTCGACGCGGCGTCGATCGCCGATCTCCTCGCCGGGGGTCACCTTGCGTTCACGGACATGATCGCCGTCCAGGACGAAGACAACGCTGCCGTCGTCATGGCCCCGGATCGCGCTCGCGGGGATCAGCACCCCCTCGGTCGCGCCGTCCGAGACCTCGGTCTCGTCCCGAAGAAAGGATACCCGCACGCCCATCTCCGGGATCAGGCGCGGGTCCTTCGCATCGATCCGGATCCGCACCCGCACCGTCGCCTTGCTGCGGTCCGCCGTGGGGATGATCGCGATCACCGATGCCGGGATCGTCCAATCCGGGTAGGCGTCGAGGACCGCCTGCACCGGTTGATCGGGTCTGACGCGATTGATGAACGCCTCGTTGACGTCGACCTCGATCTCGAGCGAGTCCATATCCACGATGGTCCCGATGCCCGTGCGGGTGAAGCCGCCGCCGGCCGACATCGGCGAGACGATCTCGCCGGGCTGGGCGGCCTTCGCGACGATCACGCCGGCGAAGGGCGCCCGCACGACCGTGTTGTCGTACGCGACCTGCGCGACCGCGACCTCGGCCTCGGACACCCGCACCTGACTGCGCTGCGCCTCGAGCTGCGCCGAGAGGGTCTCGACCTGCGTCGAGGCGGTTTCGAGCGCCTCCTCCGAGGCCAGCTTGCGCGCGCGCAGCTCCGTCTGGCGTTTGAGCCCCCGTCGGTTCTGCTCGAGTTGAACCTGAATCTCGCCGAGCCGGGCTTGGGCCGCGGCCAGGCGTGCCCGCGCGAGATCGAGCTGTGCCTTCGCGTCGGTGTCGTCGAGACGTGCAAGCAGTTGATCCGCTTCGACCTGAACACCTTCCTCGATCAACACCTCGGCAAGCTTGCCCGAGATCTTGCTCGACACCGTCGCCTGGCGGCGGGCGATCACATAGCCGGTCGCATCCAAGACGGCCTCCGGACCCGCGGACGGCGCCTGCGCGATCACGACATCCACCGGGACCGGACTTTCGGAGAACACAGAGTAGGCCGCGCCGCCGAGCGCACCGGCCGCGAGGATCGCGAGAACGAGCCAAAGCCCGCGGTGACCGCCGCCATCACGGTCGGCGCGATCGATACGAAGCTCTTTGAGAGGGTCTTGCTCCGACATGAGTCCGTCCGAAGAGGGATGGTGCCCGGGGCGGGACTCGAACCCGCATGACCGAAGTCGAGGGATTTTAAGTCCCTTGCGTCTACCAGTTTCGCCACCCGGGCGCGGCGTGAGGCTTTCGGCTGTCGGATAAGTCGGCCTTCCGGTGCGTCGTACGATCCTTGTTGCACCAAGGGGCGACATCATCCGAGTCGACGATCGACGAAGAGTTCCGGGAAGGGTACCTGCGGGGGTTGATGATGGAGGCTGAGCCCGGAATCGAACCGGGGTGCACGGCTTTGCAGGCCGCTGCATGACCACTCTGCCACTCAGCCCGAGCCGGAAAGTATAGTCGTGCCGTGCGTGCTTGTCACGGGCTTGCGGTGGCGAGAAAACGCTGACGCGAGTCGGCCGATGACGCGGACAAGGAATTTTGCGTTGCGTCGAATCGCGAAAACATGTTAGCTTTCCGCTTCTTTCTACCCCGAAGCACGACCTCCGAATTCTAGGGATTCCGCCATGTCCAAGGTATGCCAGGTCACCGGTAAGCGCCCGATTACCGGCAATAACGTCTCTCACGCGAACAACAAGACGAAACGCCGTTTTCTGCCGAATCTCCACGACCACCGGTTTTGGGTCGAGAGCGAGAAGCGCTGGGTCAAGCTGCGGGTCTCCACGAAGGGCATGCGCATCATCGACAAGCGCGGGATCGACACCGTGCTCGGCGAGATCCGCGCACGCGGCGACAAGGTCTAACCGGAGGGCACACCATGGCCAAGGCAGCACGCGATAAGATCCGGCTCAATTCCAGCGCCGGTACCGGTCATTTTTACACGACCACCAAGAACAAACGCAATCAGCCCGGCAAGATGGAGATCAAGAAGTTTGATCCCGTCATCCGGCAGCACGTGATGTATAAGGAAGGCAAGATCAAGTAGCGCCTTCCATCGCCGCGGAGCCTTCGACTCTTACCGAGTCGCCGTGCTCGTGCCGGCACTTGAAAATAAGCCCGCGCAAGCGGGTTCTTTTTTTGGCGCCGGCTTCTGCGTGGCACGCTCGCCATCGCGCCATCCCCCGTGCGACGTCGGCTGCTGGTTTTGTCTCGGCGGCCGGCACTTGTGGATCTCGGAACCGACCTCGGGACCTTGATAGCCGTACCGTCTCCCGCCGGGTTTGGGCTCAGCCATCAGCGTCGGCGGTGGCCGACTCGCATAGCGACGCCTCGGCGGACAACACGACACGCGTTGATTCAGATTCCCACCTATCCCCGACTCAATCCTCACGACTCGCCACTTTCCCCATGACCCCTGAATTTTGGCTCGACCGTTGGCATCACGGCGAAATCGGGTGGCATCTCCCCGAGATCAACGTGCATCTGCAGGAGTTCTGGCCCGGTCTTGGCCTCGTACCCGAGACCCTGGTCTTCGTCCCGCTCTGCGGCAAGACACTCGACCTTCTCTGGCTCGTCAGCCGGGGGCACGCCGTCGTCGGGGTGGAGATCAGTGAGCTGGGCGTGAAGGAGTTCTTTGCCGAAAACGGGCTGGACCCGCGCGTCACGGACACACCGCCGTTTCGCACTTACGCGGTCGACGAGCTGCGGGTGCTCGTCGGCGACTACTTCGACCTCACGCCTGCACATTTGGAAGGTGTCGGCGCCGTCTTCGATCGCGCGTCGCTGATCGCCCTCCCCCCGCAGATGCGCCCGGCCTACGCCGAGCACTTCAAGACCATTGTGCCCGCGACCGCAAAGAGCCTCTTGATCACGCTCGATTACGATCAGGCCGAGATGTCCGGCCCACCCTTCTCGGTCGGCCGCGAAGAGGTTCAAACCCGTTTCGGGGATCGTTACAGCATCGAGCCCCTGGCGCATTTCGACGTGATCGACGAGTCACCGAACTTTCGCCGACGCGGCCTCACCGCGCTCGCCGAGCACGTATGGAAGCTCGAGCCGCGTCCCTGAGACGCCGCAGGTGATGAAACGCCTTCTGCTGGTGCTGCTTGCCCTC
>NZ_JAABRP010000055.1 GCF_011390875.1 Thiocapsa sp.
CGTGAAGAAGGGGTCGAAGATGCGGCTTAGGTCCTGCGCATCGATGCCGGGACCGTTGTCCCGGACGCTCAGCCAGGCGGTTGTTTCGTTCTGTCCGGCACTCATCGACAGTCGCGGCGGCTGCGCAATGTCGCGCATCGCGTCGAGTGCGTTTTGGACCAGGTTCATGAGGACCTGATGGATCTGCCCGGGATGTCCCTGCACGGTCAGTGTGGCCGGGAGGTCGAGGATCGTTTCGATCTCCCGGCGCTCGCCCTTGATCACCCAATGCATCGCCGTGCGGATCAGGTGGATCAGATCGAACCGGGTGGATTCGCCCTGCTGTCCGGATGAGAAGCAGCGCAGATCCTGCACCAGGTCGCGGACGCGCTCGGCGCCTTCGAGCGTGCCCTTGATCAGCGGATCGAGATCCGCCAGCAGCCGCTCGATGCGCAGCTCGGCCTTGAGCGCCTGCAGCTCGCCCGAGGGTCCGGAGGCGTCGACCGCGGCGCAATAGCGCAACAGCCGCTCCCGATAACGCGAAAGGGCATGTACATTGCCGTAGACGAAGCTGATGGGGTTGTTCAACTCGTGCGCCACGCCGGCGACGAGCCGTCCGAGGGAGGCCATTTTCTCG
This sequence comes from Thiocapsa sp., assembly GCF_011390875.1. Classification (GTDB taxonomy): domain Bacteria; phylum Pseudomonadota; class Gammaproteobacteria; order Chromatiales; family Chromatiaceae; genus Thiocapsa. The sequence goes on from NZ_JAABRP010000055.1 coordinate 617, forward strand.
GCATTGACCAAGCGCCCTTGGGCGCGCTTGAGGTCGTCGTGTGCCTGGGCAAGGTCGCGATAGGCGCGGCGCAGCTCGCCGACCGGCCGGCCGATCAGGACCATGCCGACCAGCCGCCCGCGATGGTCGTAGCGTGAGGTGCAGTTGACCGCGAGCGGGATCTCTTCGTCCACGCCCTTGAGCGCGAGCTCGCAATCGTGGATCGCTTCGGCGCGGATCTGTTGCGCGAAGCTGCTGGCCATGGGCAGGCAGTGCTCGGCGAGCAGGGCCAGGAAGGGCCGCCCGCGCAGATCGGCCTCGCTCCAGCCCGTCAATGTCTCCAGCGCGCGGTTGACCTGCTGAATGCGACCCTGCACATCGCAGACGATCAGGACATCCGTCATGGAGGCCAGCACGCTCGCGATGAACTGCTGGGCATCCTCGAGCGCGCTGTTCTTCTCTTCGAGCTCGCTCTGATGCCGGATGAGATCCGCGTAGGTCTCGTCCATCTTGCGGATGACGTGGATCCAGGTCGCCTCCGCCGTCGGCTCGGGGCAGTCGCCGTTTTGTAGCATGCCGACGGGTCGAGGATCGGGTTGGGTGGATGCGCGCGTCATGTCGGGCTGTCCGCTGCGAGGTCGAGGACAAGCATAGGCGATTTTGCGGTGCGGATTTCCTGAAATGGCTCGGGGTTGAAGGCGTCGGGTTGCGGTCCGGGCGTCGGGGCGTGGACTGTGGGGGGCGAGCGAGAGCGAAGTCCACCGAGGCCTGCGCCGGCGCTGGTGCACTGCGCTGTGCTTGTCCACCCCGCTGTGCTTGCGATCAGCTCGGGCCGACACCCAGCCCGCGTCGCCGATCCTGGCGGATGAATGTGTCTGTCTCCGAAGGGGTCTGGTCGGCCGGCGGCAGGCTGGGCGCGCGTGACTGTATAAGCCAGACCGGATTTTCGGCTTGCAGGCGATGCAGGCTCAGGATCGGGCGGCTGCGCGCAGCCTGGATCTGCCTCGGGAAGCTCGGTGTGGCGCGTCATGCAATGGCGCTCGGTACGTCGCCCCGTCGTGAAGACAACCGTCTCCTGACCTTGTGCAACCGTGGCGACGATGCGCGCACCATGCGTCGCGTCGGGGTCGTCCCCACCGTCCTTGATGACGACCGCCTGCGCGCCCGATCCGGTCTGTGAGCTCGATCCGATCAGGCGACCTTCGACGATCGCAAAGCTCGGGCGCCTGCCTTCCGGCAACAGGATCTCGATCGATTCGGGCACCGCGCCGGTCTCGAGACCGCGCGCAGCAGCAGCCGCCGCAGCAGCCGCACAGGCCCCGGTCGACCAGCCGGTGCGATTGCCCCGCTTGCGTCGAGCCTTGCCACCGGAATCAAGCACGGCCCCGGACATCAGAGGGATCCCATCATCTGATCCGGATGGCCTCGTCCATCAACGGGCCGAAAGGGCACGTGCCGCGGAGCGCCAAGACTTGCGTGACACCGCCTGAGCGGTGTCACGAGCTCCCCGCCGGGTAGGGTGGCTGTTCAGGACCACACACCCTGAAAGTAGGGATCGAATTGTCTTCATTGTTCTAAACCGCGTCCCACCGAGATCTGCGCCGGAGGTCATTGTCCCGGACACCGCGATGCATTCCGGCTCTCCAAGTGCCTGAATGTTTCCGTGCCGAAAACCAGTGCCGGACGAGGTCCCGACGTTGCCGCATCGTCGGACGGTTCCCTGACGAAATCCGTCGGGTTTGCTATCTTACAGTGCGAGCGACCCTGGCCGGATGGATCCCGACCCGGGGCCGCCCCGACATCCGTTCAACCGCGCATGGAGCCTGACTCGCGCAACGTGTTCGATTCCTTGACCCGAAGGGGGGATTTCGACATGCGAGGGCTCGTGAAGCACCGGGTCGCGGCGACCCTCTTGAGTCTCGTCGCCCTGACCGGCGGGACTGGCATCGGGACACCGGCCACTGCCGCCGACCCCGACTTCAGTCAAGTCCCCGACATCCTTCAGGGACAGCGAATCCTGCTCCCGGTGGACGATCTAGTGATCACCGCGCCGTCGGGCGTTGTCGGCGCGGGGGTGACCAACCTGGTTCTGCAGACCGACGATTCGCTGATCGTCGATCAGCAGTCCTATCCGGTGACCGGGTCGCCGGTCCCGTCGGCCTCGACCGCCATCGGCCGGATGCTTGATCTGCCGCGCGACGTGATCGTCACCATGACCGAGGGTCTGGTCAATGTCACCGATCAGGACCATTTCGGCCGCGGCTTCGCGGTCTCGGGTGCTCCGCGCGGGATGGTCATGGCTGATTTCGACGGCGACGGATTCGCCGAGATCGCCCTCCTCACCGCGTCCTCCGAGGGTGCCACCGGAGGTCTGCTGAGGATCCTCGGCGCCAACGATGTCGGCAACCCGGATGCGGGTCTCTTCGTGAGCAACGGGATCGGTCCGCCGTCCATCAACTTCGACAACCCCATCGCGATCACGACCGGCGATATGGATGGCGACGGCACGCCGGAGGTGGTGATTGCACAGCCCTTTCCCCTCCACGGCGCCCGCTTTCTCGTGCAGATCTACGATGTCGTTCTGACCTCGGAGGGCAAGATCGCCTCCGAAGCCCTTCGGCAGGTCGCTTCCGCGATATTCGACAGCCCTGCGGGGAACGTCATCTGGAGCCTCGAGGTCGTCGCGGGGAATTTCGACGGTGCCGTTGATCCGGCCAGCGGCCTGCCGACCGACGAGCTTGTCCTGGTGATCAACAATGGCGATAACCTCACGCTTCAGTCCTTTCGGGCGAAGCCGACATCCACGGACCCACTCGCGCTCGACATCACCCTAGAACAGACGCACGTCTCGCCCGACACGCTCTATACGGACGGCGGAACCGCCGGCGATCCTCTGTTGGTCGCCAGTGCGCGGCTGGCCTGGTTCGATCCGGACCCGACGCAGTTCAATCCGAGTCCGCAAATCGTGGTCTCCTACACCCGCCTCATCGATCCGGGCGGTTCCACATGGGAGTCCGTGGTCGCGGTGTTCGGTCTGGATTCAGCGTTGGAGATCACCGAGAAGAGCAGCATCACGACCGGCGAGGGGCTCGGGATTGCGCTCGGCAACTTCGACGAAGACCTTGCATCCGGCTCCTCGCCAAACCTCGAGATTGCGCTTCTGACCAGCGTGTTCGAAGGAAACCTGCTCAAGCCAGTGCTCCTGATCCTCGGCGTCGATCCCGCCGACGGCTTCGCGCTCTCCGTGGTGTCCAACAACCTAGTCGATGACTTGCCGCCCGACTTCTTCGAACAGGTTCCGATGGTCGCGGGCGACACGCAAGGCCGCTCGCTGCGACTCGGCTCGCCCAACAAGGTCACGATCAACAGCTATCTGCAACCGGAGATCGTGCTCGGTGCGCCACCCATGCATGTGGCCTGGGCGCCGCCCATCGGCGAATCGACCCCGGTGGAGCTGAATCTGACCGCCGTGCCCAATCAGTTCTACGCGCAGTATCGGCAGGTCGATTCGCAGCAGTCCGAATCCAAGCGCGCGAGCACGACCAGCTTTTCGTACTCCACCAAGGAGACCAGCGAGACCAAGGTCTCCTTCGGCGTACCCCTGGTCGCCTCGATCAGTGCGACGATCAAGGATGCCGCGACCCAAACACACGACAACGTGGTGAAGAACACCTTCGATACCTATTCGTCCCGCGCGTTCGATGCCTTCACACAAACCGGCTTCGACGATCATGTCTGGTTCACGGGTGCGCGTCTCAACATCTATTACTACCCGGTCATCGGGCACTGCATCGCCTGTGCGCAGGACACCGGTTGCCCGGATGCCGCCGATGGCTGTCCGGCCGGTACGCGACCTTTGGTGGTCCAGTTCTCCGGACCCGACGAGGTGATCCACGAGGACATCGACGGCGCCAATCTCGAGTGGTATCAGCCGGTGCACCAAGTCGGCAATATCCTCTCCTACCCTCCGGACCTGGGCCGGCTCGAGCCCCTGATCCCGCGCTTCAACCTCCTGAGTCCGGATCCGCCGACCCGCTTCTTTACCGACACCTCCGGTCAGACGCGAGAGGCGACTTGGGCTCAAGGCGGCAGTACCCAAGTGACCCAGGGGTCGACCCGCACCAATTCCATGGACACCTCCGTGTCGGTTTCCGACAGTGCGACCGCTGTCGGCGATTTCTTCACGGTCGGGGCGTCCGGATCGGCATCCTTCTCGACCAACCTCAGCACCTCGATCGCGACACTCAACTCGACCGAGGCGACCATCGACGAGTCGACAGGTGTCGGTATCGCAACGGCGCAGACCTTTTTGGACCCCCCGAGCTACCAGTACGGGATCGACTCCCTGATCTCGGGACAGGAGGATCCGGCAGGCACCTTGCAGACGATCGACATCGACCTCGCGCCGAAACCGACGCAACAGTCCACGGGAATCCTCCGTGCGGCCTTCATCGCCGACCCGACGGATACGGCGGCCGGTCCCTGGTGGAGGAACACCTACACTTTGCCGGATCTTGGCCTGAATCATCCCGCGCGCTGGATCCGCAGTACCGAGACGAGTGCACCGAATCAGCCCCCGCCGTCGAAGTGTCTGCGCGTTCAGCCGGGCAGCTCGAGCATGGATTGCCTCGCGTTTCGTGTCCCCGATCCCGAGGACGTGACCGGCAGTGCCTTCTACTGGATCAAGGGTCTGCTCGTGACACCGGCCGATGCCGCTGCCGACAAGCCCGGCCCCCAGGTCGTGCAAGCGACGGTCGGCGACCCGCTGCGGCTGCAGGTGCGGGTGTACAACTTCAGCCTGGCCGACATGCCGGCGGGCTCCGAGGTGCGGGTGCGGTTCTACGGGCAGATCTACGACAACACCACGGGCAAGCTTGAGCCCGGGACCGGTTTCCTGATCGCAGAGGAGGCATACGCCCCGATCCCCGGTTTGAACTCGGCCAACGCAGACGCCGAGGCCTCGAACTGGATCCTTGCGGAAACGACGTTCGATACCACCGACTACAGCGATCGGTACCTGATGTTCTGGGTCGTCGTCTGGGGTGAAGAGGGCACGGCGTTGATGGCCGAGATGCCGGACCATGGCTTGACGGCCATCCCGGCGGAGGGGCTTACCGATCTCACCGAGGTGGCGATCGAGGACCACAGCAATAATCTCGGCTTCTATCGGCAGCCGATCTTCATCGCCCCGAAAACGAGCCAGGACGACGTCGAAGCGGTTAGGACCGCAAGCGAGGCCGACCTGATCGTGGAGAGGTTCGACCTCGTGCCGAGCCTGGTCGATCAGCACCGCGAGGTCAAAATCGGGGTCACCCTGCGCAACGGAGCACGCCCGGTCGATTCGATCTCGGTGTTTTTCTACGACGATGACCCCTTGGTGGGCGGCAAGGCGTTCGATCACGAGCTGATCCCGCACCTTCGCGCGCATGACATCTTCACCCTGGAGGTCCCGTACCGGCCGTGGACCTGTGGTTGGCGCCCCGTCTATGTCGTCGCGCAGTCACCGGGTGTGGCCTCGGCGCAGGGAATGGCCGTCCTGGACGTTCGCTGCTCGATCCCGACGGTGCACTTCCCGAACGGACCGGGTGTTGTCCTGAAGACCGGGGAGCCGGTGACGCTCTCCTGGCAGGGGTTCAGCGGGCCGTGGGTGAAGATCGATCTCTACGACGGTGCCGCGCTTGTCGGGCCCGTCGGCTACAAGGGTATCGTCCCCAATACCGGTTCCTACACGCGGGTGGTTCCGCACAGCCTGCGGGCCGGCGACGATTATCGGATCAAGATCAGCTCCCTGCGGGATCGGTCGCAAGTGGATTTTTCCGATTCCCCCTTCAGCATCGAGCCGGGGCCTCCTCCGACCGTCCTTTTTCCGAGCGATGCCGGGATCACACTCATTCAGGGTGATACGGTCGAGATCAGGTGGACGGGTTTCTCCGGTCCCCGAGTGGCGCTCGATCTATTCAAAGGCAGCCGGTTCGTCAGCCGCATCAGCGGGTCGGTCACCGTCGCGAACGCAGGTTCGTATCTCTGGACGATCCCGCGGGGTTGGCTGCGGCCGAGCGATGACTATCGCATCCGGATCCGTACGCCACTCGGCCCATCGGAGGTCGACGTCTCGGACAACCCCTTCACCATCTTGCCCTTTGCGGGTTTCAATCGGTGAGCTCTAAACCGCGTCCAGAGCGAGATGCTAACTTTCGAGTGAGGTCGACGTTTGGTGCATTCACGGCCGTTAGCGGGGACGCGGTTTAAAATTCTATAATTTTTAGAATCTTAAACCGCGCCGTCTCCAGCGGTCGTCAAATCCGGCGGGGCCGATCCCATCCAAAAACATCGCATACCGCACCGGGCGCGGTTTTGGCGAGGCCGATGATCGGGCCTCGGCGTCGGACACCGGCACTTGGCGCAGAGCGCCACGGCGCATGTGTGACACCGCTGAGCGGATGTCACGAGCGACCGAGGTTTTGCCGTCCTTATGGGCGAGACCTGCTCAGGCGTAGGCCGGTGCGAAGGCCCCGGCTGAATCGGATACCGGGCCGCTGTCGGACCAATAGGGCGAGAGCTTGCGCAGCTTGGCGACGATCGGCGGCACGGCCTCGATGACCCGATCGATCTCCTCCATGCGGTTGTAGCGCGAGAGCGAGAAGCGCGTGGTGCCGTGGGCGGCGGTGAAGGGGATCCCCATCGCGCGCATCACGTGGGAGGGTTCGAGGGAGCCGGAGGTGCAGGCCGATCCGCTCGAAGCGGCGATCCCGAGCTTATTGAGCAGCAGCAGAATCGCCTCGCCCTCGATGTATTCAAAGGCGATGTTGCTGGTGTTCGGCAGGCGGTTGGTCGGATCGCCCGTCACGAAGCAGTTGGGCACGGCGGCGAGGATGCCTTGCTCGAGCCGATCGCGCATGGCCCGCACGGCGGTCTTTTCGTACTCCATGTGCTCCATTGCCATCTCGCAGGCCTTGCCGAGCCCGACGATGGAGGCGCTGTTCTCGGTGCCGGCACGCCGGCCGCGCTCCTGATGCCCGCCGCGCAGCAAGGGGCGAAAGCGCGTGTTGCGCTTCAGATAGAGCACACCGATGCCCTTGGGCGCGTGCAGCTTGTGTCCGGACACCGACAACATGTCGATTGCCGTGTCCTTCAGATCGATGGGGAGCTTGCCGACCGCTTGGACCGCGTCGGTATGGAAGAGCACCCCGGCCGATTTCGCCAGCTCCGCCATCTCCTGAACCGGGAAGAGTGTGCCGGATTCGTTGTTCGCCCACATCACCGAGACGATCGCGACGCGGTCCGAGAGCAGGTCCATGTATTGCTGGATATCGAGCCGGCCTTTGCCGTCGACCGTGAGGTAATGGACCTTGTAGCCCTCAGTCTCCAGGTGCTGACAGAGCGCGAGGATTGCCGGATGCTCCACGACCGTGGTGATGATCTCTTTACGCTCCGGTTGTGCCTTGATGGCCGAAAGGATGGCGGTGGAGTCCGACTCGGTCCCGCAGGAGGTGAAGACGATCTCCGAGTCCTGCGCGGCCCCGAGCAATGCCTGGACCTGCTGCCTCGCCTGCTTGATGGCGTGGCCGACGCGGTTGCCGTAGGCATGGATCGAGGAGGCATTGCCGAACTGCTCCGTGAAGAAGGGCAGCATGGCCTCGACCACCTCTGGCGCGACCATGGTGGTGGCGTTGTTGTCGAGATAGATGCCTTGGGTGTCGGGTGGAGTGGTCATGGGTGATGGCCTCGTGAGATGTGGGGTTCGAGCTTCCAGCCGCCTGCCTCCTGCGAATGGCTGCGCTTTTGCGCCGACCTTTCCTCGGTCATCGATTATCCTTTTGCTGGCGGCTGGCGGCTGGCGGCTGGCGGCTCCTACGCGCTCTTACGCATCGCCTTCGCCGGCAGCACCCGCACGAACTCGCCGAGATCTTCGACGATACGCTGCTGGATTCCATCGAGCGTGGTCGATGCCATCTGGCAACCGACACAGGCGCCGGTCATGTTGACGTAGACGTTCTTGCCGTCGACATCGATCAGCTCCACGTCGCCGTGGTCGCGCTGCAGATTCGGGCGGATGGCCTCGATGGATCGCTCGATGCGGCGGATGCGCTCCAGGTTGCCGAGCTTGCGGCCGCCGGCCGAGGGTGCCGCTTCGGGTGCCCTGGCATAGGGGTCGAACGTCTTGCCCTGCTCGGCGAGGACGCGGCTCAGGATGGCCTCCACCCCTTCGTGACAGGCCGAGCAGCCGCCGCCCGCCTTGGTGTAATTCGCGACCTCTTCGACCGTGGAGAGACCGTTGGAGCGGATGGTGTTCTCGATCAGGACCGCATCGACCGCGAAGCACTTGCACACCAAGGCGCCTTCCTCGTGGTCGTCCTTCCATTCCTCGCCACGATAGTTGGCGATCGCCGCCTGCAGGGCCTCGCGACCCATCACCGAGCAGTGCATCTTCTCGGCGGGCAGTCCGTCGAGATAATCGGCGATGTCCTGATTGGTGACCTCGAGGGCTTCGTTGAGCGTCATACCCTTGATGATCTCGGTCAGCGCCGAGCTGGAGGCGATGGCCGAGCCGCAGCCGAAGGTCTGGAAGCCGGCATCGAGGATCACTTCGCTCTCCGGGTCGACCTTGAGTGTCAGGCGCAGCGCATCGCCGCAGGACAGGGAGCCCACGTCACCCGTCGCGTTGGCATCCGGGACCGCGCCCGCATTGCGGGGATTGAAGAAGTGCTCCTGAACCTTTTCCGAGTAATCCCACATGGCATGTCTCCGGTTGGCGTGGCAATGGGCGAGTGAGTCGGGACGGTGGCTCAAGCCGTGGCTTGAGTCTTGCGTCTGTATTGGCGACTCATTCAGCAAACCGTGTGCCACGCCGGATGAATCATCTATCGTATTGATTTTTAAATAGTGGATGGCCTTCCTGTGCGCATCGATGTCGGCTCTCGAACGACACCCCGCCTGCGTCGGGTCGTGAATCCCACAACACATCTCAACAACGGGAGTCTTTGATGGATCTCAGTGAACTGCAGCTTGATCAGTTGGGTCCGGGCGATCTGGTCTACGCCGCCGCGGATATCTATAACGACGGCGGTATCCCGGATCTCGCCGAGGATGCCTTGATCGCGGCCGCCGGGACACGCGGTGTCATCCTCAACATCGGACACCTCGAAGAGGACCCCGAACGGGAGCTGTATCTGGTGCGGTTCGAAGGGGAGGGCGCCGAGCTCGGGCCGCCCGCCGGTTGTTGGCCGGAGGAGCTCAGCGCGGTGTCGCATCGCGCGCGCGTCGAGGCAGGCTAAGCACCGCCCGTGTCGCGGGCTCGGTTGGTCGGAGCTCAGCCGTCCAGCGCAACCGATGTGACGAATCCGGGTGGCTTGATCGCAAGAACGGAACAATCCACCTGCTGCAGAATGGCTTCGGCCGTGTTGCCCATCAGCAAACCGGGGATGCCGCCACGACCGACCGTGCCCATCACGACAAGATCGGCGCCGAGCTTGCGTGCGAGCGCCGGGATCTTTCTTCTGGCCTCTCCGCGCCGGAGATGCGTTTTCGGTTTCAGAAAGTCCATTGCATCTGCTCCCAAGATGCCGGTGACCTGCTGCAGGAGTGCCGCCAAATAGGACGCATGGCGCTCTCGGACCTGGTCGACATAGGCCGCGACGTCCGCTTCCGGGGCGCCGACGACGGCCCCGCGGAGGAGGATCTCGCCGATCGCGTCCCAGACATGGACAACATGCAGATCGGCGAATTCCGACAGTGCCAGAGCCCCCGCGATCTCCAGGATGCGGAGGTTCATCGCATGGTTCATCGCCTCCGGACGGAGGCTGTCGTCCACATCGACCGCCGCCAGGATCCGTCGAAAGGACCCTGATCCCTTGCATTTGATGGCCCAAACCGGACAGGGGCACTGGCGCAGCAGGTTCATGTCGTCGCTGCCGAGCAACCGGCCGAACCAACCCGCATCCTCCGGCGGCCGGATCACCAGATCATGTTTGCTGCGCAGGACCTCGCGAATGATCTCGAGGTAGGGTGTCCCGGTCAGCACCTTCACCCGGATGTGCAGCCGCGGCTCGTAGGGTTTGATCAAAGACTCCAGTCGGTGCAGGCGCTGCTCCGTCGCTGCCGCCTGAAGGTCCTCTGTGGTTGTGTCGCCGTCGCAAAGGCGAAACCCGGGGGCCAGGCGGGGAATCACGTCGACTGCGGCGAGCTCGGCCTGATTGTTCTCGGCCAGCAGGACCGCGCGTTCCAAGGCGGACCTGCAAACCTTCTCGGGATCCGCGACGAAGAGGATGTTTCTGAAGCGTTTCATCTCAGACTCCTGTTCGGCTCATGGTGCGACGCAGCACCTCGGACGGTTGAATCACTCCAGGAATGACTGCCGGGGTCACCGCCATCCACAGCGTAGGTGATCCGCCAATAAGGGCGAACTGGTCGATATTGCTCGTGCTTGATTGTGCCGGTCTTGTTGGCTAGCTTTGATCGCAACCGAATGGTTTAAAGTGAGCTCATGATTCTGGACGGGTTTATGATTTACGCCAACCTGCATGCTGCAATGTCGGCGCCGCGGAGGCTCGACCATGGATCATAGCCCGGCAGGAAAGGAGCGCATGCCGCATCGGCTCTTCGGCACTCGTGCGACCCGAGCAGGCCCGGGCGTGCGGGCTTCCTGATGGCCGAGCGTCCGTCCGATCTGGTTTACGGCCTCGACGAGAGGCCGCCGTGGCTGAAAGCACTCCTGGTCGCCGTCCAGCACGCCGCGATCATCTGTCCCACGCTGGTGTTGATTGCGATCGTCGTCCATGCCGCGGGCGGCTCCGCGGTCGATTCCCAACAGGCGATGGCGCGCGGCCTCGTTGCCATCGCGATCATGACCGCCTTGCAGGCGATCCGACTCCCGGGCATCGGTTCGGGTTTCTTTCTGCCGCCGGTCGTGACCGCGACCTATCTGCCCGCGAGCCTGGCTGCAGTGGCGGCCGGCGGGATGCCGTTGGTGTTCGGCATGACCCTGTTGGCCGGCGCCTTCCAGATCCTCTTCTCGCGGACAATCGGGCTGCTGCGCAAGGTGTTCCCGGCCGTGGTCTCCGGCGTGATCCTGATGGCGGTCGGGATGGAGCTCTGTCGCATCGGAATGGCCGTCGTCTTCGACGAGAGACTCCTGACCGAGCACGCCTTCACCTCGGTTCTCTGGACCGCGCTGGCCACGCTGATACCGATCCTGGCCTTTGCCGTTTGGGGCAGGGGTCTCTTCAAGCTGCTTTGCGCGCTGCTCGGCATCCTTTCCGGCTACGTGGCGGCGGCCTGGCTCGGGGTGTTCACGCCCGCCGATCTTGCCACCGCCGCCGGCGTGCCTTTCGTCGCGATTCCCACGTTGCAAGGCATCTCCTTCGCGTTCTCGATCGAGGTCTTGGTGATGTTCCTGATTGCGGCACTCGCCAACGGTCTGCGTACGGTCGGCGTGCTCACCACCTGCGAGCAGATCAACGATGCGGCTTGGCGGCGGCCGAACATGCCGCGGCTGCGCGGCGGCGTCGCGGCCGATGGCCTGGGTTGTATGGCGTGCGGTCTCCTCGGGACCACGGCCAGCGCCGCCAGTCCGAGCCTGGTCGGTGTCCAGAAGACGACCGGGATCACCAGTCGCATCATCGCCTGGTATCTTGTGGGGTTGCTCTTGGTTCTGGCCTGTCTGCCGATGTTGACCATGTTCATCGCACACATGCCGAAACCCGTCATGGGTGCCGTGCTCTTCTTCAACGGGGCCATGATGTTCGTCGCGGGTCTTCAAGTCGCCACCAGTCGGCCCATGACCCTGCGCTCCAGCATCGTTGTCGGCTTTCCGGTGATGCTGGGGATCGGCGTCCTGGTCTTCCCGGAGTTCTTCAAGGCACTCCCGCTCCTCGCAAGGCAGCTCACGAATTCGGCGATGTCCATCGCCGTCGTCACGGCGGTCGGCCTGAATCTGATCTTGATGCTCGGGCGCTGGCGCTACGACAGCCTCTCGCTGGCCGAGGGTGCGCCGGGAGAGACCTTAAACGCCTTTCTGCAGCGCCAGGCCAGCGCATGGAAGCTCCCGAAGGTCGAGGCGGACCGCATCGGTTCCGTGGTGAGGGACGTTCTACGGCAGATCCATGCGAACCGGCGCGACGGCTCGGAGATCGGACTTCGCATCGGTTTCGACGATTTCGACGTGCGGGTCCGGATGACCTACGAGGGCTCCCTCCCGGCACTCTCCGCGCACCGCATGCCACGCGGCGATCTGGTCGAGGAGCAGAGCTTTGCGGCCGGACTCTCGGGCTACCTCTCGAGCGTCGAGGCGGATCGAATCGACACCCGCGCAACCGGCGAACGCTGCGAGGTGTCGCTCTTGTTCAGGGTGTAAGGGCCAGGCCCGGCGGCCGATCCCTCGGGCGTTTGGTAGACAGCGAGTGCCGCATCGACCCGACCCTGTCGAGTGGCGGTTTAATGGGGCATTGCGGTCACCCACGACCCTGAGCCTGCGCGCGCGCAGACGACCCAGACCGACCACCGAGCCGAGCCAATGCACGCCGCGCGAGCGGAGGGGGCTGGATAGCGTCCGCCCACTTTCTTCCTGTCTCAAAATTGTCGACCGCGCCGCGTCCGAACCGTGGAGGTCCGCGCCATCACGGTGCATCAATAATAATATATTCAATGATCTACTGCGAGAATGATGTGGCTGCGGCGCGGAGTGCTTCGGCTGATGTTTCCTTTGGGCGTATGACGCGACGCAGTGCGATCTAGGTCGAGCAGTTGTTTCGATCCATGTTCCCGCCCGCTGGCGCCGGGTGGTCGGCGTTTCTTTGCCTTGCATTGCCGCCGCCGTCATGGGGCCTGGACGCTTAGGGGTGCATGGATTTTCCTATCCGATCGTCTCATGCGATTATTTCCGGCTATAAACCATGTAAAATCAATTGTTTTCCGCGTCGTTGGACGGATTGACGCAGTCGTTCCCGCCGTCTACTTTCCGAAGTCAGAGAATGAGGCGGTTTTTGAGAGGGTTTCCGCGCGCCGCTCCAGGAATTCGGCGGCTGTGGCGGCTGTCGTTGCCGGGTGAGCGCGGCGTGACTCCATTCATTAGCATTGCGTTTGCGGGGGATTCATACACGATCCTGGCATTGAACCAGCCCCTGCGAGTGATGCCAGTGTCGGGCTAATCGGGCACGCCAGTGCCTTGCGCAGCACATGTAGCCAGCGACAGCGAGGCGTTCCGCATGCCGATACCGACAGACAACGATTTTTTTCAGCGCGGTGACTTCAGCGGTTTCATCGCAACCGGACGCTGCCGCATCGTCGAACGGTTTCAGCCAAAAAACGCTGCCGACCCGGTCATCGGCCCCGTCAGAGGCAAGCACTTCGCCGTTATCGACGATCCCTACGGCATCGACTTGACCGACGGCCACCGCATCGACCTGCACACCGGACAACCCCTGCCGCGGCCCTCCGACCACGACTACGACCCTGTCCAAGCCGCGCAGGACGCTGCTGCGGGCCTCGGTTCGGCGGTGACGGAACGCATCGACCACGAGTACGTGGACGGCAACAACCGCATCACCGTCGGTGCCGACGGCGCTTGGCTCGAATGCGTCGACGTCGAATTCGCCCCTGGCCAGCGCCTGTGGTATCACTGGCGCTTCTGTCGCTTCGACTCGATGCCGTTCAACGATTTCGCGATGTTCTTAGCCTATCCGGACGGTGACACCAATATCGCGGCAAGCCATATCGAGATGCTCTGCGACGTTCTGACGCTCGAGTCCTCGCCGTCCCCGCGCGTCGGATCCAACTGGTCTAGCCCGTGGACAGTTGGCCTGTTCGACCCGTCGGGGGGCTTTAAGGGCACCCTGCGATGGATGTCCAGCAACGGGCAATCGCTGACGGGCGTACACAAGAACCGCTCCGCACTGCGCTTTCATCGCCCGTCGGCACTGCTTCTGGATAACTTCTCCATCGAGTAGCAAACGCGATCCCGCGGCCGGCAGTCCGCCGAATAGCGCACGCTTGACGGACGACGATCACACCGAGGTCAAAACACCAAGCGGGTCAACGGGAGTTCCGACGCCATGCGCACGCGGCCATACCTGACCATTGCACTCCACTTTGCTTGCGTCGCTACGCTGTTGCTGCCGCTTAGCGGCTGCGACGCGGTCTCGAAGGGCGACAACAACGGCGGGCGGACCATCTATGCGGACGTGGTCGCCCTGGATCAGCCGCTGATCTACAACCGTTTCGGCTCCTACAATCCCTACGGCATGATCTACGCGCTGGCCCGAGACGTCGTGCATTGTCCGCCCGACGCTGCCGAATGCGCCGAGGCCCTGCCGGACGCGGCTGAGAAGGTACCGGGCGAGGTCCGGCTGCAAGCCGACAAGCGCCCGCGCCCGCTGGTGCTGCGCGGCGGGGTCGGCGACACGCTGGTGATCAGCTTCACGAACCTACTGCAGCCGACCCAGCCGGACTTCAGCGACGGGGACGGCGATGACCGCGGCGCCGAGCCCGACAGCGGTACCGATATGATAGCGGCGAAAGAGATCGAGGTTGCCGCGAAGGGCGGGCCCGAGACGCCGGATGACGACGGTCGGTTAATACTCGCCGAAGCCGACGACGCACCCCAGGAGGACGGCGGCAACAACTGGCCGACGACCCGTCGTGCCGGTATCACCATCTCCGGCATGGCGCCCGACGGCGACACCTTCGACCCGAAGGTCACGGGTCTGACCGGCGTCGAGCCTGGCGAGACCGTCGTCTACCGCTACAAGCTTGAGCGCCCCGGCACCTTCCTGTTCTTCTCCAACGATGCGCCGGCCGGCGGCCAGGGAGACGGCAGCAGTCTGACGCATGGTCTGTTCGGGGTCGTCAATGTGACTCCGGCAGGCAGTCGCCTCTATCGCAGCCAAGTGACCGCCGAGCAGCTCGCGCTGGCCCGCGCAGCGGCGACCGGCGACGCCTTTCTGGACTACGAGGCGCTGGACGCGAACGGTGATCCGGTGCTGAACATGCTGAAGCCGCGCCCGGACAAGGGCAAGAACGCCTTCGAGCTGGTGCACGGCGACATCAATGCCATCGTTGTCGACAACAAGAGCGAGGAGTCACCGGCCTTCCGCGAGTTCACCGTCGTCTTCCACGACGAGCTGAAGACGTTCTACCGGGACGAATTCCAAGAGCTGGAAAACTTCGGCCAGCTCGCGGGCATCGGTGACGGCTTCGCGATCAACTACGGCGCGAGCGGCATGGGCAGCATCCTGCTTGCGAACCGCAAGGGTATCGGCCCTGCTGCGGACTGCAAGGAATGCCTGTACGAGGAGTTCTTCCTGCAGTCCTGGGCCAACGGCGACCCGGCCCTGCTGCCGACCTACGCGGACGACCCGGCCAATGTTCACCACTCCTATCTGAACGATCGGGTCGAGTTCCGCAATCTGCACGCGGGGCCGAAGGAGACCCATGTTTTCCACCTGCACGCCCACCAATGGCTTTCCCAGCGGGAGAGCGGCACCGGCAGCTATCTGGATTCCCAGACCATCGCACCGCAACAGGGCTTCTCTTACCCCATCGAATACGGCGGCAGCGGCAACCGCAATTTGACCCCGGGTGACTCGATCTTCCACTGCCACCTTTACCCGCACTTCGCTCAGGGCATGTGGGCCTTGTGGCGGGCGCACGACGTGCTCGAGGACGGCACCCGGCGGCTGCCGGACGGCGAGCTCGGGTCCGGCACCGATCCGCTCAACGGCAAGACCGTCGCCGATTCCGGCACGCCGATCCCGGCCGTCGTGCCGCTGCCCGGGCAGGCGATGCCGCCCGAGCCGGATTACGCAGCCGGGCTGCCCGGCTATCCGTTCTACATCGCCGGCAAGGCCGGTCGGCGAGCGCCGCAACCGCCCCTCGACCTAGCCGAGGACGCCGGTTTGCCCCGGCACATCGTCGAGGCCGGCACCCGCGGCCTTTCGGGCCTGAGTGCGGCCGAGGCGGCATCGATGAGCCCGGATGCGCTGGTCGAATACGCGGTGCGAAGCGGTGACTTCTCGGGTGTGCTGGAGAGCGCGGTGCTGAACATCCTGCCGGCGGACGGCACACCGCTGGAGCAGGCAGCGATGGACTTCCATGCGCAGCCCTCGGTGCCGAGCCGCCGTCCGGACGGCAGCGCCGACGACTTCGTTCTGAACGGCATGCCGCCGCAGCCGGGAGCCCCGTTTGCCGACCCCTGCAGGCTGTCCGACGGGTGGAACGGGCTTGACCCGGTGCAATACCGGGTCTCGGCTATCCAGACGGACCTGATTGTGAACCAATGGGGCTGGCATGACCCGCAGGCGCGGATCAACGTACTGGACGAGGACGTTGAGCGCTTCGAGGACAAGCGCACCGCCGAGGCCAAGCCCTTCTTCTTCCGCGCCCACTCGGGTGATTGCATCGAGTTCTTCCACACCAACCGCACGCCCTATGAGTTGGAGCTCGACGACTTCCAGGTGCGCACGCCGACGGACACCATCGGCCAGCACATCCATCTGGTGAAGTTCGACGTGACTTCCTCGGATGGCTCCGGCAACGGCTTCAATTACGAAGACGGCACCTTCGCGATCGAGGCCGTGCACGAGCGCATCGAAGCCAGCCATGCACCCGGCGGCAGCGCCGTCGACGCGGTCAGCGGCGAAGCAATGGACCTCGCCATCGCGCCCGACGTCTACCAGACCACGGTGCAGCGCTGGCTCGCGGACCCGCTGATCGCCTCCGAGGGCAGCTTGGCGGGCAAAGACCGTACCATCCGAACCGTCTTCACCCACGACCATTTCGCGCCATCGTCGATCCAGCAGCACGGCTTCTATGCGGCGTTGCTGATCGAGCCTGCCGGCTCCGAATGGCTGCCGCCGGACAACGACACGCCGATGGAGCGCGGACGCGCGGTGGGCAGCCAGGCCCGAATCGTCGGTGCCGACGACCCCGAGACCCATCCGGACCACCGTGAATTCGCGATGGCCATCGCCGATTTCGCGCTGCTCTACGACCCCTGTTTCGGCCGCGGCGGGGAAGAGCGCTTGCAGGCCGGCGACGGCGCCGACTGCGAAGCCGGCGGCGGCGAGCCGCAGGGTCTCGAAGGCCTGCTCGCGGATGCCCCGGAGGTTGCCCGCGACGCGGTGCTGGAGCGGCTGACCGAGGTCCGCTCCGAGCACGGCAAGCCCGTTGCCCCGCCCGAGAAGCCCGAGGCGATCTCAAAGGACCACCACGACCCCTACCTGGTCAACTATCGCAACGAACCGATCCCGCTGCGCGTCGCCGAGGGTCCGTCGAACAGCGTCAAGCAGCAGAAGTCCGGCCCCGAGGGGGACATGGCGCTGGTCTTCGACACCGCGACCCATGGTGACCCCGGCACCGAGCTGTTCGAGGCCTACGAGGGCGACCGGGCCCAGATCCGCATCGTGCAGGGCGCCCAAGAGGTGCAGCACATGTTCGCAGTGCACGGGCTGCGCTGGCGCCGGGAGATGGACAACCCGCAGTCGCCCTATGTCGGCGCCCAGGAAATCGGTATTTCCGAGCATTTCGAGATGCGGCTGCCGGCGTTCAACAATGTCCAAAACTTCGCAACAGATTATCTCTACAAGGTGGCATCGGTGGATGCGCTCTGGAACGGGGCCTGGGGGCTGATCCGCACCTACAACGGCACGGATCAGACCGACGAGAGACTGAAGCCGCTGCCGGACAACCCCGACGGCCGGCTGACGTTCGACAATGCCGGGGACTTCGATCCCCAAACGGGTTGCCCCCTCGACGCACCGGTTCGCCGCTTCGCCATCGAGGCCTGGCAGGCCAAGGACCTGACCGGCGGCACGCCGCTGGCTTATGACCCGCGCCATGGCATCACCGACGAGCACGCGCTGGTCTTCATCTCCGCCGAGGACGGGCCGGCCATCCGAAGCGGCGTCAAGGCATTGGAGCCCTTGGTGATCCGCGCCAACGCGGGCGACTGCATCAAGGTCGCGCTGACCAACAAGCTGCCGCAGACACTGCCGGACGATCCCTGGGACGCCCTGATGCCGCGTATCGTGCCGTTCAATGTGGGCAGGCGCGTCGGCGACCCGCCGTCGGATGCCGGCGACCTGCAGCCGTCCAGCAATGTCACGCTGCATCCGCAACTCGTCTCCTACAACGCGGCGATTTTCGACGGCGCGCTCACCGGCGTCAACGACGCGGCCGAGGTAGCAGCCCCCGGCGCGACGGCCAATTTCACCTGGTATGCGGGGATATTGGAACAAGACGGCAACGCGCTGGTCGCCACGCCTTACGCCTTCGGACCCGTGAACCTGGTCTCCTATGGCGATGCGATCAGCCACGGCGTCTCGGGGCTGATCGGCGCGCTGGTCATCGAGGAGGAGGGCGCGGAGTATCTTGATCCGACATCCGCCGAGCCGATCGGTGCCGGCAGCCATGCCCTCATCCGCGGCGCCGACGGCCGCGTGCACCACGAGATCGTGCTGCTGTTCCAGGACGGCTTGAACTTGCAACACAACGGCGAGCCCGTGCCGGACTGCCTGGTCTGCGACGACTCCTACGACCTTGGTGAACAGGGCGTCAGCTATCGCTCGGCGCCGTTCTGGGCGCGGCTCGGACGCTCGCGCACGACCGACCTGAACGGGGTCGTTTTCCCGCCGGACTTTCTGCTGCCGAGCCACGGCGAGATTGCAACACCGCGCATCGAGGTACCCGAGGGCGCAGACGTCGTCTTCCATGTATTGCAGCCGGCGGGACGCGCACGCCAGCGGGCGTTCCTGGTCTATGGCCACGAGTACCAAGATATGCTCCCCTTCTTCGGCTCTGCCCATGCAAGCCTGGTCTCGGTGGAGAAGGCCGTTACCGCGCGGCTCAAGGACGGCGCGCGGCCGGGTTGCTGGATCTATCGCGACGGACCCAACCACCTCTGGGCGGGGGGCGTCTGGGGCACATTCGTTGTCGGCGACGCGCCCGTGGGGAGTGCATGCCGAGTCGCGCAGAACTGAGGCTGGCTCTGCTCGCGGCGCTCGGCGCGCCCGTCCAAGGCGCGGGCATCGAGATGACGCTGACGACCGGTGACCCGGCCGGTGGAGCCCCTCGCGCCGACACCAGCGTCGAACTGGCGGTAGACATTCGCAATGCAGGCGGCGGCTACCCACTGCGCGGCCTGCACCCGTCGGCCTGGATCAGGCCGCGGCCGGGACCGGAACCGACACCCCCCGAGGACTGCGTCGAAGTCGCCCGCGGATTCAGCGGCAAGGGCGCACTGCCGACCGGCGTCACGGACCTGAACGGCTTCACCGTGGTGACCGCAAACGCAGACAATACCCTGGCCGTAGCGGACCCGAGCCTGGATTTAGCCACGGCAAACCTGCTGCTGGTCGAGCCCATCGGCGAGCCGGTACGGGATCTCGCCATCGACGACGCCGGCGCCGCGGCTTACCTGAGCCTGTCCAGCGGCATCGCCCGCGTCGACCTGGAGGACGGCCGCCGGATCACGCTGGCCCTCGACGGCAGCCCCGGCGAAATCCTGCGCGACCTGCGAACCGGGGCGCTATGGGTGGCGCTTGACGCGGCCGGCGCCGTGACGCGGCTCGGCGGCTCCGGTGTCGCGGTTGCCGTGGAAACAAAGGAAGCAGGGGAGGCCGACGTCGGCGATGCGCGTATCGACGTAGGTCCGGGTCCAATTCGGCTCGTGTTGGACAGTGACGGCGAGCGTGTCTTCGCGCTGGCGGCGGACGGGCAACTGACGGCGATAGACGCCATCGGCCCGACCGTCGTCTGGCGCGCACGCACGAAGGGGCGTCCGGCGGCACTTGCCTATTCGGCGCTCGCGGACACGGTCTATGTCGCCGTCGGCGCTCGGCACGGCGGCAAGTTGATGCCGTTTGCGGCCGATACCGGCCGAGCGCTCGCACCGATTGCGCTCCCGGGCGCCGCCGACATGCTGGCCGTGGGGGCTGCCGGCCGGATCCTTCTGACGCTGGATCGCAGCTCGGGGCTGGTCGGCATCGTCGATCTGGCCCGCGCTCGTGTGCTGCAGGCGCTGGAATTCATCAATGCGCCGGACGATCTGGTCCTGACCGGAGACTATGCCTACGTGCACCACACCGCCGCGCCGCGGGTCAGCCTGATCGCGCTGAAGGGACTCGAGCGAAACCGGGAGGCGGCGGTCATCGATGTACCCTTCGGCACGACGGCGCCCGGTCTCGGCCCGGCAATGGCGAAGCCGACAGCGGTGACCGCGTCGCTTGCCGGTACCCGATCCGAAGCCGCGGCGGACTCTGTGCCTGCGAACATCGCCGAGGTCGCCCCGCTGGTCGCCGCCATCCCCCACGGCGGCGGCGCCGTGGTCGTAAATGCCGGCGACCGCATGGCATTCGTCTATATGGAAGACGGCATGCTGGCACCGATGAACGCCTTTCGGCTGAAGGCCGGCGAGCCGCAGCGCGTCGCCGTCCGCGACCGTCGGCTGCTGGAGCTCGGCGACGGCCGATATGTGACTACAGCCCGCGTCGGTCCGGCCGGTGACTACGAGCTGATCGTCGCGCTGGCGGCGCCGCCAGTCGTCAACTGCCTGCCCTTCGGCGTCGCCGGGACGCGCGGGGCCGGTCCCGATCGCGCCGGTGCCGCGACGACCGTTGCCCGGCTCATCGGCGAGCCCACGCGCGATGCGGATCTAATTGTCGCCCTAGCGGATGCCGCTGGCAGCCCGCTGACGAATGTGCGCGACCTGCAGTTTCTCATCATGAAGCCGGACGGCAGGTGGCACCGTAGAGGTTTCGCCCGGCCCGACGAGCCCGGCCAATACCGGCTGGGCGTTCGCCTGCCCGAGCGCGGCCGCTACAACGTGCTGCTGAGTTCGGCCAGCCTCGGACTCACTTTCGAACAGATCGGAGGTCTCCATGCAACAGTCGAAGACTAGTGCCCGCCCCCTGATTGCTTCACAATTTGTGTTACCGCTCGCCGGACTCCTGGTCGTCGGGTTTTACGCCACTGCCCCCGTACACGCCCATGAGGCCCACCACCACGGCCATGGCGCCGTCACCGCGACCGCGGCGGACGTCACCTTGTTCGATCTGCCGCTGCTGCGCCCCGACGGAGCGGTGACCACGCTGCCCACTGCCTTGGCCGACAAGCCTGCAGCCATCGTCGGATTTTTCTACTCCGAATGCGACGTCGCGTGCCCGATCACGACGAAGTTGCTGCAGGGCGTGATGGCGAAGCTGTCCGAGGTCGAGCGCGCCCGAACCCGCGTTATCCTGCTCACCCTCGATCCGGACACCGACACTCCGGAGGTGTTGACCGAGTACGCGGCGCAGATGAAAGTGCCCGACGACTGGACACTGCTGACCGGGAAGCCCGCGGAGGTCAACCGGGTACTCGTCGGACTCGGCGCCTACGCCAGCGACCTGGAATCGCATCCGCAGCAGCTTTTGGTGCGCGCCGCCCCGGACGCAGGCTTCCTGCGTTTGTTCGGCCTGCCAGACGCGGGTGCGATCCGCGGCACACTGGCCCGGCGCTGAGCGGCGATGCTGATGCTCCGGGCGGGCGCCGGGCTTTGGCTGGCGCTGATCTCGGTGACAGGCTCTGCCCCGGGCGCTGCACCGTCTGCGCAGCTCGAGATGGCAGCGCCATCGGCAGGTGCCGATGGTGTGGACGATGCTGCGACCGGCGAACTGCGTCCGAGCAGTCCGTCATCGACACTCGCCACTCCGCCAGGCGTCCTCGCCGCGGGTCGGCTGTTGTTCCAACAGGGCCGCGGTGAGCCTCCGGTCGAGGTCGATATCGGCGAAATTGCGATGGTTGCCGAGCAGTTCCCGTGCGTCGGCTGTCACGGCGAACACGGGCGCGGGCGCAGCGAAGGTGGCCTGGTGGCGCCGGCCATTGATTGGCGATCCCTCGGCGCCCCGCGCCAAGGTTTCAACCCGCGCCCGGCCTATACCCGCGATGCGCTGCAACGGGCGCTGGCGGCGGGGATGGACCCGGCCGGGCGCACGCTGGATGCCGGCATGCCGCGCTACCGGCTGACGGCAGGCCAAGTAGACGCGCTGGCGAGCTACTTGGAGGCTCTATCCGGCTCCGCGAGCCCGGGGGTCGACGACGCCGTTGTTCGGTTTGCTCTGATCACCGGCGGAGAGGAACGCTTCGCGGCCATCGCCGATGCCGTGAGGGACGCTGCCTTGACTGCCGCCGAGCACGAAAACGCCCGCGGTGGCGCCTACGGGCGGCGTATCGAGCTGGTCCCGTTCCGGGTCACACCGAACGAGGATGCCGATGCACTGGCGGCACGGCTCACGGAACAGCCGCTGCTTGCCGCCGTCGGCACCTTCACGCCGGGGCGCTCTGCCGAGACCCTCGCCGCGCTGGATGCCGCCGGACTGCCCAGCCTGTTTCCGGTGGAGCCGCAGATCACCGACGCGGCCGATCAGGTCGCGCTCTATGCCCCCGCGACCCGTCAGGCCACGGCCCTTGCCGAGCGCTGGCGCCTCGACGGTGAGCCCGCCGCCCTGTTGCTCAGCGACGGCACGCCGCTCGGTCGTGCGGCGGTTCGCGCTGTTCAGCGCGTAGCCGCACGCAGCACGGAGCCCTTGCCGCTGATCGAGCTGCTCGCGGGCGACAGGTTGGCCGGAACGGCTCTGGCCGACCAACTCCCGCGGGCCGTCTTCTTTTTTGCCGATGCCCGCACGCTGACAACGCTGCTTGAAGCGGTGCCGATGCCCGACGGGCTTCGCATCTACGGCTTGCTGGATCAGATCGGCCCCGTCGCCGACCGGCCCCCCCCTGCCGGCGTCTCGCTCGTACTGGCCAATCCCCGCGCGACCCTGGCCGACGGCCTGCCGAGCGGCGAAGGCACCGGGGTGATCACCGACACAGCTCGGCTCGCGATCAATGCCACGGCGGAAAGCCTGCGCTGGGCCGGTCGCCGGCTGACCCGCGCCGATCTGCTGCGCGTCGGCAAGGAAACCGCCGATGCGTTGTACCGCATGGAGTTGGTGCTCTCGGGGCCGGGCAGCTAATAAAGCGTGGGCACTGCTAGCGTCCGCCGCGCCGATGCCCAGGCCACGCCCCGCGCGCGACGGTGTCAGCTGTCCACGCCACTGCGGACCCCGACCGGTTAGGCGCCAGTGTCGGGAAGTGGCCGTCCAGAGTCGCTCAAAGGATTGACTGCGACCGACCGCAACGCGTCCGGACCGGTCGCTCAGGACGAGGCGCCGAGCGGCGGGTCGAGGTTCATGCCGGGCGGCGGATGCGGAGCGTCGCCACGCGCCAATGGCAGGTTGCCGTGACCGGGTCCGCGGCGATGCGGGCCTGAAGGTCTCGATAGAAGTCGGCAATGATTCGATCGCGCTCGCCCGACGGGCGGTCGGTGCGGAGCCAACGGAAGAAGGAGGGCTCGGTGATGGCGCGTGCGAAGGCGGTGTAGGCGGCGGCGAAGGTCTCGGCGTCGCCGTCGGAGGCAAACTGCGGATAGGCGCGGGCGTCGTCGGTAATGTCGAATCGGTGCTCGACGACCTCGAGCGCGCCGGAGAGCGCACCGCCGGGCTCGAAGGGTGCGAGAAACTCGGCGAGGGTCCGATTCCAGGTCGGGTAGACCGGCTCGCGACCGGTCGGGTAGGAACGTGCAGGATCGGCGAGCAGGGCGAACAAGGACCCGAAGTCGTTCTCGGGCAAGTCGGTATGGAGCACGTTGATCGGGGTGCTTGGCCGGCGCGTCCTGAGACCTTCGAGCAGGATTTCCATGGGACGCACCTCGTTGGTGCCGCCCGCGCAGCCATAGTCGGCGATCGTGATCGGCGCGAAGCGCTCGGCCGGCAGAGGCACGGCCGCAGCGGCTGCGGCGAGGTAGCCGAACCCCGGCGCCGCTGCCGCGCCTTGCGGTTCCGAGTGCCGCGAATAGTAGCCTCGGCCGGCCATCACGCTGGCTTTGGGCGGAGTGGGCTCGGTATTCACCATCGCGGTTTCCCCCATGCTGAGACAGCTTTCGAGCGCGGCGACGACAATCGTTCACCCCGGACTCTAGTCGATGGAATGCACTGTCGCGAGTGGCGGCTCGAGGGTCTCGGCGCGAGGAGCCATGCGCGAGACCCCTGCATGGCGACATCGGATCGGGATAGGATGCGCGACTCGGCAGATCGCCGAGCAGCATCGCTCCAATACCTTAGGTCTCCGCGCCCATGAAACCCCTACGAGAAGACATCGTCCTGCGAGTTGACGTCCATTCGGTCGACCGGTTGCTCGATCGCGAGGGTTCCCCGCTGGTCTGCCCGCGGATCCACCCCGAGGTCGCCCGTGCGATTCGGGCAGAGGCGGCCGGGCATCCGAAGGGCTCACGATTCCGAATCACGGCCGGCGTGCCGAGCGGCGACTTGGGTCGACTCGGCGAGGTACGCACGGCAATCCAAAGCCATTTTCGCGAGGAGTGCGCGGATGCGGAGGAGGAGATCCGCGCGCTGGCCTACAAGGGCCGTTGGACCTTTCTGGTCGCGTTCCTGGTCGTCGGACTCGTGATCCTGGCCAACGAGGCGATCGTGTATTGGTTCGAGGGAAGGTTCATCACGGTGCTGAGCGAGAGCCTCATCATCGTGGCTTGGGTGACTTTATGGGGCCCGGCCGAGACTCTTTTGTTCTCCCATTTTCCCGTGAGGCGGGCGCGTGACTTGGCGCGCTCGCTCGCGTCGGCCGCGGTGACGTTGGAGGCAACGGCGATGGATCCGGCGCTTCCGCGCGCGTCCTGAGAAGAAGGACGCTCGGTCCAAACCGAGGGGACTGGACGTCGATGCACGCGCCGAAGCTCGAGCGCGGCCGATGTCTACTCCGGCTGATCCTTGCCGATGAACACCCTTCTCAGGCGAACGGCGAGATCCGGATGGTCGGTGAAGACCCCGTCGACACCCTGATCGACGAGGAAGAAGCGAAGGAGCGCCTCGAAGTCCCCGAAGCCCTCGGGGAGTGCGTCGCGGCGAAGGGTATAGGGGTGGACCAGGAGTCCGGCGGTATGGGCGTCTGCGACCAAACGCGTGGTCCGGTGGGCGCCGGTTTCGTCCAGGCCCTGGTGGATCTGGCCGATCCAGGGGCCGATTCCGTCGGCATACTCGGCGACGGCTGCGAGGCCCTCGGGGGTGCGCATCCGCTCGAAGTCGACCGGTAGATCCGGCGACCAGGCGTTCTCGCCGATCAGTTGGATCAAGGGGATCCGCGTGCCGATCACCTCGCGCAGACGCTTGAGCGTGTCGGGTTCGAAGCACTGGATGTAGACGCGATCCTCCGGGCCACGATAGCCGGCTCGGTCCAGCTCGCGCATCAGGACGGGCACGGGATCCAGGCCCTCGGCAATATGCCACGCGGGGTGCTTCAACTCCACATAGATCCCCGCGGTCCGTCCGGTCGATCGGTTCAGGCCGCGGATCAGGCTCAGCTCTTCTTCAAGGGTGTGGATCCGGAACAGATCGATCTCGGCGGGAAACCGCTCGGGAAAGACCGGTTGGCCGGTGACGGGGTCCAGCCGTTCGTGCAGGCGCAGACTGCGGATCTCCGCCAGGCTGAAATCGATCGCATACCAGCGCCCGTCGGCACGCGCGCGGTCGGGAAAGCGCCGTGCGACATCGGTGACGCCTTCCAGATAGAGATCGTGAAGGACGATCGCCTGGCCGTCGCGGGTGAGAACGACATCCTGCTCCAGAAAATCCGCGCCCATTGCGTGAGCCATCGCCTTGGCCGCCAGGGTGTGCTCGGGCAGGTAGGCGGAGGCGCCGCGGTGGGCGATGACGATCGGGACTCCGAGCGAGGCGGGACCGACATCGGGGGTGGCGGCTGCGGTCGCTGTCATGACGGTGGCCATCGGCAAGAGGAAGAGGACGGTTCGGCGCCGCATAGGTCAGGTCTCCAAGAGTGGGGCGGGCCGGCCCGCGACCCCGCGCCTTGACCGTCGCGGAAGGTCGCG